>DOWS01000038.1 GCA_003519445.1 Candidatus Daviesbacteria bacterium
CAAAAGTAGTGAACTAGGACACTATCTTGACAAAGCCTAAGGAATATGTTATGATATCCTTATGCAAACATTTACAATATCAGACTTATTAGATAAAAAATTTGTGGGAACCGACGATTTACGAAAAGAGCTTACTCATATATTAAATGGGCTTTCCAGAGAAGGTGAGATTGTTGTAACTCAACATGGCCAACCCAAAGGAGTACTGATGGATGTTACTACTTACTTAGAACGTGAAGAGCTATTTGAAAAAATAGCTGATTCAAATCCAAAACTAATTAAAGAAATCAATACTGCTATTGCTGATGTTAAAGCGGGCAATGGTGTACCTGCTAAAAAAGTTTGGGAGCAGTTAGGTATCTAAATGTACGAAGTTACATTTTCCAAAAAAGCGATTAAAGTTCTCAAGAAATTTCCTAAAGAAAATCAGCTAAGAATTAAAGATGGTGTAGATAAATTGAGTATTGATCCTTTCAAAATGGATCTTGAAAAAATACACACCTCTGATGCTACCCATAGATTAAGAATTGGTGCTTATAGATTATTTTTACAAATAGACACATCTATAAAGGAAATAATTGTATCAACCATTAAACGCCGTACCACCCAAACCTACCGCTAATTTTACTTTAATGATTTAAATCATTTTAATTTTCTTGCCAGAATTATCTGATGTCTTTCATTATCTCCTTCATCAATTTCATCCAGTAAAATCTCAAAACCGGCCGTTTTAATAATCTCTGTATTCTTCTCTGCCCCATAATGACTCCACCACATTTTAACCCCATGAAAATTTTCCTCTTCCCCCTCATATTCACCGGCTCCCATGGTAACCAATATCAAACCGCCATGCGGAAGAAAGGAATTAATCTTTTTAAATAGAACTTGATGTTCCTGTCTGGAAATATGAAAGATGGCATAAAAAGAGACTGCGGCATCAACCTGATATTCTCCGGTTTTAAGCTCTGACATATCTTTAACCTTAAACTCTCCACCTGACACATTTTTCTTGGCTAACTCTATCTGTTTTTCAGAAATATCTATACCGATAACTTGATGACCATGATCAACAAAAAATTTATCCACAGGTATACCGGCACCACAACCAATATCCAAAATGGTGGAGTGGGGTTTCAAAAGAGAATTTAACTTTTCTAAATCTGCTAGATTGGCAAATTCATCTCTGGAGGCTGAATAATCTTCAGCAGCTTTATTATATCCTTCACGAACTATATTTTTCTTCATGATTTAAGTATACTCAAAAATGCCTCTTGGGGGATTTCTACGCGGCCGATCATTTTCATTTTTTTCTTGCCTTTTTTCTGTTTTTCCAAAAGCTTATCTTTTCTGGTCCTATCCCCTCCATATAACTTGGCTGTAACATCTTTTCTAAAAGCTCCCAGAGTTTCTCTTGCTATGATCGTACCGCCAATTAAAGCCTGTATCGCCACTTCAAAATTTTGACGGGGCAGTACCTCTTTTAATTTTTCCACCATTCTTCTACCAATAAATTCTGCTTTTTCTTTAAACACAATCTGAGACAGAGCATCCACTTTTTCCCCTCCTACCAAAATATCCACTTTAACCGCATCCACCTCCCTAAATTCTAAAAATTGCCAATCCAGCGAGGCAAACCCACTGGATACTGATTTTAACTTATCATAAAAATCAGTAATCATCTCCGCCAAAGGCATTTCATATAAAAATTCTACTTGAGACCCAAAATGCTGCATGTTTTTAAATTTTCCTCTTTTGTCTTGCAGTAATTCCATGACATTACCAAGAAACTGCTGTGGAGCGAATATTTTTAAATTAACCCAAGGTTCTTGAATAATTTTAGCTGATGCATCAAATTCTGCCGGATTATCGATAATTTTACCATCTATCATATACTCCACAGATGGTATGGTGGCCAAAAGGTCTACTCCATATTCTTCGGATAATCTTTCCTGAACAACTTCAGCATGAAGTAAGCCTAAAAATCCGCACCTGAAACCAGAACCCAAAGCCTGCGAATGTTCCAGTTCAAAAATAAAAGAAGGATCATTGAGTCTAAATTTATGAAGAGAATCTTTGATATCCTGATATTCATCCTGGTCTATTGGATAAAGCCCGACAAACACCATTGGCTTAACTTCTCTATAACCCTGCAAAGGAGAAACATCTAACTCTGTGGAAATAGTATCTCCTACTCTAACTAAATCCGGAATTTTAATTCCTGTTGCAATATAACCAATCTCACCTGACGATAGAATATTTGTTGGTGTTAGTTGTGGAGCAAAAAAACCGGTTTCCAAAATATGACCTCTAGCTTTGGTTTGCAAAAAATAAATTGGCGTATTAATAGAAGGTGTTTGTCCGCTGACAATTCTTACCTCTGCCACAACTCCTTTAAAAGGATCATAAAAAGAATCAAAAACAAGAGCCCGCAAGAAAGAATTGTCTTCTTTGGGAGGAGGAATTTTCTCAATTATTACCTTTAGTAAATCTTCAACTCCTTCACCTGATTTTGCAGAAACCAAAAGTATTTCCTGTCCATTAAAGCCAAAAGTTTCAACCAGTTGCTTTTTTGTATTTTCAATATCCGCATTTGGCAGATCTATTTTGTTGATAACCGGAATCAAGGTTAAGTTTTGCTCCATCGCAGCAAGACCATGAGCCAAAGTTTGAGCTTGTATTCCAACAGTAGCATCTACCAGAAGTATTGCTCCTTCAACTGCTGCCAAAGATCTTGAAACTTCATAAGAAAAATCAACATGGCCGGGGGTATCAATTAAGTTTAAAGTGTAAAGTTCAAAGTGCAAAGTGTAATTTAATCGCACGGGAGCTAGTTTAATGGTAATACCCCGTTCACGCTCCAGAGCCAAAGAATCCAATAGCTGCGGTTTCATTTTATCTGCCGGGATAGTGTGGCAAATTTCCAAAAACCTATCAGCTAAAGTAGATTTCCCGTGATCCACATGGGCTATAATACAAAAATTTCGGATCTTCATTAGACAATTTCCGGCAGAATTTCTTTAGACTTCAATCTTGTTTGGAACTTACCAAATCTTTTCAAAAGTTCAACATATGTATCCAGTTCTTGAACTTTCAAAAACCAAACCAATATTACATAGACAGATAAAGCAAAGACAGAAGAAATACCTGTCAGAGCCAAAAGATTTATTGTTTTAGTAGTATCAAAAATAACTTGATCTAAAAGTTTGATTGGCACATATAAAGCCACACCCATAATTATGGCGGCCATAATCATCTTCAAGAAAGGAATTAGTATCTTATTCAAATCAAATTTTCCCACCTTAAAATGAAGCGTCCAAAAAAGTAAAACTGCAGAAAGAATGGCAGCTATAGAATTAGCCAAACCAATGCTCCAAACATCAAGCTTTAAAATGACAATAAAATAAACGCTCAAAATAATATTTAATACCACCACAATCAAAGAGACCAAAACCGGTGTTTTAGTATCCTTAAGCGCATAAAAACCTCTTACCAAAAGTAAAGAGATAGCTTGAGCAGAGAGCCCTACGGATAGAAAAGCTAAAGTACTGCCTGTTAAAACAGTTGCCTCCCAATCAAACTGACTTGCTCCGAAGACCAGTCTGACAACAGGTACCCGCAAAACTATTAATATGGCTGCTGCCGGCAAGGCCAAAAAAAGGATCTGGTGCAATGTTGTTAGAACCGTTATCTTAAATTCTTCTATCTTGCCGCGGGCCCTCTCCGATGAAAGAACCGGCAGAGCAGCTTGGGCAAGCGTTGCCCCAAAAAGACCAATTGGTACAACTTGCAAATGCTGCGCAAATGTTAAATAAGTTACAGATCCAATTGCGGCAAGCGAGGCCAGCGCCAAGCCAACTGTCTCGTTAATTTGTTCGGCGGCAAGGCCAAAAGTTCTCACACTCATAAGCCGTATTATTTCTTTTACCCCGGGATTAAAAAATTTAAAGGGAAATTTAAATCTAAAACCCATAGACCAAACCAATGGTAATTGCACTATGACATGTAAAAACGCACCTATTACTACGCCAAAAGCAGCGCCCATAATACCAAATTCTTTAGAAAGAAATACTATACCCAGAATAATTCCCAGATTATAAAAAACAGGGGCCAAAGCCGGAACAATAAATCTTTGCAAAGATTGCAAAATACCAATAAAAAATGACCCTAAAACTAAAATAACCTGACCAAATAAAATTATCCTGGTCAGCCCTACTACTTGCATTTGTCTTTCAGGAGTAAAGCCGGGCGATATAAAATTACTAATAATCGGCTCTGCTAATACATAAATCAAAATTGTTGCCAAAATAAATATAAACAAGAATACGCTTAGTACTGATCTTGCCATTTCAAAAGCATCTTCTTTACCTTTATTTTCCAAATGCTCGGTAAATACAGGAATAAAAGCCACAGATAAAGCTCCCAGAATAATTATCTGAAATATTAAATCCGGTAACCTGAATGCCGCCCAAAAAATATCTATTTTATCAGGCGGGAATACATGGGCTAGGAGTCGATCGCGAACCAGACCTAAAACTTTAGATAGCATCATGGTGGCCATAATTATTGATGCTGCGGACAAAATTGATGTCTGTCTTGAGTAAAGAAGTAAGAATAAATTTTTAACCATATTTTAAATATAGTAGCATTTATGGTACTATACATGCCATGCCTATCATCAAATCAGCAATCAAAAAGGTTAGAAAAGATAAAACTAGAACCGCCCGCAATAAAAAAAGAGAGCTAGCCCTAAAGATTCTTATAAAAAAAGCCCGCCTTGACAAATCGCCGAAAAATCTACAGGCGGTTTATAGCGGCCTGGATAAAGCAGTCAAGGTAAATCTTATTCATAAAAACAAAGCTTCAAGATTAAAATCTAGGTTGTCAAAAGGCGCCAGTTCTGCCAAAAAATCCCCTAAATCTTACTCAAAGCCTGGGAAAGATCAATAATTAAATCTTCCGGATCCTCAATTCCCACAGAAAGCCTGATTAATTTATCAGATAGGCCTATTGTTTCTCTAGCTTCTTTTGGTACAGAAGCATGCGTCATGGAAGCAGGATGATCAATCAAAGATTCTACTGCTCCCAAGCTTTCTGCAATAACAATAATTTTTAAGGCCTCCATAAAATTAATTGTTGTTTGTTTATTTCCTTGCAATTCAAAAGATAACATACCACCAAAACCAGGATAATATATCTTCTTAATCTTTTTATGTTTAGATAAAAATGCTGCTATTTTTTTAGCATTTTCATCATGTTTTTGCATTCTTATTTCCAGGGTTTTAATACCCCGCAGCACTGAATAAGAGTCAAACGGCGAGAGGATCCCACCAACAGCATTTTGTAAAAAGCCAATTCTTTCAGCTAAAGCTTTATCCTTAACCACTACACACCCTCCCACTACATCACTGTGTCCTCCTATGTATTTTGTCAGGGAGTGAATCACAATATCCGCCCCTAAATCCAGGGGTTTTTGAAAATATGGAGAAGCAAATGTATTATCAACTACTGTTAATACATTTTTCTTTTTTGCTGTTTTGCAAACAGAGGCTATATCAACAATTTTCATCAAAGGGTTTGTGGGCGATTCTATCCAGACCATTTTGGTATTGGGTTTGACATGACTTACAATATCTTTACCTTTTGTAAAATTGACAAAGCTAAATTGTAACCCAAATCGTTTAAACACTTTGGTAAATAATCTTCTTGTGCCTCCATAAACATCATCTATAGATATGCTGTGGTCATTGTTTTGCAAAAGCAACAAAGTATTGGTAATCGCGGAAAGTCCCGAGGAAAAAGCAAAAGCAAATTTGCCGTTTTCCAAAACAGCTAAGTTCTTTTCCAAAGCATGACGGGTCGGATTTCCAGTTCTTGAGTATTCATACCCTCCGATAGGCTTATAAACATTCGTTCTGGCAAAAGTTGTAGAGAGATGAATGGGGACGACCACATCACCGCTGCCTCCTATCTCTAAATTAGGCTCGCTACCAATATGAATAGCTTTTGTCGCAAATTTACTCATACAAACCCTTCTTCTTTCATCCAAATATCTGAATAAAACTTACTAACATAGCTTCTACCCGAATCCGGCAAGATCACAACAACGATTGCCTCTTTCGGCAGTTTCTTTGCAATTTTTAATGCTCCAAATACTGCCATCCCGCTTGAACCTCCGGCAAAAATACCTTCTGTTTTGACTAATTTTCTTGCCATATCAAAAGACTGTTTGTCGCTTACCACCACCATTTCGTCTATTACACCCATATCAAGCGCCCCGGGCATAAAATCTTCACCCGGACCTTCTACTTTATACGGTTTTACCTGCCCCTTTGTATGATAAAAATAGTGGTGTAGCAAAGATCCTTCCGGATCTACCCCGATAACCTTTATACTGGGATTTTGTTCTTTTAAAAATTTTGCAGTCCCGGAAATCGTTCCACCTGTCCCAACCGGTGCTACCAAGTGAGTAATTTTCCCTGTTGTATCGCGCCAAATTTCCGGCCCGGTTGTTTGATAATGAGCTAGAATGTTGGCTTTATTAAAATACTGGTTTGGGAAATATCCCCCTTTATCTTTTGCAATTTGCTTAGCCACATTAATGTAGTGCCTTGGATCATCCGGCCCTACATCTGCAGGAGCCCGCACTACTTCGGCACCGTAAGCGCGCAGCATCATTTCTTTTTCCATACTCATTTTCCAGGACATGGTAAAAATTACTTTATAACCTCTAATAGCTGCTACAATTGCCAGTCCAACACCCGTGTTGCCGCTTGTCGGCTCCACAATTAACCCACCTTTTTTTAATAAACCCTTTTTTTCGCCGTCTTCAATCATCGTAATACCAATACGATCTTTCATGCTGCCCCCGGGGTTTAAATATTCAAGCTTTGCCAAAACAAGAGCATCAATGCCCCCAACAATAGTATTTAGTTTTACCAAAGGCGTATTGCCAATTACTTCTAATAAATCTTTTGCGTATTTCATATTTCTTTTTTGCATTAAAAAAACCCTTGCAAATCAGGCTTTACCTGACTTACAAGGGCCATCTACCATTCAGTACATGGTGGTTCCACCTTGTTTCCTGTAACCTTTGGCTACAAGCTCTTCACGCTGACTCCGCTTTTAAAACGACATCAGCTTGCTTGTTTTACGGTTAAGCTTCCGTAGAGTATTTTTACTCTCAGCTCCTAGATCGCAACTCCAGTAATTACGCTTTATATCAATAGTATACCATGTATAATGTATCTATGTCCAAAACTAAACTTAAAGTCGCTATTAATCTTGATCTTCTAAAACCGCAAAGCAATCCTGAAAAACTATTGGTCAAAATTTTTCGATGGTTGCTTTCCAGTGGCCGCTTCATCTTTATACTTGTAGAGGCAATAGTACTAATAGCTTTTTTCACCCGCTTTAAACTGGACTATGATCTTAATGCAAGAAAAGAAACCATTGAGGAACAAATCCCCTATATTGAAACTTTAAAACCTGATGAGATATTGATCAAGCAAACGCAACTTAAACTCGCAACCATTAATGCATTCAAAACAAACGAGCCCGATTATCCTCAAATTTTGCAGCAGATTGGAAACAATACTCCTTTATCTGTCACAATAACCAGTCTTAATCTGGAAAAAACCTCTAATAAAGTGACTGTCCGTATCAGCGCCCAAGCCCAAAATAACAATGGTGTCATTACTTTTATCACCAAGCTCAAAGAAGATAAACATTTTAGCAATGCAACCCTTTCCAGCGCAGGGCTGGAAGAAGCTTTTATTAAGTTTACAATTGAAGCAACTTACAATATTGCCCCGGGAGGAAAAAATTTATGAAAGAATCTAACCGTTATTCCAGATATTTTACTTACATTAAGCCTCTTGCCCGGCTTCCAATTATTAAAACTTACGGGCCGGCCATTTTTTCTCTTTTAACTATGTCTGTTTTTATTGTATTCGCTATTAAACCAACAATCGAAACAATACTAGTTCTACAAAAACAATTAGCTGATTCGGATAAAATTGTCGCTCAAATCAATGAGAAGACAGATAATCTGTCAAAAGGCAGGGAAAACTACCAATTGCTTAACCAGAATATTAAAAATAAGATCCGCGCAGCCATACCAGACAATATTGAAATAAAATCACTCTCCCAAGCCCTGGAAACATCTGCCAAAACAAATGAAGCCTCCATTTCCGCTTTGCAAATCCAACCGCTGGTATTGGAAAATACAACAAATGAAAGCAAAAATGCTCTTGGCGAAATAGCTTTTACCTTTAATATAGAAGGTTCGTATTCAGCTTTAACTTCTATCTTGCAAGATCTAAAAATAAGCAGTAGATTAATTTCCATAGAAAAATTAAGCTTAAATAAAGTTACTGAAGGCAAAAATCTAATCATGTCTGTAAACGGAAAGGCATATTATCTAAAATGACCCAAAAACAATGGCTTATTGCCGTAATTTTAACTTTTGTAACCATTAGCGCCTGGGTAATTTTTGATATACTGCATTCGCAAAAACAAGTAGAAATCCCTCAAAAGTGGCAGGAAGTTGTGGAACCAATAAATCCTAACTTTGAAACACAATTATTAGAGTAAATATGGCCGCAATTTTTAATAAATTTAAAATCCCAACATTACTCGGCCTTGGCATAATTATTTTAGGAATAGCTATTGGTATTTTTATGATCTTGCGGGAACAGATATTTATTACCAGAGCTACTCCTGATATCACCCCTAAAAATATCATCTTAAGCAACATTGAAGATCTGTCGCTAACTGTTTCCTGGCAAACTCCAACCGAGGTTATATCTTTTCTTAGCTTTGGACCTACTGGTAATGAGCAGGTTGCCATAGACGATAGAGACGGGAATACCCCCCAAGCGCATAGCATGCATTATATAACTCTTAAAAACCTACAACCAAATACCACTTACAAATATAGAATAATTTCAGGTAAACTTAAATCAGAAATATTTGAGGTAACTACTGCTTCTCCCCCAACAGCACAAAACGGCCAAAAACCCGTTATAGGATCTGTGTTGGAAGAAAACGAGCCTTTGAATGAAGGGGTTGCCTATTTATCCATCTCCGGGGCAGTAACCCAATCCGCCCTGATAAAAAATTCCGGAAATTTTTTAATTCCCCTGTCTTTCGCCCGCAAAACCGATCTGTCGGATGTATTTACGCCGATTGGAAATGAAACTGCCAAAGTTACAATCATATCTGGCAAAGGAGAGGTAAGCGCTATCTTTAATTTACAATCGTTCCAGCTTTTGCCTCCATTAAAAATAGGCCAAAATGTAGATTTAACCGTTCCTTCGGATAACCAAAGGAAAAAATTTGACTTAAACAAAGATGGTTTAATAAATACTTCAGATTATGCGCTGGTTTTAAAAAACAAGGCGGATTTAAACGGGGACGGAACATTTGATCAAAAAGATCTGGATTTAATCCAAAAACAAATTAACCAATAAGAACTCTGCTTGAGCAATTTCCAAAAGGCCGGATTTAATTTTAAAATCAGTATTTAAAACCAGTTGATACAGATTTGCCAATTCATCTGCGGAAAAATTTTTTCTCATTCTTTCGTTTTTCTTTTTAACAAAATCTTTGGCGTTTTTTGGAGTACAATTTAAATTTCTAAGTAAATATAAAATCATAGTTATTAAATATTGACTGTCATAATTTTGTTTTAATTTGTCCAATTCAAGATATGCTCTTTTGTCTCTATTCCCAAGAAAATCTAAAAATGGGAAAACAGAAATCTCTTTTGCCTCCGGAAAGAAAAATATCTCACCTTGAAAATTCTTAGTATCTACTTCGTGGTCAAACCAAATAACTAGTGACAAGTGACTAGTGACTAGTGACAAAGTAGAAATATAATCATCAGGCGGATTTTCTACTATCACTAATCTTTCTTCTCCAAAAAGAGATTGTGACTGTAAATTTGTCAAAATTTCCGTCAGTTCTGCTCCTTTTTCAAAAACCACTACAGCTTCAGGATCAAATTTTTGTTTGAGCTGTAAAAGCTTTTGGCGGGAACTATTTATTGCCGGGCCGTGCAGAAGCAGTAGATTCATATTCTGTTATTTCTTCCTTGAGTATCTTTCTAACATAATCATGAATAATTGAAAAGTCATCATCTTGCGAAATTAAAACAAACGCCCCTCCGTAGCCGGAGGCATCTGGATGAACAAGGAGCGATTTCCTGTCATCCAAAACAAAACTTTGACTATTTTTTAATTTACGGGACAAATTCAAAAACTCAATGGCATCTTTTACTGAAATATCCATATCAATGCTTTTACCCAAAGTTTTCACCAAATCAGATATTTTTTGAGGATCTGTTAGTGTTTCAAAAGAAAGGATTTTCTTCCTGACTGCATCAATCACTTTTTGTTGCCTTGCAGACCTCGCAAAATCAGATCCTTCGCCATTTGTTCCATGCCTACTTCTAACAAATTTTAAGGCCACTGCCCCGCTCATATGCATTAGACCTTTTTCAAATCTAACATGTTCATATCTGCAACTAAAATATTTAATTCCTTTATTCTCCTCCGCCGAATCAGTTGCAATGCTGCCATCAGGAGCAATCAACACTTTTCTTTTGCCTACCTCTATATTTAACTTTTTTGCTTCTTCTTCGGAAAATTCTTTTTCTTCTTCTTTATATCCGCAAAGATCGTTTTCTTGCCCTTCAATCGGATAATTGTAATCATCAAAAGACCGGTCTACTAAAACATCTATCCCATCAATCGTATCTATAGCTTGCACAAAACCTCTAAAATCCACTCTTAAGCCGTAGTGAATCGGTATTCCTAAAATATTGCCCATGACAGTTTTAGATAACCCTAAACCATTATGATCAGATAGACCAATTTGATAAACTGCGTTAGCTTTACTTTGTAAGGGCGGCAACCAAAGATCCCGGGGAATTGAAATTAATTTTAGTTTGTTTTCTTTAAGATTATACGAAGCCACCAAAATTGTGTCTGTTAAAAAAGCTCCGTCATGCGTACCTCCTGCAATGCCTAAAAGCAGAATATTAACAAAACCGTTGGTAGATTTAAGCGAAATGCCGGAAAAAATATAATTTACTACTGACGAGGAGGAAGAGGTAAAAAAATACATGATAATAATTAAGACAACTATTACCAAGCCAAGGGGGAGAAATCTTTTAACTTTAAGGTGTTTGCCGCGTTTGTTGGTTTTAAAAACAATTCTCTTCACCTAAATCTCCTCACAAGCTTTAACAATCTTTAAAAATTCTTCCGCATCCAAAGAAGCATTACCAACAAGCACACCAGCGATATTTTCTTGTGTGATAAAACCTTCAACATTTGACGAATCAACGCTTCCTCCATATATAATCTCTAACTGCGGTCCATATTTTTGTTTAAAAACTCCTGCAACCTTATCCGCATCTTCCGGTGTATCAGCCCTTCCCGCTCCCGGTGTATTAGTTAAACCTGTACTGATTGCCCAAATTGGTTCATAAGCTATCGTGTTACAATCCTTTGGCACAGGCGTTTCTTCGTTTTGCACACACACCAATGGGATAATGCTATTTGCCAAAGCTTGCTCAACTTTTTTTGCAACCATTTCATCAGTTTCATGAAAATTCTTTCTTCTCTCGGAGTGACCTAAAATTGCCAGATCCGCAAACTGTTTTAAAATAGCTGCTGGTTCTTCTCCTGTATAAGCACCTATTCCAAAAGAGGACAGATTTTGCGCTCCTATTAACATTGGAAAATTACCTACTTGAATAGCTTTTTTAACTTCGGAAAGAGCACTAAAAGTAGGGCAAACAATCACCTTGAGATTTTCTTCTTTGGAAATTTGCGGTCCTACTTTAGCCACCCAATCCAGAGCTTCTTGGATATTTTTGTTTGATTTCCAGTTGGCAATAATCCAGATATTTTTCATTACTGAAGTAATTTTAACAGTTCTGCTTTGGAAGTAACACCAATTCTTCTGGCCACTTCTTGCCCATCTTTTAAAATAATATAAGTGGGAATGCTCATCACTCCAAACTCCGAAGCTTTTGCCGGCTTTTCATCCACATTAATTTTTTCAATTTCCACTTTTCCGGATAATTCTTTTTCAATTTCTTCAATCACCGGTTCCATTATTTTACAAGGCCCGCACCACACAGCCCAAAAATCCAAAAGTTTTATCATAAGAATTGATAATAACAAATCCTTTCTAAAATTGTCTACATGCAAAATTTTTGTTACAATACAAGTTACATAATTTATTACATAATAGTTGACATTTTTATCTGTTTGTGGTATAATTATTTAATATGAATGGAAATATGGCTAATATCATTCCCTTAACCAAAGCCAGAGCCAGACTGGGTGATTTAACCGAGGTAGCCAAGGGTGAAAATTATGTTGTTTTAACAAAAGGCGGCAGCCCAAAGGCTGCTTTGGTGGATATTGACTATTTAAATAAGCTGCAGAAAGCGCTCAAAGCTATTTATCAAAAAACCTATATTGACCCCAAGCTCTTGAGCTTTACCAGAGAATTTAGCAATGAAGAGATTGAGCAGTGGCAAAAAGAAGATGCTTTATAAATGAAAACCGCTTTTCTGGACTCCAGCGTACTTTTTTCAGCAGTCAACTCACCAACGGGTGGATCCTCCAAACTTTTTACTCTTAAAAAGATAAACTTAATCACCTCCCCTACTGTTTTAACAGAAGTGGAAAGAAACGTTCGAAATAAACTTCAAAGTTTCCATTTGGAACGGTTTTTTATGCTGGTTACCAAGTTAAAACTGATCGAACAGGTACCCGACCTGAAATTGATCATCAGAGCCAAAAAAGTCATCGTAGAAAAAGATGCGGTGATTTTACAGGAAGCAAAACAAGCCAAAACAAATTATTTAATTACTCTTGATCAAAAACATTTTTTAAATCAAAAGGTAAAAGGTTTCTTAAAACCTCAAAAAGTCTTAACCCCTAAAATACTCATTCAAACCCTGGAAAAATCCAGTTAAAAATACAAACAGCCTTTTTCAAAATTGTCCAGGGGAAAAATTATTATTTAAAAAGGGTACTACAATTCTGTGGTTCACCATCCATAATTACTCTTAGTGTCCCAAGCGGGGCTATTTTTCTTTCTTCAAAATCTTCAAATAATCGTTGGTAGGCAGCAAATCTTTCTGCCGACTCTGCCACACAAGTATCTACCACATCACTACCAATATGTCTCATGACTGTAAAAGCTCTTGGCACCCACCCATCTCCGGGAGCTGCAATTTGAAGATTCCATCTACCATCTCCATCGCTGAACAAAATTGTTCTTGGTTGACTAACTGCACTACCTCTTAAGAAATCTTTTCTGCTTTTGAAAAACTGATCTTCTGCCTCATTGGGTCCTGTTCTTGGTGTATTTAACCCTATTGTTCCCTGCAGTGCAGCATAATGGTACTCCGACCACCTGTCTGGAATGAATGAACAGCCTACTGCTCCAACAGCAAAGATAGCACTTAAAAACACCCTTCTGGGAAGAGAATAACTTCTTTTACTTGGCTGTGGTTCTTGCTCATGAAGCATATTTTTAATATATCACTAACAAAATTATTTTTCAAGATGTTAATATTAGTGGCATGCCAGATCTTTTAGATGATTTAAATCCCGAGCAGCAAAAAGCAGTTATAGCAACTGAAGGACCGGTTTTGATTTTGGCCGGGGCAGGTTCAGGCAAAACCAGAGCTTTGACATACAGAGTAGCTTATTTAATTTCCGAAAAGAAAATCCCTCCGGAAAATATTTTAGTTTTAACTTTTACCAATAAAGCTGCCGGCGAGATGGTTGCGAGAATCAAGAAATTAATTGGAAATTTACCAACTACTCCGGTTATGGGAACATTTCATTCTTTTTGCGCTAAAGTTTTACGGAAAGAAGGAAGAACTCTTGGACTACCAATTGGTTTTGCTATTTATGATGAAAGTGACGCTTTGGATGCTATCAAAGAAGCCATGGCCAATTTAGCAATCCCCATTCAAAAAACATCTCCTTCTGCAGTTAGAGCTACCATATCCGAAGCCAAAAATGAGCTGATTTCCGCCCTTGAATACCCCCAATATGCCAGAGGTTATTTTCAGGAAATTGTGGCCAAAATATATCTTGAATACCAGAAAATTTTAGAGAAAAATTCTGCTTTAGATTTTGATGATTTGCTTTTAAAAACCATTAAACTTTTTCAAACCGACCCGCGGATTTTAACCCGCTATCAAATCCAATATCAATATATTTTAATTGATGAATATCAGGATACCAACCCTGCCCAGTATTTAATTTCCAAATATCTGGCTAACCGCCACAAAAATATTTGCGTAGTTGGAGACGCTTCCCAATCAATTTACTCATTTCGGGGAGCAGATTTTAGAAACATTGTTAATTTCCAAAAAGATTATCCGGGAACAAAAGTATTTAATCTGGAACAAAATTATAGATCAACCCAAAACATTCTAGACGCAGCCCATGCGATTATTTCCAAAAATACAACTCATCCTATCTTAAAACTGTGGACTGATAAAAACGGTGGCGAAAAAATAGAAATTATTGAAGTAAAAAATGAAATAGAAGAAGCACTGTTTATTATTAATCACCTCCGAGGTGAAAAAATGCGATTACACCTCGGAGGTGTAGCAGTTTTATACAGAACTAATGCCCAATCAAGGTCATTAGAAGAACAATTTTTAAAATCAGGTATTCCTTATAAGCTGGTTGGCGGAGTCAGTTTTTATGCCAGAAAAGAAATTAAAGATGTGCTCTCGTACTTACGGCTTATGCAAAATCCCAAGGATTCTGTGGCTCTAAAGCGCGCGGAAAAAATCGGCAAAGGCAGATTAAACAAAGTTTTGGAATTTGCTGCTGAAGCAAATTCCAAATTAGACCAATTAGTCACATTAGTCTTATTAGACCAAGTGCTGACTCGCACGGGTTATCTTGATTATCTTGATGATAAAACAGAAGAAGGCAAGGGTAGAATGGAAAATGTCAAAGAACTGCGATCTGTGGCAGAGGAGTTTCCTAATTTAACTGAATTTTTGGAAAATGTATCTTTGGTGGAAAACGGATATGACAAAAAAATAACCAGTGATGCGGTTACCCTAATGACATTACATTCTGCCAAAGGCTTGGAGTTTCCCATAGTTTTTATGGTGGGCATGGAAGAAGGTTTGTTCCCCCATTCCCGGTCTTTGATGGCGCCTCATGAACTGGAAGAAGAACGCCGTCTTTGCTATGTGGGCATTACCCGGGCCATGAATAAACTCTATTTAACCCATACGAGACAAAGGTTGTATTTTGGGAAAAGAAGCAGTAACTTGGTTTCAAGATTTTTATCCGACATCCCGGAACATTTGATTATATCCAATAGCCAGTTTAAAGATACGAATGATATAGATAAAGACGACTGGTTAAGCGCATAAAATGGAAAGATATTTGGGGGCAATTTTAATAGTTATTTTAATATTTTTAGGGCAAAATTTTTTAAAAGATCAGCCGGTTTTAGTTGAGTCAAGCGAACCGCCACAAGTGTTATCCGCAACCCAGCCAGTGGTTACCGAGTCCCGTTTTACCTCCAAACTGGAAGAAGAAGTGGAAACTCTATCTAAAAAAACTATTTATCAGGATGACCCAGATGAAGAGGCAGGAATAGATAAAATTTTAGATGAAGGACAAGATGGCAAGAGAGTCAAAATTATAAAAATTACTTTTTTTGAAGGGGAAGAATACGAACGGGAAATTGTGTCCACTGAAACTATCCCTCCTCAAGATAAAAAAATTCTACGGGGAACCAAAATTGTCTGGAAAACTCTAGATACTCCTGATGGACAAATTACTTATTGGAAAAAAATGCGGGTTTATGCCACTCATTATGATTTACATTGTTTGGGTTGTAATGAATGGACAGCCATTGGTATGAGGGCGGGTAAGGGGGTTATTGCGGTTGACCCCAAGGTTATTCCTATGCGGAGTAAGGTTTATATTCCGGGCTATGGTATGGCCGTGGCCGGAGATACCGGTGGCGCCATTAAAGGCAATATTATAGATTTAGGCTTTGACGATGCTCGCACAGCCGGCTGGACTGCCAGATTTATAGATATCTATCTACTATAAAAATTTAAAAGTAGAAAGAATTTGTTCACCAGTCTCCCCAATTATTCTAAACAAGTACATTTTCCCGTTTTTGGGAACATAGATAAATTTTGGTTTGCCTTCCCTATAATCGATTACTCCTGATTTACCCTGTTGTCCGGAAACAGTTGCTTCGTCTTTGGGAGTTAAAATAAACTTGCCAGTTGAGGTAAAATCCCCCCAGACAAATGGGTAATACCAATAGTTATGATGCCACTCATCTATTGTTAAATTGCTATCATTGTTAAAAATCCAAACAGTAAATGGATTCGTATCAAAAAAATTATTTTTGTCTAAAACTACCACAGCCCCAATAAATTTACCCGGTTCATATCCCACATAACCGCTAAAGTTTTTCCTAAAATCTCCATTTCCTCTTTTGTTAAACTCCTCTTCCGTATCCTCTTTTGCTGTGAATTCTTTTGGATACTGCATTACAAAACCTAATTTTTCATTTTTATAAACTGGTAAACTTTCAGTTTGGGAAACCGGTTTGACTAAAGTATTCTTATGATTGGAGAAATTAAAATATATAACCAGTCCTGTTGCTAAAACTAATAGCAACAAAATAGGTACAGCAGTAAAACCTCTCATAATTCCATCATAAATTAGTCCTTGCCAAAACACAAATGTTTCTGTTACTATCCATAAATGGCAAAGAAAACTACCGGGCAAACAGCAAGCTATATTCCCTTTGGTAAAGTTAATAATTTGTTAAATAAACTCTCCTCTTTCAAAAATTTCCGCTCTTCAAAGAAATTTTATTTAGTTATTTTAATAATAGGAATTTTACTTTTAGCTATTTATAAAAAAGCATGGTTCATTGCTGCAATGGTTAACGGATCTCCTATTACTAATATAGAGCTGCAAATGAAATTAAATGAGCAGTTCCGCACTCAAATTTTAAATCAACTCACTAATGAAAAAATCATCCTGGACGAAGCTAGGAAAAATAATGCCCTAGCAACTGATGAGGAAATTACTAAAAAAATTCAGGAAATAGAAACAAGCGTGGGCGGAGCTAAAGCCATGGATGAAATACTTTCTTCTCAAGGACAAGATAGAATTTCCATAAAGAATCAGATCCGGCTGCAGCTTTCCATTGAAAAGCTTTACTCAAACGAGGCAACAGTTTCCGCATTGGAAGTTGATAAATTTTTAGAAATAAATAGAGATCAACTGCGGGCTACCGACTCGGCACAACAAGTCAAAGAGGCGGAAGACTTATTAAAACAACAAAAACTTTCTCAAATATTTAATGAGAAATTCCAAATCCTGCGCCAAAACGCCAAAATCATCATATTCTGATACAATGGTCGCATGGATTTACGGCCAATTACCAACAAGACCCAATTAAATAAATTAATTACCCATGTTATGCAGTCATGGCAGTGGGGGGAATTTAGAAAATTATTGGGGATAAAAATTTTAAGATACGGCATCTATCAAAATGGCAAATTAAAAACTGCTTTTCAAATAACTTTTCATAAAATTCCTTTCATAAGTCAATATGTGGGTTATTTACCAAAAGGGCCAATGCCGGATAAAGATTTGGCAGAGGCCTTGAAAAAAATTGGCCAAGAACAAAATTGCGCTTTTATAAAAGTAGAGCCGGATATCGAGTCGTCAGTCGTCAGTCGTCAGTCGTCAGATTTTCATCCATCCCCTAAACCTCTTTTTACCAAATATAATTTTATTCTTGATTTAACAAAGTCAGAAGAAGAATTATTAAAAAACATACACTCCAAAACCAGATACAATATCAGGGTTGCAGAAAAACATGGGGTTAAAGTTGAGGAGAGAACTGATGATAAGGCTTTTGAAATTTATTTAAAACTTTATTTTGAAACAACCCTAAGACAAGGATATCATGGCCATAATGAAAACTATCACTGGAAGGTTTGGCAAACATTAAAAAATGCCAACATGGCCAGATTACTGATTGCTTTTTACCAGGGGAAGCCTTTAACCGCCTGGATGTTATTAAACTTCAAAGATACTCTGTATTATCCTTATGGCGGATCATCTAAACTTCATCCGGAAGTAATGGCAAATAATTTAGTGGCTTGGGAAGCTATAAAGTTAGGGAAAAAATTAAAATTAAAAAGATTTGACATGTGGGGAGCTGATTTTAAACATGGATTTCATAAATTTAAACAAGGATACGGCGGACAATTAGTTGAATATATTGGAACATTCGATTTAGTTTTAAACTGGCCTGTTTATATTTTATTTACAGCTATTGATAAAATGACACCTCTGAAAATTCATCTATTAAAATTACTGAAGAAATAGATTGCAGGTATGGCTGGCAAGTCAAGCGCCGCACAACAGTCGGACAAAGCGACACGGTGCTTAGCCACGAACGGCCTTGGGTAACAAGCCCCAAGGCTCAATCCTGCGATCTAGAGACAGTCAGGTGTCGGGGCAAGCGCGCCTTTTTGCAAAGGATTCCGAAGTAAGACTCTTGCTCGTGTCTGGCGAGTTCACGAAAGTAATCATCAAGAGATTGTCCCTGCCCAAGGAACAAAACGATATGAAGAGATGATCTCAACTCGGGTTGGCGAGGGTCGCATGCCGTGAGCTGGTTGAACCTCGACTTCAGGCGGCGCGCGAGGGCGCCTTCAGCTCTTGGATCGAAAGGCTCAGGCCAGACGAGTGACGCTACCAATCGGAGTCGCGCGCCTAGTGCATCGGCCGAGAGCCCGATACGTATGGGAGAGCCGAGCGCCAGAAGGGCTTCTTCTGTAGCAAAAGAAACCAAAGACCTACCTAAATGATCTGCTTTGTCTGGGGAGAGACCGTGGGCTATCAGCCAGTCCGCAAGCGTACAAACCTGCTTACTCAGCCGCCGCAGAGGTGGGCCGGGGGAACGCCAGCGTTCCGATCCAAGTAGATCGTCAGTGTATCTCGTTTCGTTGATAGCAAAAGCTTCAATCATTAAGGCTGCTCCTGTCTGGATCCCATGAGGGCTAAGCTTGGCCTTCCCACATATGTAAGGTTTCCATGTTTTTCAATGTTATTATAACATATCTTGCAATGTATCAAAACATTAAAATCAGCTAAATTTTGACTGAAATCTTACAGTTAGTTTATAATCAATCAAATCTATGGAATTAACGCTCATTATTACCGGAGGTGTACTTTTAGGTTGTCTTATTGGTTTAAGCTGGTTTGCCGGATCTGATGCGCCTTTTGTTCCCACAAAACAAGAAAAAATAAAAAAAGCTTTGAGTTTAATTCCTTTAAAAAACAAAACTTTTTATGAACTGGGATCCGGTGACGGGAGGGTTGTAATCGAAGCTGCTAAAATGGGATCCAATGCCTTTGGCATTGAACAATCATGGATTAGAATTTTATACTCCAGATGGAAAGCATACCGTCAAAATCTTCCCAATGCCAAATTTATTCACGGGGATATATTTAAACAAAATTTATCAAATGCTGATTTAGTTTTTATATTTTTACTTCCAAAGGGTGTAGAAAAATTAGAACCAAAATTAAAAAGGCAGTTAAAAAAAGAAGCAGTTGTAATTACCCAAACTTTTCATTTTAAAAACTGGAAACCGTATAAAAAGATTTTAATTTCAGATAAACAAGAATCAAACGCTTTACTTGGACTCAATAAAGTTGAGGGGGACTTTTGGCTATACAGAAAATAATTCCTTTGAAGAATTTGTAATTTGTCTTAAAACCCCTTTTTCCAAAACAAATAAATCCTCTATTCTAACCCCACCAAAATCAGGAATATATATTCCCGGCTCTATGGAAAAAACCATACCCTCTTTTAAAATATCTTTGCTTTTGGGTGAGAGTGACGGGTGTTCATGAACCTCCAAACCAATCCCATGACCTAATGAGTGGGGAATATCAGGAAAACCTTTTGATTTAATATATTCTCTGGCTACCTTATCAACATCTTTAGCTTTTATATTTTTACCGGAATTGATAAACTGGATCGCTTTTTTCTGCGCCTCTAAAACTATGTCACACATTTTTTTGTGTTTTAGTGTTACCTGTCCAAAAAATATGGTTCTTGTCATATCAGAACAATATCCATTTATTTTTACCCCAAAATCCAGAAGAATCAGCTTATCGTTAATCGTTAATCGTTTATCGCCCGTCTGATGATGGGGAACAGAAGAATTTTTTCCAAAAGCTACAATAGACGGAAAAGAAATTATTGCCCCTTTTTCTTTAATAAAGTTTTCTAACTCTTGGGCAATTTCTTTTTCCGTAATTCCACTTTGAATCTTTTTCAAAATAAAATTAAAAGCCAAATCTCCAATTTCACAAGCTTTTTTTATTGTATTAATTTCTTCTTGAGTTTTAATGCTTCTTAAACTTCCTGCATCAAAATGCTTTATGTTTTTAAAATGCTTTTTTAGTTCTTTGTGTTCTGAAACAGTTAGTTCATCTTCCTCAACCCCTAAATTCTTAATTTCCCTTTTGTGCTTCTTGAAAAGATCTGCTGTTTTCTTTGTGTGCCCTCTTTCAAAAAGTTTTAAGTGAGATACTTGCGTTCTTATTGCCTCCGAATATCTACCATCAGTAATAATATACCCAAAATTTTTGCCAATAAAAATATACGCTTCCCTCTCCATAATTGAAAAATTAGAATATCCTGTTAAATATTCAATATTGGAAACGCTAGAGACCAAAACCGCATCCAAGTTTTCTTTTGCTATTTGTTCTTTGAGTTTTTTTACTCGATCTTCAAACATAATTTGAGATTGTACCATGATATAATCCAATCGTGAAACTACTACATTTTTCTGACCTGCATATTGGCATGGAAAATTACGGGAAGTTGGATCCCCAAACAGGACTTTCCACCAGACTGCTCGATTTTTTTGCCACTTTTGATTTTATTGTTGATAAAGCGCTTGAGGAAAATGTAGATGCAGTGCTTTTTGCCGGAGATGCCTATAAAACCCGCGACCCCAACCCCACCCAACAACGGGGTTTTGGCGAGCGAATTAAAAAAATTGCCAAAAAAATTCCGGTTATTTTAGTGGTGGGAAATCACGACACCCCCAATGCCGAGGGCAAAGCCAATACTTTGGATATTTACTCTGCTTTGGAAATAGACAATGTCTGGGTCTCCCGAAAACCTGAACTTTTAACTATTCCTACCAAATCCGGAGATTTACAAATTATCACTTTACCATGGCTGCACAAAAATGACTATAAAACAGTGGCTGAAAAACTTAAAAACCTGTATGACAAAATTAAAATTGACTCCCCTGCTGTTTTTTTGTCCCATGCCGAAGTGGAAGGAGCAAGTTTTGGATCGGAAAAAGGTTTGGCCATCCAAAATGATGTGACTATTCCCTTATCGCTTTTAACTGACCGCCGTTTGCATTATGTGGCTTTGGGACATATTCACAAACATCAGGTTTTATCAAAAGACCCGCTGGTAGTTTATTCCGGTTCTCCCCAAAGAATAGATTTTGGGGAGGAAAAAGAAGAAAAAGGCTTTGTTCTTGTCACTCTGAGTGAAACGAAGAGTCTCTCGCGAATGCGAAACTCAAATAAATTGAGAGATCCTTCGGCTACGCCTCAGGATGACAGTACTGTTTTCCGAACATCTTTCCAGTTTATTTCAACAAATGCCAGAGGGTTTCTAACTATCACTATTGACCTTAAGGCAAATGATTCGGATCCGACAAAGACAGTCCTTGATGAAATTAAAAAGCATGAGATCAAAGATAAAATTGTCAAAGTGGTGATTAATATTCCGGCTGATTTAAATGAAAGTTTGGACATGGGAAAAATTAAAAAAGCGCTTGACTCCTCTCATGTCATTGCCGGCATTTCCAGAAATGTGGAAAGAAAAGAAAGATCCGCCAGCTGGCGGATTGACGGCCAGGAAGAAGTGGAACGCTTAACTCCCATAGAAGCCTTGCAAAAATACTTTGAGGCCAAACAATATGACAAAACCCACCAAAAAGAACTATTAAAATTTGCTTCAGACTTATTGAATAATTAGGATGAATATTTTGATATAATATACACTATGCTTATCAGAGAAATCATTGACAGATATGTCAACCAATTAGTGAAAGTTTTTAGCAAAAGAAGTGTCTCTCCCCCTAAACTAACTTATCTTGATCAGCTGGTAGGAGCAATTGATCTTAAAACCAACAAAAAAACTAATTTTGCCGAAGATATAGACGAAATCTATCTTCAGGATTAACTTTTGTTTTATATAAAGATTTTAAACTGGATGAGATTTTTACCCTGGATAAAGACTTTAAAAAAATGCGCGTCAAAACATCATTTTAAATTTCTTCCTCGGTAAGACCTGACTGTTTCAAAATACTGCGCAGGGTTCCCGGCTTTAAATCCTTATTATGATATGGCACAGTCACTCTTAAGCTTCCTTTCCTGTATAGTCTGTGGCTGCCTTTTTGCCGAATAAAGCGAAAGTCTCTGTTCTCCAAGACTTTGATGATTTGTCTTGGTTTAACAGATTTCATAGGGAAACTTGGATGGGAGAAACAATAATAGGTTTTTCTTCTCTGGGGATTTCCTGTTCCTTTAAATCTTCCAGATAGAGTTCTGTTGCTTCTTTAATATTTTTTAATGCTTCTTCAAAACTGTCTCCCTCTGAAATACATCCGGGTAAGGCAGGAATAATCACAGAATACCCTCCCTTTTCTTCGGGTTCAAAAACTGCAGTATATTGGAATACCTTAGCTACCTTTCTTTTAGTCATGATGGAAATATTATATCAAAAAGTAGGAAAATTAACTACCATTGCCGGAGAAACAGAATAAAGACTTTAAAAAAATGTGCGCCAAAACATCATTTTAAAAAATTAGGATTTAGTGTATAATAGAAAATATGAAAAAATACATTACTTCAAAAAAAGATATTATGGGCGGAGCTCCCTGCATTGTGGGAACAAGAATACCTATTGAGGTTATTTTATATCGCCTTAAAGAGGGTTATACTTTAAAAGACCTACATAAAATGTATCCTTGGGTTGAGCCGAAAAAATTTGAGGGCGCGCTTGAGGAATTAGCTAACAAATTAGGCAGGTCTAGAAATGACCAAACGTTTTCACAGACACAAACTTTTGCTTGATGAAAATTTTCCAGTACGCTCATATTTTCCCAACTTAAACAGAAGATATGATGTTAAACACATCACTAAGGATTTGAACATCGCAAGCTTACCCGATGCTAAAGTCTATAAACTTGCCCAAAAATCAGGAAGAATTATCGTAACTTACAATGTTAAAGATTTTATCCCTTTGATAGAAAACGATCCGAAAGCTGGTGTGATTGGTGTTTCTCCAAATTTACCACCAGATCAGGTAGATAAAAAACTAACTGCCCTATTAAATAAATCCACCCAAAAATCCCTGTTGGGAAAATTAACTACCATTGCCGGAGAAACCGAATAAATGGTTTCCGCTAAACTTGCCTTGCTTTTCTGGATAAAGCTGCAGCAATAAAATCATAATCGGGTGGTTGTCCTAATTGCGGAGGAGATGCATGATGCCGCATGACCCAATCTATCAATGATCCGTTCATAGGGATCCCTCTTGGTAACTTAACTGCAAGTTCATTTTCTTCTTCAACTGGTGCATTGTCTGATGTAAAAGAAAAATCAATCCCCCCTAGCGACTTTGCCGATGCTGATCCATTAACTCTGATAAAATTAATGTTGGAATGTGTATTTGGATCGGCCAAAAGTCTCTTTAAAGTTTTTGGGTCATCGCAATCTGAAAGCAAGTATTCATCTATTCCACCATCTCTAGTCAAAATTTTAACATCGTTTCCTTGGGCTGATATAGGTCCTGCACAAAAACTTCTTGGTAGCTCTCCTAAAACCTGTTCCTCTAATACGGCAAAATCCATTCTGCCATTCCAGGAAAGAACCAAATCACTAGGTGTTAGGATTAGATATCCTAACTTTTGTCCAGCTACAGAAACTGAAAAACTATGATCCCCAGCCAGTTTAAAATTTCTAGGAGTAACATCCTTAAATTCTACGGATAAGCCCATAAACAGGTTTAGTAAACCATAACCTGATACTATTTGTCAAATCCTTATTAGTTGATTATACTTCCAGCAGATGATTCCTGTTTCATTAAAACTTGCAAATTTTACGAGCTACGGGGATAAAGTGCCGGAGTTGGATTTTAGGAAGTTTAAACTGGGGGCTATTTCCGGGCCCAACGGGGCGGGCAAATCCTCTTTGCTTGATGCCATTACTTGGTGTTTATGGGGCTGGTCTCGAGCAGGGGACTCCGGAGATGATCTTATTCATCTTGGAGCCAAAGAAATGTTCGTGGAATTTTCTTTCGAGCTGGATAGCCATATTTTTATTGTTAAGCGGCAAAGAAATTTATCTCACGGGGGCAGCACTAATTTGGAATTTTGGTCAAAAAATAATAATTTAACCGAGGGTACTATCAAAGCCACCCAGCAAAAAATTATAGACAGCTTACATTTATCTTTTGAAACTTTTACCAACTCCAGCTTTTTAAGGCAAGGCCATGCTGATGAGTTTACCACCAAAGGGCCAAGTGACAGGAAAAGAATTCTGGCTGATATTTTGGGTTTGTCCCATTATGATTTATTAGAAGAAAAAGCCCGGGAAAAAGTAAAAGAAGCCCAAAATAGCTTAAAACTTTTGGAATACCAGCTTTTGGAAATTGAGGCAGAATTATCACAGAAAGAGGAACGGGAGAAAATTTTACATGAACAAACAGAAAAAGTTAAAGTGATTGAAAACAGCATTAAACTTTTGGAGGAGGATTTAAAAAATTTACAAAAACAAAAAGAGTTCCAGCAAAATCTGGATGAACAGCAAAAAGAATTAGATCAAATTTTATCTCAGGGAAAAGAACGGGCAAGTAGAATTCAGAATTTAGAACTGCAAATTAAAAATTTTGAAGAAATAGAAAACAAAATAGAAAAATTGCAAAAAGAAAAAACAGAACTGGAAGATTTAAGAAAAAAACAACAGGAAAAACTGATTTTACAAAATGAGCTGTCTAAAATGCAGGGCGGGTTAAATGTTAAATTGGAGCAGAAAAAATCTTTACAAAATGAACTTGATAAATTACAGGAAGAATTAAAAAAACTGGCTTTGCCCGGAGCCAAATGCCCAACTTGCGGACAGGAAATAGGCAAAGACCAAAAACATAAAGTGAGCAGTGAATTAAGAATTAAGAATTTAGAATTAAGCAAAAAAATACAGGAAATAAAAACAGAAAAAGAAGAACAAGAAATAAAAAAACTGGAAAATAATTTATCCCTTTTAAAAATTGATCCGGAAAAATTAACAGCCTTGGAAAATTCTTTGAAAGAATTGGAAAATTTACAAAAACAAAAAGAGCAAAGTTTGCAAAATAGAGCCTCTTTGGAAACAGAGAAAAAAACCAGAGAAGAATTACTGTTGCTTTTCAAAAATAAAAAACTTCAGGTGGAAAAATTACAGGAAGATTTGGAAAAACTCCCCAAAACAGAAGGAGATTTATCTGAAAAGCAAAAACAGCTGGAAGAGTTAAGAACAGAAGAAAAAAAGGCCCAAGGTTTAATGGGGCAAGCCACACAGTTAATTTCCAGAGCCGAACAAATGGAAAAATTACAAAAACAGAAAACAAATGAAAGAGTAATTCTCGAAAAAGAAAAACAAAATTTTGAGGAACTCTCTTTAGCTTTTGGCAAAAAAGGCATTCAGGCCATGATTATTGAAACTGCCATTCCCGAAATTGAGGATGAGGCTAATAAACTGCTGGATAAATTAACAGATGGCCGGATGAAAGTAGCTTTTTTAACTCAAAGAGAGGGCAAAACCACAGATAATATTATTGAAACTTTGGATATTATTATCTCTGATGAAATGGGGCAGAGGCCTTATGATTTATATTCCGGAGGAGAAACTTTTAGGGTGAATTTTGCTATCCGCTTGGCTATTTCCAAGTTGTTAACCAGAAGAGCCGGGGCAAGACTGCAGTTTTTGGTCATAGATGAAGGCTTTGGCACCCAAGACGCACAGGGCAGAACTAGAATAGTAGAAGTGTTGGATTTAATTAAAAATGATTTTGAAAAAATTTTAATTATTACCCACTTAGAAGAACTCAAAGAAGAATTTCCCGTCCGCATTGAAGTTTCCAAAACTTCCATTGGTTCTACTTTTGAGGTGATTGGAGACTAAACTATCTATTAACTTTACCCGGTCTAATCAAAGCTCTCGCTATGTCCCCTAAATAATATAACTCTTCAGCCAATCCCGCATCTTGAGTCTCGCTGGCTAATCTTATACATTCATTAGCCACTTGTCTATTATTCAAAGAAGGATACTCCCTGTGGTTCTCAGAAACAAATCTTATCGCATCTCTCACTTTTCTAGTATGTATTTCAGTCTGAACAGGATCACGATCAAATGTAGTTATTGATAAATCTTCCAAGACACCTTTAAATGCAGCTTGTGTATTTTTCGGAAACCGATCCCACATGATCAGTTCTTGCTCTTTTCCAGTTGAAATTTTAGTATCTGGATCCATATTTACATTTTAACTCTCTCTCTCTGGTTGTCAAGAGAGGAAAAATGGGGTAAAATTAGTTTACTATGCCGGCAATTAATATGACCAAAATTTATAGCAATAAATACTACAAAGGCAACTGGGTTGCTATGATTGATTATGAAACTAAACCCAAAGTCGTAGCTTACGCAAAAACTCTTCATATGGTACTTAAAAAGGCTAGAGAAAAGGGATTTGATATGCCCCTGGTAACTCAAATACCCAAAAAAGTTCTTCCGATAATAGGACCGTTCACTCACCTTGCATGATATTTCCCTACAAAGAAATCACCCCTCAAATTAGAAGACCGATTATCCCTATAACCATCAAGTCAGACACTCGCTTTATTCTTTATCATGGGCTAATTGATTCCGGAGCTGATCACTGTATCTTTAGTCTGGAAATTGCTAAAGAACTGGGAATAAAATTTTCTAAGGAAAATAAATTGACATTTATTGGAGCCGGCAAAGAAGAAATTGAGGGTTTTTGGGGAGAAATAGATATAAGAATTGATCGGATTACATACACCGCAAGAGTAATTTTTGCAGAAATAAGCGATTTTGGTCATGGGATTTTAGGTCAGAGCGGATTTTTTGATCATTTTGATGTCAAATTAAGCTATCAGGAACAAATCATTGAAATTGAACCGGTTAAATTAACTAATTGAACATGCCCAAAATTATTTTAAAAATCATTCCTGCTTTAATTTTTTGGGGAATTTTTACTTTTGTGATTTTTTATGTGGAATATCCTACAAGTTTAACACAGGCTTCGGGTTTTCAAATTTTGGCATTTTTTGTGCCTTTATTTTTGGCATTAGCATTCACTACTTCATTTTTTATTGCGCTGGGAGTAATTTTTCTGCTTTTGCTCAAAGCCCTTAATGCTTTAAATATTGTTTCCGCCGTATTAACCATTACTGCCGTGGGGCTTTTGTTTAGTTATTTTCGAAAAAGCAAAACTAAATATAATTTGACTTCTGTTTCAGGAATATCTAAACTGACTTCTCTGCACAGAAAAAAACAATGAAAAAATTTTACCTGACTACTGCCATACCATATGTTAACGGCCTGCCGCATGTTGGCCATTCACTGGAATATTTTCAGGCTGACACAGTCAGGAGATATTATCAGCTTAAAAGTTATGACACCCTGCTTTTATCCGGAGCTGATGAAAATGCTTTGAAAAATGTCCAGGCATCGGAAAAAGAGGGTTTGCCGATACAACAATTTTTGGATATAAATTCCAAAATCTGGGCCGAAACTTACGAATTTTTAGGGGTTCATTTGGATATCTTTCAGCGCGGATCTGATCAAAAAAAGCATTGGCCAGGTGTACAAAAATTTTGGAAGTTATGCCAAGAAAATGGCGATATTTACAAAAAAGAATACGCAGGATTATATTGTATTGGTTGCGAATCTTTCAAAACTAATGAGGAGTTAATTAATGGTTTGTGTCCCACTCATCAAACCAAACCAGAACTTATCAAAGAAGAAAATTATTTTTTTAAACTTTCAAAATATCAGGACAAATTAGTTCAACTCATAGAAAATAACGAATTAAAAATTACTCCGGATAACAAAAGACAGGAGGCCTTGTCCTTTATTAAATCAGGTTTGGAGGATTTTAGCATTTCCAGATCAAATGAGCGGGCTAAAGGAATTGGTGTGCCGGTTCCCGGAGATCCTGATCAAAAAATTTATGTTTGGTTTGACGCTTTAAATATTTATATGACAGGAATTGGTTTTGGTTGGGACGATATAAAATATCAAAAATGGTGGCCTGCTGATTTGCATATTATTGGCAAAGATATTAACAGGTTCCATACTGTTTATTGGCCGGCCATGCTGCTTTCTGCCGGATTGCCTCTGCCAAAACAAATTCTCATTCATGGCTTTGTTAATTTAAAAGGAGAAAAAATCAGTAAAAGTGTGGGCAATGTGAT
Organism: Candidatus Daviesbacteria bacterium; assembly: GCA_003519445.1. Classification (GTDB taxonomy): domain Bacteria; phylum Patescibacteriota; class Microgenomatia; order Daviesbacterales; family UBA10151; genus UBA9644. The sequence continues at coordinate 28,640 of DOWS01000038.1, forward strand.
ATCTCCACAAGATGTGGTGAAAGAATTTGGACTGGAACCCTTAAGATATTTTATGCTTTCACAAAACCCCATAGATAGTGACGGGGATTTTACCTTCGAGAGATTCAAAGAAGTTTATAATGGTGATTTAGCCAATGGGTTGGGAAATCTGGTGGCTAGGGTAGCAAAACTGGCGGAGAATTCAGGCTTTGAAGTGACAAAAACCACAGAAATATTTGATCCGCTGGTTGAGGAAAAGCTTAAAGAATTTAAATTTAATGAGGCTCTAGATGCTGTTTGGCAGGATATTGCCGCGCTGGATAAAAAAATTAATCAGGTAGAACCATGGAAATTGGAAGCAAATAAACTGGAGGAATTTTTGTCGGAAAGTTCTGTTAAAATCCGCTCCATTGCTTTAACTTTAAGTCCGTTTTTACCGGAAACATCCCAAAAAATCCTCAAACAATTTTCCGGAAAAATACAATCAGCTCCACCACTTTTTCCAAGAATATGAATTTAACTGATACCCATGCCCATCTTTATTGGGATTCGTTCAAAGATGATTTTAATCAAATAATTCAGAGGGCTTTGGATGCCGGAGTTAGTACTATAATAAATGTAGGTGTTGATGTTGAAACTTCACAAAAAGCATTAGAACAAGGTTTCCCAACCGCTATTGGTATCCATCCCCATGAATCTGATGTATGGATACATGAGGACATAGGAAAACTGGAAGAAATATATCAAAGTGATCCGTCAAAAATAGTTGCTATTGGAGAATGCGGTTTGGATTACAAAGAGGTTGATGAAAAGACAAAAAAATCGCAACGCCAATTGTTTCAAGCTCAAATTGATCTGGCTAAAAAATTAAATTTGCCTTTAATAGTCCACTGCCGCGAGGCTTGGGATGAAACAATAGAGATGACCAAAAATCATTTTGGCATTTATCATTGTTATAGCGGTCTAGAACAAACAACAAAACAAATCCTCAAAGAAACAG
>DOWS01000037.1:0-1056 GCA_003519445.1 Candidatus Daviesbacteria bacterium
GGCAAATCGTTCTTGCTTAAAATGCTTTCCCAATCTCTCATTAAAAAAGGCGTCCCTTATACTAATATTTTTTATTTAAATTTTGAAAATGATCTATTGAAAGAGGTAAAGACCGTCCGCGAACTTCGCCAAATTTGGGAACTTTATCAACGGGAAGTATCTGACATAAACAAACCCATTTTTATATTTTGGGATGAAGTTCAGCTTGTGCAAAACTGGGAAAAATTGGTTCGTTCGCTTTATGAACAGGGAAAATATAATATTTTTATCAGCGGGTCAAACAGCAAACTATTATCCGGTGAGCTTAGTTCTTCTTTATCAGGGCGAAGCCTTTCCCTTGAAATTAAACCCTTTAGTTTTAAAGAGTATTTGGATTTTTTAAAAATTAATTTCAAAGATTATTATTCCCAAAAACAAAAAATTGACAAAGCTTTCGCTTTTTATCTTCTTCGTGGCGGTATTTATGAACAATTCAAACTCCCGGAATTACTGGCCCGCAATTATCATGAAGGTCTTGTCCGAAAAATAATACTTGATGACATTATTAAGCGCTATCAAGTAGATAATGTTAATGTTTTAAAAGAAACTTTTGAATTTGTCCGTGGTAATGTAACTTCTCCCCTGTCTCTTAGAAAAATTGTTGGCCGTTTGGAAGAGCAAGGCATTAAAGTTTCTGTAACTACTATTAAAAACTACCTCCGCTACTGGGGTAGCGCCTACGCCATAGAAAAACTGACAAAATTTGATTATAAACTAAGCCGGGTTTTTGCCAGAACCGCCAAATACTATTTGGTAGATAATTTATTTATCAGTGGCCGCGAGGAAGCTAACGAAAAAAGATTGGAAAATCTGGTTTACAATGAACTTGTGAGAATTTATGGACGCGAAAATGTCTTTTTTGGCAAAAATGAAAACGGCTATGAAGTTGATTTTGTAGTTAAGAAAGAGGGTAAATTTTTATGCTTTCAGGTTTGCCTTAACCTGACAGATGAAAATTCAAAACGGGAGTTTGGTAATTTGGAGCTTGCCCAAAAACATCTTGGGGGGGAGGGAGCT
>DOWS01000037.1:1251-2855 GCA_003519445.1 Candidatus Daviesbacteria bacterium
CTGCTGGTAAGTAAGTCTTTGGCTAATTTAAAGCCTTTCTTCTCATAAAAACCATCAAATCCAAAGATGTAGTCGGCTTTATATTTATCGGCCACAGCCGCCACAGCAGCGTCAAAAGTAGTGTTTTTTTTAGTGGTATTGGGATCATAATACTTAGCCGCACCCATCACAATAGATTGGTCTATAGGCTCAATTATCATTGATGGGTCAGTAAAGATAGACAAAGTCCCTGCTGCCATTTGAGGATCATTAAATTTTCTAGCCATGGTAGTTGTAGATTCAAAAACAATACATGATGGGTAGATTACTTTAGCTCCAACTTCAACCAGCTTTTCAGATATTTGGACGGCTAAATCGTGGTTAGCATCATCAAGGTTACTTTGAGCAACTATTCCATCACTATCAACAATTACTATCAGAGGATCATTCATCCCAAGTATAATGATCTAGGTTTTCACTTAAATCTTTTGGTCCTTTCGCTTGTAGTCTTTCTGCCAATCTGCCAATTTTAATCAATCCCTGAGCAGAAGCACTACCGTGAAACCTAGCAGTCCCTAGTCCTTCTTCTAATGCCCCTCTAATAACACCTGCTTGGCTGGAGCCTTGAGAATTGGCTATTATTAGAATTTTCTCTTTTAATTCTTTAGGTAAATAAACCATCGTTTTTTGCATTTGCATAAGCATATAATAACAGGTATAGGTATATATGTCAATATACTAGAAATCTGCCACTTCCTGCCAAGATGTAATATTTATATTGGGAGTTATTTTATCTATGGAAATACTAATCTTTCTGATTATTGTACTTACAGTACCAGAAGAGACGATTGTTCTATTTTGTCCGGAGAGTTTAGTAACAGTATAGCTACAACTACCATTGCCTAAATTTAGGGTGGCAGAGCCGGAAAATGGGGTACTTTCCTGTATCTTTTCCAAAGCTTCCTCTGCGCAGGCATTTGCCAAGGCTTTGGCTTGATTTGACTGGTCCAAAGAAAAAGAAGTTTTAGAAAATCCCAGACCTAAAAGTATTAAAGATCCTGCCACTACTCCAGCTATGGCTACCAAAAATAAAGTGCTTAAAAGTGTAATATATCCTCTTTGATTACTCATTTTCTTAATCCTGCCGATCCGTAAAAAGATTTTGTAAAATCATACTCATTCCTGCCGGAAGAATTCGTGTAAGTTACAGTGAAACTAACTCTCGCTATATTTGGTGTACTTACTCTGGACAAATTTTGAAAATTTAAGCTTGAAACTGTTATTTTTGAAGATGTTAAATTTACAGCTGCGCCTGCCCCTTCTTTAATGCGGATAGCACCGCCGGACAAATCAAAAACTGTGGTATCAACAGACAAAGAGGCACCACTTGCTCCTATAGTTGGAGAACTAATAGCAGTAGCATTTCTGATAGTTTGGGTAATAAGCTGCATTACCTGAATACCTTCCTGTTCAACCTCAGCAATAGTCTGATTTTTAACCCTTGATTCAAGGGTAAACCGCAAAAGAGATGCAGTAGTAAAAACAATTATTGAAGCAATAGCTATATATAATAATAGTTCTATAAGGGTAAAACCCTTTTGATAATTTTTCATGGCAAGGCACAA
>DOWS01000025.1:0-403 GCA_003519445.1 Candidatus Daviesbacteria bacterium
GTGAATTTTGCCGATTTTTCCAAAGCCCTGCCGCTTATTGCGGCTTTTACCCTCTATGCCGTAGTCGCAAAACCCATTATTTTTATGCTGGTTTTGGGCAGTTTTGGCTTTAGAAAGCACACCATGTTTCAAACCGCCATTAATCTGTCCAACATCTCCGAATTTTCTTTGATTATTTTAGTGGTGGGGGTAAATATGGGTATTGTCTCGTCAGCTTCTTTAACAGCCATTGCCCTGTCTTTAATTCTTTCCACCATCATCTCTTCCTTGATGGTGGCCAAATCCAATAAATTGTATAAATATCTTAAAGCGGCTATAGGCTTTTTTGAAAGGAAAAACTTCCGTCATCAAATGGAACTGGGGGGAGACGGTATTTTTACCGCTCATGTGGTGGTAGTGGGAG
>DOWS01000025.1:510-5613 GCA_003519445.1 Candidatus Daviesbacteria bacterium
AGTGGGAGGAGAGATTGTTAAATTTTTACAAAGGGAGAAAGTACCGGTGGTGGTCCTGGATTTTAATCCCCATCTGGTTGATGCTTTGCTTAAAGAAAAAATTAGCGTGTTATACGGGGATATCGGCGATCCGGAAGTGTTTGACAGTTTGAGTTTGGAGCGGGCCAAAATGGTCATTTCCACCTCGCCCACAATGGCGGACAACAAACTGCTGCTGGAGGAACTGCATTACCGTGGTATTAACATTCCCGTGATTGTTCGGGCGGAAACTGCCCGGGAAGCAAAACAGCTTTATAAAGCAGGAGCAGATTATGTAATTATCCCCGATATTCTGGCAGGGGATTTTTTACTGGGGATTATCAAGGAACATTTGGGGGATAGCGCTTTTTTTAAAGATAGAGCCAGAATTGAGCTGGACCGGTTAGAGCGCAAAACCCTGGCCTGGGAATGAAAGCCAGGTGGATGGAATATAATTCTTCCACCTGACCTCCATTTAATATCCTTTACATTGCAGGGGCTGCTTGTCCCATGTCTCCCGAAGGAGTGTTGTCACTAGGCATACAGGTACAACTTTGTTCACCTTGACCGCAAGGAGCGCATACGCCCTCTTGAGCACTTCCTCCGCATTTAACGCAGGCTGCTGCCGGTTGTGACGGTTGTTGTGGCTCTGCTGCAGGTTGATCAACAGGTTGCGAAGGCATTGCGCCTCCTCCCATAGGATCAGCCGGAGCAGACGGATTTTGATTTGGATCGTCTGGATTCATTTTAAATATCACCTCCTTTATTTCAGTTTATCCCATACTATTGCGTCAGGTCAATACTTAAAGTTACAATGGAAGTATGCCCAAATGGAAGTTAGTCCAGTCGAGCCGTAAACAGAAAAAGAAAATTAAATTGGCTCTTTTGACTGTTGTCTTTTTGGGACTTCTTTTTTTAGCAGGGGGCCTCTCGAATTTAACAAAAACTTTAACTTCTCCCTGGCAGCTTGCCGTGGAAAAGAAAAATTTCCGTTGGGATGGCAGCTACAATATTAATGTTGTCTTCAAAGGGGTTTCTGTTTCTCTGGTTGGTTTTAATCCTGTTTCGAAAAAAATAACTATTATTAAGATTCCCAATCAAACTTACCTTGATGTGCAGGGAGGTTTTGGTAAATGGCAAATTAGATCGGTTTATGATTTAGGCCAGTCTGGCGCAGGTGGAGCAGAGATGCTTGAAAGAACAATTACTTCTTTTTTTGGAGTACCAGTGCAAGGTTTTATTCAGCTGAAAGGGGATTTTGCGGAAAAAGAGGCGGAGGATTTTATCTATTGGATCAGGCAAAACCCCGCGAATATTTTTTTGGCGCTTAATAATACAAAGAGCGACTTAAGCCCTTTGGAGCTTATTAATTTAAATTTAAGCCTTTTTCAAGTGAGATTTGATAAGGTTAATTCCATAAATCCGGAGACTCTGGCGCTTGATAAAAGCAGTCTCCCGGACCAGACAGAAGTTTTAATTGGTGATCCGGTTAGGATTGATTCCATTTCCCAAGCATTGGTAGATGATAATGTTTTGAAAGAGCATAAAACAGTAGCGGTTTTTAATGCAACCGATCGGCCCTTGATTGCCCAAAAAGCCGCCCGGATTATTACTAATTTAGGAGGTAATGTTATCCAAATTTCCAATACTTCTTTAAGGCAGGATAAAACCCGGATCTGGGGAGAACAGTCTCAAACCCTAAAAAGGTTGACGCAAATTTTTAGCTGTTGTGATAAAATTGAGCCACAGCTTGAAGGGATTTCTTCCCGTGCCCAAATAAATGTTATTTTGGGTGAGGATTTCTTTTTCAGGTTAGGAAATTGAATGATTTTTTGGATTATCCTTTTTGCAGTGATTGTTTTTATCTCTTTTTTGCTGGCTCTCCGCTCAATGGCTGATTTTGAGGAAAGCCCTATAGAGAAAAAACATCAATACAGTTTATTTTTAATCCGCAACAGCCAATTTTTAAACAAAGTTATTTTGGATTCTATTCACGAGCTGATTTTGAAAGACGGGTTATTAATCAGTCTTGAAAGATTGATTAAAGGAGGGGAGAGCGCTTTGGTAATTTATGGTCCGCAGGAGATATTGCGCAACTTCGAAGTTTTGAATTTCCTGGAATTGGAAGATTACACAGGGATTGATCAGGTTGCCTTGCAAGCATGGGAGATTGGAGTGAGAAAGCAGGAAAAGATTGAATCAATAGGCAGTTTTTTTAAAAGTCTGCCGCGGCTTTCCGGAAACGAACAACTTTGGTGGCAGTTGGTATTAAAAGCTGAAAACTCCCCGGGTGAAAACAAGTTTTTCCAGGGGCAAATTAGATTAGTTACTTCATCAGCCTCGCCGGAGATAAAAAATGGGGCAGCAAATGGCTTAACAAAAGTGCCTAAGCCTTTTACCAAAGAGCAGGTGATTGGTTTTTACCAAAAGAGAAGTTTTATTCAAAATAAATATAACCCTATTTTAGGAAGCAAAGCGGTTTTAGAGCTTTTGGCTCTTGTTTAAGCTTCCTGTTCTCCCTCTTCGTCACTGTTTTCATCTTCTTCATCATCTATACTGGTAATCATTTCCAGATGGGGAGAGCTGGAACCTTCCAGAAATGAAGGTTGATTTTTAAATCTTTTGCTGCGGAAAGTTTCCCTAATCAGCAGGGATAAATTATTGACCCGTACAGACTTGATAAAAAACTCATATTTATTACCTCCTTTAAGCAGTCTCATTAAATGATGGCAGACATCATCTGGCAAGACTCCCAAATATGAGCCTTCTTTGTCAACAATGGTGATTTTTCTATTTTTGACTGTTACACCAACCTGCATACCGCAATATGCCTGAAGCAATTTTTGCGGCGCTGCCACTTTTAAAAGATTAACAATTTTACTTTTGCCTGGCTCCTGCAGGAATAGCGAAGAAGACAGTTTGCTGTGGCCATTACCAATTTTAGGTTGACTATTTGATTTAAATGATTTAATAATCTTTAAGTTTTTCGAGGCTATCGGGTTGTAAGGATCATATTTTAGAGCTTCGTTATAAAATTTTTTAGCCAAATTAAATCTTCCCATTTCCATGTAAGCCCGACCCAAACGGGCCAACCCGTCTACATTTTGCGGGTCAAATTTGATAATTTTCTTATTAAGTTTTAAGGCGTCATCCCAGCGGGCCTCGAGTGCTGCGGAAATTGCCTGGTGGTGAATATTAGAAGAAGTAGAATCATCCATCTGAACTTAAAAGTATAGATAGATAATAGATGCTTGTCAATTTCTTTCGGGTTAAATTAGTCCATGGGAGCATAAAGAGGCGTTAGTTCGGCATCGATTGGTATTTCTCTTGCGGGATTTAGCGGGTGGCGGAAAATGATGCATATTCCTTCACTGCTTCGGTTGTTGCAAAACTCATTGGGAGGTCGATCCTAACGCGATGATGTATCCTCCAGTTTTCTAATTGTGATCCATTCGGAATTATTACACGAGAAGGAGGGCTAAAACGGCCTAATGATATTTTATAAGCTGTAATTAAATCAGGCCTTATGCCTTCGGGACTCGCATTCATGGTTGGACTATAACATATTTCTAAACCAAGAACAATCTTTTGGAGGAAAGGTAAAGCTATCTGATTTTAATACGACAGCTGGTTCGCGTATATGGTAAAGTAAGGTTATGGAAGAGAATTTGCCACAGCCCCAAGTTCCGGTAGTTTCTGTTCCTCCTGTGCAACCACCAATTCCTACGAAAAGATTACCCCTAAAATGGATTTTGATTATTGCTCTTTTGGCAGGGATAGTTTTGGCAGGTACATTTCTTATTTTTAAATCCCAATCTGGTAAACAATCTTCGCAATCAAACCCACAAGCTCCCATCCAACCTAATGTTTCTGCAACTCCTATTTTAGATGAAACTGCCAACTGGAAAACATATATGGATGAGAAATATAAATTTCAATTCTCATATCCACCAACTGTATATCTGAAGATATCGCCGAAATTTCCCGACCAAATCTTTTTAACGGAAAACGATATTGACATCGAAAAAGTAATGGAGGGCCCATTTGCGCTTATATCTACTGCAATTTGGGATAAAAACGAATTTCAAAAAGCGGGTTATCCATTGCAAGAAAAGTATCTAAAAAGTGAAAACATAATGGTTGACGGTGTTAATGCTGTCAAAGTAAGCGGAACCATCTCTGAAGATTCAGAAGGACTATATCTTGCAGGTATCTACCACCAAGAAATATATTTCCCTATAAACGATAAAATCATCCATTTTATGTTTTATGAAGATCCATCGAGTAATATAAAATTATTGGATCAAATTCTTTCTACTTTTAAGTTTACAGATCAAACAAACACTGAAGCGAAATTTTGCGGGGGGATTGCCAATATTGAATGTCCGACAGGATATACCTGTAAACTGGGTGGCTCCTACCCCGACGCCGGGGGTAAATGCGTTGTTAAGGAATAGGTCGTTGTCCCCCCTTTCCCTGCCAATATAGTAAAATAAAACTGTGCGAATTTTTTTAATTGCTTTTATAGGAGCGATATTTATATTTGGGGCGATAGGTTATATCTATTTTGAAGATTTATCACGGGTTTGTCTTCAAGCCTTTTTTTGGGCAAAAAACACAAAAACCGGACAATGTAAGTATTTTCCGAGTTCATGTATCCCAAGAGGTTGGGAGTTTACATCTGGCGGAGAGTGTAGAAAAGATGAATGCTTTATTGATAGTGACTGCGGTTTAGAAAAGAAGTGTAAACAAGAAAAATGTACCATACCTAAAGACTATTGCCCAGGAATGGATAACTCTTTCTGTCAAGAAATGACCTGTCCACTAAAGTGCATATAACATAAAACGCGCTCCCTTGGCGCATGAGCACAAAAACTTCCGCTGCTGACATCGAATCAATAGTAAACAAGGTTAAGACATTCGCTTGGCTGTCTTGTAATGTTCATAACGGCTCGTAAACCCAAAAGGTTTTCATAGCTTTTCCTTCAATTCAAATTATATCTCTTTTTGATACGATAATGACCCAATTGTTATCCACAGTTTGCAGATAACTTGTCAAGTGATATAGAACCCGTTTCAAAACTC
>DOWS01000043.1 GCA_003519445.1 Candidatus Daviesbacteria bacterium
TATAGTTTTGAAACCAGTTCATAGTAATGTTATGGAAGAAAATTTGCTACAGCCCCAAGTTCCGGTCAGTCCGGTTCCTGTTACTCCAACTCCAGCTCCAGCTCCTTCTGTTCCTCCCACGCAACCGCCCCCTCCAAAGAGATTTCCTCTAAAATGGATTTTGATTATTGCTCTTTTGGCAGGGATAGTTTTGGCAGGTACATTTCTTATTTTTCAATCTCAATCAGGTTTTTTTCTTGGTCAGCCCAATGATGTTGTTAAAACAAATGAAACAATCAGAATTGGAGAGTATAAAGTTCTCGCAAAAGACGGGTGGGAGGAATTAGAGTATATAAGTGCCCGCGAAGCGAAAAATGCAAAAGAGATATTAATGGTTTTTTCCCAATTTTATCCGGAGTATACAGATAAGAATAAAGAGATGTATATTAAAGAAATTGTTGTTAGCGGTGATACTGCAGAGGTATATTTTGGAGGCGATGAAGGTTGGCTTACAGATAGGATGGGTTCTGCAGGACCTTACAATTATTCAGGGCTGGTAACATTTGCCTTGACAGAGGGTTCAGGAATTAAAAAAGTTGATTTTAAACTACAATCTGCAGGTACTCATTTTAGCCCGGGGATTAGCACGCGGGAAGACTTTATAGAATTGTGGCCAACTGAACTATTGGAAAAGAATGTTTCCCAAGGAAACAAACAAGTACAGGAGTCTCTTCAGTTTCGAAAAACCTCCAACTGGAAAATATATACAAATACAAAGCATCACTTTTCCGTGAAATATCCTCAAGATTTTTCAATAGTCAGAGGTCCAGGAGAAGATGCAAAAACTGATCAGGATTATCAAGATGTAAATCAGGTTGGATTTATAAGTAGCTCTAAATTAACTCACTTTAAAATCTATATTGATCCAAAAAATCCAGGAATATTAACATCACCAACTTCTGTTACTAAAACTATTTTAGGCCAGAATGTGGAAGGAAAGGAGAATAAGCAAACTTATCAAGAAGTTTCCCCAAATAGAATCACTACCCAATTAAGCCAAGACTTTAGCGTTGTACAAAACGGAAAAGAATACCTTGTTAGTTTTTCTACCACAACATATTCACCAGAGGAATTAAGCTTTGCTACCGAGACATTTGATCAATTCCTTTCCACCTTTAAATTTATAGAAATTACTCCCTCACCAACTTGCCGGCCGAGGCCTGCGTGTTTGGATGCCAAACCTATAACGTGCCTTATAACAGTGACAGCCGACATGTGTCCTCCTGCCGAAGCAAAATTTTGCGGGGGGATTGCCAATATTGAGTGCCCCAGCGGATACACCTGTAAACTTGATGGTTTCTACCCCGACGCCGGGGGTAAATGCGTTAAAGAATAATTCTGTGTTAGAATATCTTGCATGAGCGGGCATTCCAAGTGGTCAACTATCAAGAGGCAGAAGGGGACTGCTGATATAAAACGAGGTCAGGCTTTTACCAAACTGGCTAATGTGATTACCATTGTGGTTAAAGCCGGAGGTTCCGGAGATCCGGGAACTAATCCCAGACTTCGCACAGTTTTAGAAGAAGCAAAAGCTTTAAATATGCCTAAAGATAATATCCAAAGGGCTATAGACAGGGGAATGGGTATTGGAAAAGAAGCATTAGAAGAGGTAGTTTATGAAGGTTTTGGGCCGGGTACAGTGGCATTTTATTTGGAGGGGATTACTGATAATAAATTAAGAACTTTGCAGGAAGTTAAAAATTTATTTGAAAGATCCGGTGGGAGTTTAGGAGGATCGGGAAGTACGGCGTATATGTTTGAAAAAAAAGGTGAAATAAAAATAAAGAGTCAAAGAGTCAAAGAGTCAAAGAGTCAGGAAGAGGATATGTTGGCGTTGATCGATTTGGGCGTAGATGATGTTGAAGAAGAAATACAACACTATTTAGTATATGTGGAGAGCCCGGAATTAAATACTATGAGTACAAAAATTACTCAAGCAGGATTTGAAGTAGAATCAGCTGAAATAATCATGAAGCCCAGTATTTTACAAAAAATTGATGACCCGGAAACTATCAAAAAGGTGATAGAATTTATCGAGAAACTGGAGGATAATCCAGATATTCAAAAAATCTATGATAATTTTGGGGATTGATCCCGGGACAGCTACAACTGGTTATGGAGTTATAAAAATACCCGATGATATTCTGGGTAGGGAATTTAAGTACGATATTGAGCTTGTGGCTTATGGGAATATCAGCACTCCAAAAGAGAAATTAATGCAGGACCGCCTTCATATGATACATAGTGAACTAACTTCTGTTGTAGAAAAATACCAGCCGGATCAGATGGTCTGCGAAATGCTTTTTTTCGGGGCCAATACCAGAACAGCCATTATGGTAGGCCAGGCCAGGGGAGTAATCATGCTGACAGCAGCCCAGCATAAAGTTCCGTTTCAGGATTACACAGGGTTACAGGTAAAGTTAATGGTGGCAGGTTCTGGCAGGGCAGATAAGGATCAGGTCCACGACGGGGTGAGAAAGTTTTTAGGTACTGCTACTAGAAGAAGAAACAAACTAAAAGCAAATTGGAAAGGTGGGCATTTGGATGATGCTACCGATGCTTTGGCCATTGCCATTTGCCATGTGCTAAAGTTAGCGAGTAAATAGCTGAAAGCTGATGACTATGATGGATTTAAATAAACGCCAAAAAATTATTTTAGCTTCGATACTTGTTACTTTTGGATTATTGTCCACCCAACTGGTGGATTTTAATTTAAGATTCAGGTTTATTGCGAGCCTCGGGATTTTGGCAGGAATTTTGTCTTTGTGGGCTCTCCGGGAAGGATTAAATTTAACTAAAACTGTAATCCTTTTGATTTTGCCTATTTTTTTTACTGTAGCAGTTGCCAGCTTTTACTTTTTGCTGCCGGTTAGATGGTTAACTAGGTTGCCTGCAGCTTTCTTTTTTGGTTTGTTTTTTTATCTTTTGCTTCTTTCCCAAAATGTCTTTAATGTGGCAGCCATCCGTACTATTCCTTTATACCGCGCTGCTTCAACAGCCACTTTTCTTTTTACGCTTTTGTCCGGCTTTTTTGTTTTTAATGTTATATATGCTTTCAAGCTGCTGTTTTTATGGAACGGACTGCTGGTTTTTGCAGTAAGCTTTCCTTTAATTTTGCAGGTTCTCTGGTCAATTGAGATGGAGGATAGGGTAGTGCTTTCTATAGTTGTACAAAGCCTGATTTTAGCTTTGATTTTGGGGGAGTTGGCTCTGGCTTTTTCCTTTTGGCCAATGGCTACCACTATCTGGTCTTTAGCCCTTGCTTCGGCCATGTATGTTTTGGTGGGGATAACCACTCAAGTTTTGCGGGGCAGGCTGGATAGAAGAATGGTTTGGGAATATCTGGGGATTGGAGGAATGGTATTTTTAGTAAGTTTTTTTCTAACTTCCTGGACAGGGTAGGGGGGCGCCTGCAGTGAGCGAAGTGGCGTGAAAAATATGTTAAGATTCCGTGAAAAAAGAGATGATGTTGTTTGATGTATTTGGCAATATAATTAAATAATTATAGGTCATGCTCTAGTCTTGATTTATCATACCTTGTGGATAAGTGCTAATCTTCTGGGTAAATAATACCCGAATATGTGTAGAGTAGAGACTTGTTCTCCAAGCGCTATAACTATAAATAATGTATGAATTTGCAAAGGACTGCGAGTGCCTGTAGGACTGAAGATATAACATCACTCTCTTTTTCTCTAATTAACCCAAAATTCCCTTCTACCCGTCGTCGCACAATATATTGAGTACAAAATTTCCAAGGGGAGACCTCAAATCTTATTCCGGGAAAAAGAAAAAAAATAATTAACAAATATAAGGCAAAATTTAAACAGGTTTTTTGTTCTCAAAAATAGCAGTCGCCGATTAAAAATTTATATTTTCTTTTTTTTACTTTTAACTTTTTACTTTATTAAGTTTGGGTTTCTGCAACAAGCTAATCTCTGGATGATGTAGTGTAGCTTATCTCCCCTGAAAAGCCGTTTTAGGGGCATTGTAGGGGGTCAGCCTAAACAGCATTAGTGAATTATTAAGTACTTGTAAGTACTTGACAGTTAAAGGAGGCTTGATTTAAGATAAATTCAATGTCGGTTAAGATACATTAACTGCAAAAGGAATGAGAAATCAAAGCACTACACTCAAAGAATACCTTTTTGATTATTTAGACTGGTTGGAACTGGAAAAAGGTCTCTCCTCCAAAAGCCAGGAGAATTATTCAAAGTTTTTAAAAAGATTCTTTGAATTTTTAACCGTCAACAATCTGGACGAACTTAAACCTCAGGATCTTACCAAAGATCATATCTGGGAATATAGACTATTCCTCTCCCGTAAATATAAACAGAAAAGTAAGGATAGACTAAAACGCTCAACACAGAATCACTATTTAGTGGCTTTACGGTCTTTTTTAAGTTTTTTTGTAGAAAAGGATATCCACTCTCTTCCCCCGGATAAAGTAAAAATTCCAAAAAATAAGGAAGAAAAAACAGTAAACTTTCTTACCATTGAGCAGGTTGAAAGGCTTTTACAAGCTCCCGATACTTCAGAGCCTGCAGGACTGCGAGATAGAACTATTTTAGAAGTATTCTTCTCTACCGGCCTTCGGGTTGCTGAGCTTGTGGCGCTTAACTGGGAACAAATTACGATCAATCCAGACATAACTGATTTAGAAATTGGCATCATTGGGAAAGGTGGTCATCCCAGGACTGTATTTTTCTCAGAAAGATGTGTTAATTGGCTCAAACAATATTTAAGAACCAGAAAAGATAATGAAAAGGCTCTATTTGTAAATTATGGGGGTAGATCACCATTGACTAGACTTACGATAAGAAGCATTGAGCGAATTGTTAAATATCACGCTCTTTCAGCAGGCTTGCCATTAAATACAACTTGTCATACCTTGCGTCATAGTTTTGCCACAGATTTATTAATGAAAGGCGTAGATTTAAGAGTAGTTCAGGAATTTCTAGGTCACAGAAACATAGCTACAACTCAAGTATATACCCATGTAACAAGACCACACTTAAGAGAAATTCATAGAAAACTACACGGAAGTAAAATCTAGTTTATGACTACACCTAAATCAAAATCATTGCCTTGGGATTTGGTGGAAAATGCTATTAACAAAGAGATAAATTGGTTGAATGATACAATTCTCGAATTTCACTATAATGATGCTGAAAAGGCCTGCAGAAATTGTATCTATAGACGATTGGCCCTTTTAATACTAACAGGAAGAATCAAAGCAAAGGATATTAAATCATCAGTGAATCTTTTCGGAAGTAAGAGATCTTTAACAATAGGTAAACCTCATGGTAAACAATGGCATTTTACAATGATGAAGGTTATTGCAACTTATTTTAAGTCATTGGACTATGAAGTTGTAATAGAACCAAATTTAAATATGGGATGAGCTGATCTAGGTATTTATCAAAAGAGCACAAGAAACTTATTTATTGAAGTAGGGACGATTTCGCTTTCTAAATTATTGCATAATCTTTCAACAATGAAAGGCGTAGATTTCTTACTGGTTTTAGATTCAAAGCATGTAGTAGAATTCTCTGTACAAGAAGCTGATTTTAAGTTTCCACAAGCAATAATATGATTATCCAGAAAGACTTAAAAACATCCGTCAACTTAGATCTTATTGACGACTTCTTTACAAGCATTATTTGTTCCTACAAAAGGCAGGAATATTACCAAAGTTCAAAGACGCATCTCTACTAATTATCTACAGCAAAGAATTAAAAGATACAGAGAAAAACTCAAGATTAATCCTCCAACCAGTGCCCATTCTCTGCGTCATGGTTTTGCTACATATTTGGCTGAAGAAGGGGCTTCACCTGCCGCTATCCAAATTCTACTTGGTCACGAGTCTTTAAATACTACCACAAGATATGTTAATGTTTCAGATAGATTTGCAGAGGAAGCACACAAAAAATATCATCCTTTGTCTAAAGCCAATGGGGGTTGACAAATTCCCCTGATTTGGTTCACTATAAGAGTAGTGAATAAAAAGAATATAATCAGTCTTTTGGTTTTGGCTATTTTAGCTGTGGCTATACCTTTGGGTTTAAATTTGGCCCGTCAGCAGCAAACCTTAAAATCAAGCGCTACAGAGGCTTCTATTACATTTTCCGGAGATAATGCGGAGCTAAGAAATAATGCTTGGGTGGTAAAAGACAGGACAAAGCCAGTAACAGTAACATTCACTTCTCCGCTGGGTCCGCCGGGAGTGGGAGTTGGATCAACCGGCCCTCATATTTTGCGCTCTGTCAGCAATCCTATCAAAGAAATAATTAGCTTTTTGCCAAAAAGTTTGGTGAAAGAAGTTTCTGCCCAGCAGACACATGGCACTATTTTCCAGTCAGTGGTCCCCATTGTTACGGCGGATGACTGGGTGCAGATGCACAGGTCGTTCGGGCGCGGCTGGAACGCCCTGCACGGGCCAACATGGATCTTCATTGGCCCTGGTTTTGGTGGCTGGCTCACGCCACAACAGGCGCGGACCATCAAGGACCGCCTTCGGGCTCAAGGCATGGGCGACATTGCCAACCAGATGGATTCCGAGGGTGGCGTGGGTAGCCCAACGAGTATCTTCAGTGCCTTGTGGCGCTATGTCTGGGAAGACCGATACAAGCAGGTGGCGCAGATTATCCTTGATGTGGCCCACAGTGATGACAACAAGCCTGTTACTTCTAATGACCAGATCGTGGCTATGACGCCTGAGGTTAAGGAGTGGATGATTAGCCAGATGGGCGGGCCGGAAGGCAGTCGGGAATGGCCCGGGGATCGTTTTGTTAATGATCCTGTTTACTTTGCCAGGATGCAGGAGATGGGATTCCGGCTACCCCTGGAAAATTGGCCCAATAACCTCTCTGGACTTACAGATGCCTTGGCCGCCCAGTTCGGCGCCAAGTATCCGGATCTTGCAGGTCCAAATCCGAACCCCCCGGGGTGGACGCTTCGTCAACGGCTGCTGGCATGGTATCGGCGGGCCATTTTGGCCGGGGATCTTGGTCGAGCGAGGGAGTTGGCTCAACTCGCAGGTGCGTTCCCTTCTCCCTCTTCCTCTCCATCTTCTTCTCCTTCCCCCTCCCCTTCTGCCCCTGCTTCCAAGGAATGTGATTTTAACGGAAACAACGAGTATGACGACGGGGACATAATAAATTTCTGGAAAGATATTTTTTTGGGAGGCGGAAGTCCTGCAGACCAGACAAAAGCTGATTGTAATAATGACAGAAGTATTGATTTATTGGATTTTAATAAATGGAGAAATTTGCGTTGGCATGGTTCTATAGGGAACTAAAATTAAATGATTAAGAAATTTAAAAATATTTTTTTCGCTAAACCAATCTTATCTGTTGTGGGAGTTTTTCTTCTGTTGCCGGGTATTATTTTGGGAGTATATCTGGTTAGGCAAATGACTCAATTAAGCAGTAAAGCTATTACCCCTTCTGCTACTGTGTCTTTTGTCCCCCCCAGCCGCGATGCGCAAATAAATCAGGAGATCTCTTTTGATGTTATTTTCAACAAGGGAACAAACCGTAGCGGGGCTGCTAAAATTACAGGAGTGGATCTTTTTATAACCGCTGATCCTAATATCCAGATCAATAGATTTGTCCCTGATACAGCCGGCAAATTAAACACAGAATTGCAAAATGCAGTTATCAACGGTGATCTTCGCTATGCAGCTGTTAACCTGCGGAACGATGGGAGTTTACCTAGCGACCAAATCATTACTTTGGGGAAATTATTCGTGCAGGTTACTAGCCCAGGGACATCAACTGTCAGATTTGATGATAATAATACGCATATTGTTGCTTCGGGATACAGAGATGAAGTGCCTTTGAGTTTAAGACCTGCCACGGTTACAATTGGAGGTGCTACTCCCCCTCCGTCCTTGCCCCCCGGTTCGGTTAGGGGTGATGTTGACAGGAATGGATGTCTTAACCCTTCCGGTGATCCGGTCTTAATTTGGAGAATGATCCAACGGCTGATACCCAAAGATACGGCAGCGATCCTTTTTGATAATAACCTGGCCAGGGATGTTGACATGAGGGATTACACAACCTGGTGGAATATTTATACAATTGATACACCGCACCGGTGTCCATAAAGAAAAAAATGATAAATAAAATCTGGTTTGTTATTTTAATGTGTTTTGCAATAATCTTCTTTTTGGTTGTGCCTCAAAAGACGGTTTTAGCAGTGGATTCTGTAAGTTTGTTACTTGTGCCAAGTAGCAGAACTATCCGGGTCAACGATATGTTGGATGTGGATATTAAATTTAATGCCAGTAGAAATAGCGTGTTGGGTTTGTCTTTTGAAGTAAATTTTGATAAGACTAAGTTGAATTTGCTGGAACCAGCTTTTAACTCCCGGTCAAATACAGGCTTCACCGCTTTCCGTCTTGTTCCCAGCAATACAAATGGTTTTTTCCAATACTTCGCTATTGGTGATCCTGCCAATGTAGCGGCTGGAGATGTAACGCTTGGCACCCTGCATTTTAAGGCTATTGCCCCGACAGATGCAGGCGCAACAGCAGATGTGACATTTCCGGTTGATAAAATAATTGCCGGTTCTGCTGATAATCCCTTACTGCAGATCGATCCAAATCAAAATAATTTGAAAGGCGCATTTACCATTACATCTATTCCCGGTCAGGTATCCACAGATCAGTTTAGGTGGGCTTTTGACAGGAGCGCTTTTACAGATGCGCTGCCGTGGCAAGACTACACAGAGGAAAGTAAAATCCAAAACATTATTTTTCCTGCGGATATGCCAGCCGGTCAAAAACAAATCTGGGTAGAATTTCAGGATTCCACCGGTAAAATATCCCGTCACAACGCCCCAATCAAACTTTTGGGGTCTGAACCTGCCATTACGGGTTGTTCATTAAATTTTGAAGGGAGTAATGTGATTTTTGACATCCGGGGTACTAATTTAGGTTCAAGGGGCACGGGTAAAAGTAATGAGACTAATCTGCAAGTTAGGGAATGGAGCAATACTTCGGCGAAGCTTACTTTTCCCAATGCTCCGGTGGGACAGAGTTTCCCTATTAGCTTAACCAATGGTGATGGGCAAATAGCCGATGGTCTTTGCGCAGGGTCTTCTTCCGTATCACTGGGAGCTAAAGTTTTCTGCCGTGCTCCTGCGCAACACGATACGGATGCGGTGGAAATGATTCTGGCAGGAGGCTTTGAAGGAGGCAAAAAGGTTAAAGAAACTGTGAGGATTGACAGAAACGGAGCGATCCAAAACTTAACCCAAAAGCTGGAAGAGGGCAAAAAATACAAAATTTCTTTGAAAGCTCCCAAAAGCTTGCGAAAAGTGGCTGAATTTACTGCTTCTTCCGGCACCACCAACATCCCCAACTTTACCTTGCCGGTTGGTGATATTTTCCCTGTTGACGGCGGGGACGGCAAAATTAATAACTTTGATAAATCTGAATTAAACAGGCAATGGATTAGTGGACAGTCAAGTGCGGGCAGGTCAGGTGATTTTAATTTAGACGGCAGGGTTAATTCCATAGACTGGGCCTGTATGAGGCAGGATTTTGGCAAAAACGATGATGAAGAACCTGCTCCCGGTGGGCCTGCGGCTTCTCCTTCATCCAGCCCGGTAGCTACTTCTTCAGCCAGCCCGAGTCCGGGGACATGATATACTAAAAATATGGATAACCAAAACAAAACAGGATTAAAGTTTTCTTTTAAAAATTTACTCACCCCAAAAATCATCTTTATTATTTTGGGAGTAATAATTGTGCTGGAGGTAATTTATGCCATAGTAACTCTTCGCTCTCCGGTTTCCCTTCCTCCCGAATCCATATTGCCCCGTGAGGTGGCGTTAATGTTATCCTCTTCCAAGAGCCAATATAAGATAGGTGAAGTTGTGCCTGTTTTGGTGCAGGTGGATACAGGTAGCCGCGAGACTGACGGGGTTGATCTGGTGCTTAATTTTGATCCGAAAGTGTTGGAGGCATCACAAGGAGCTATTGTAAAAGGCGCAATTTATCCGGAATATCCTCAAATGAAAATAGATGCAAAAATAGGCCAGATTCAAATTTCCGGCATCAGCGGTTTGCAGGGGCGTCTGTTTCAAGGCCAGGGAAATTTTGCCACGATTAATTTTAAGGCTAAAGCTCGCGGTGATGCTAATCTGATAATCGGCTTTTCTCCGGGTAAAACAGATGATTCCAATGTGGTGGAAGCGCTGTCCGGCAATGACATTCTGGAAAATGTATCCAACTTGACTTTGACAGTACAATGAAAAAGTCTATATTTTTTCTATCTTCTATCTTCTATCTTCTATCTTCTATGCCGGTTATGGCCGCTACCTTATCCTTCTCTCCTGCCTCCGGCACTTTTAATAAAAGTTGTCCTTTAATCCTGAATGTTGTTTTGGATACTACCGGAGCTGATACGGACGGTACAGATGCTATTTTAATTTATGATGCCAGCCGTTTTACAATTAATTCCATTAATACCCAAAGTAAAGTTTATCCTGATTATCCGGGCAACAATGTTGATGAAGCCTCGGGTAAAATCACTATTTCCGGGTTGGCTTCTGTTACACAGGCTTTTTCAGGCAAAGGCACCCTGGCTACTTTGAATATGACAGTTAAAGATACTGCTCCTGCCGGGATAACTCAAATCAAGTTTGATTTTGATCCTAATGACAAAACTAAAACCACTGATTCCAATGTGGTGCAGCGGGGCACAGTGTCAGATGTGCTAAATTCAGTGGTTGATGGCAGTTATACAATTGGCACAGGAACTTGTGGTGTTTCAGCTTCGCCTTCTCCGGGAACCGGCACCATTGCGACACCGGCTCCCAGGGGCACTACAACAGTTTCCACTCCTTCAGCTCAACCCAAAACTATTCCCCCAACTATTGATGATGCGGTTGGAGGTGAAACAGGTACGAAGGAATTCACAGCTGCCGTGGCTATAGTGGGAGGCATTTTAGTAATCCTGGGAATTCTCGGCCTGGCTCTTTTATGACAGCGTCTGCCCTTATTGCTGATTTTCTGGAATATCTGGAAGTGGAATGCAATGGCTCGCAACTAACTATCCGTAATTATGATCATTATTTAAAAAGATTTTTAGAATTTGTCGGTGACACTCAACCCAAAGATATTAATCCTCAATTAGTTAGAAAATACAAGCAGCATCTGGCCAAAAAAAACTTAAAAAAAGTTACCCAAAATTATTTTCTGATTGCCCTGCGCAGCTTTCTTCGTTATCTTAAGAGTCAGCGCATTGACAGTTTATCTTTTGAAAAGGTGGAGCTGGGCAAACAGGAAGCATCCCCTACAAAGGTTTTGGATGAAAAGCAACTGCAGCAGCTTTTGGAAGCTCCTGATACTACAAAAAAACAGGGTTTAAGAGATAGGGCTATTCTGGAAACTTTATATTCTACAGGAGTAAAGGTTAGCGAATTGGTTGCTTTTAATATCCATGCTATTAGTTCAGTATGGATTGAAGAATATTTACTTGCCCGCAAAGACAGTTTCAGACCCTTGTTTATCCGTTTTCAGGGCAAACAAGACCCTGCCAATGAAGGCGAAGCCATGAGGCTTACTCCCCGCTCCATCCAGCGGATAGTGGAAAAATATGTTAAAAAGCTTGGTTTTTCCATCAAAGCTACCCCTCATACATTACGCTACTTTAAACATTCTGTTAAACTGTAATAATGGACCGGAAAATTAAAAAACTGATTTTTAAAACCGCAATTTTTATTTTCAGCTTAAGTATTGCCTGGTATCTTATAAAAAGTGGGCTTTTGCATGATTTGATAATCACGGTTTTACCCCTAAAGTTTATAGCAGAATTTTTAGCAGGCATGTTTTATACCTCTTTTTTAACTTCTCCTATTTCAATGGCTATGATTGTTGTTTTGGCAGAGAATAATAATCCAATTATTTTGGCGCTTTTGGCAGGAATGGGGGCAGTTGTAGGAGATTTGGTAATAATTAAGTTTTTCAAAGAAAAATTATCAAAAGATGTAAGTTTAATAACCCGTGAATTGCAGCTTAAAAAAATCAACAATTTTCTTATCAAATGGAAACTTGAATTTATTACCCCTCTTATTGGCGCTATTATTATTGCTTCTCCCCTGCCTGATGAGTTAGGGCTTATGATGTTGGGGGCATCTAATTTAAAGTATTACCAGATTATAATTTTAACTTATTTGCTAAATACTGCTGGAATATTACTGATAGTTACACCGATTAACTTATTATCATGAAATACGGATTAAACCAATTGCCTCAAAAGAATAACTCTTCTGCTTTAAAAATCTTGCTGAGGCAGATTAAAAATCCTTTGTTTTATTTGTTGGTTGGCGCCACTTTTTTATCTTTGGTTGTTGGGGATAAATTAGACGCCGGTTTAATCGGGGCTATTTTGGTTTTAAACACCATTTTGGGGTTTTGGCAAGAATATAAAGCTTCCAAAGAGCTGGAGGCGCTGCGCAAACTCGAGGTTGAATATGCCAGAGTTATCAGAAATGGTAAGCAAGTAAAAATCCCCTCCAGCGAAATTGTGCAGGGTGATATTGTTTTGGTGGAGGCAGGAGATAAGATTCCTGCTGATGGTAAAATTCTGGAAGCATATTTGCTGCAAGTTAACGAATCAATTTTAACAGGTGAATCTTTACCTGTTATGAAAACAAACAAGGAAAACGAAAACCAGGTATTTTTGGGAACCACTGTTTCAGCCGGCAGAGCCAAAATAAAAGTTACGGAGATAGGAATTGCGACTAAATTTGGGGCAATTGCCCAGACATTGACTGCTATGGAAGATGAACAAACTCCACTAGAGCGGGCTTTGGCAGGTTTAAGTTTTTGGGTTGGAATTGGAGCTTTGTGTGTTGCGGCAATAATTTTTATTTTAAGGCTTATGCAGGGATTTGAGATTTTCGAAATGCTTTTAACCAGTATTGCTTTGATGGTGGCAGCAGTGCCTGAAGGATTGCCGGCGATTATAACCATAGTTTTAGCCGTGGGCATGAGAAGAATGTATCAAAAAAAAGCTTTGATAAGAAAGATGATTGCTGTTGAGTCTTTGGGCTCGGTTACTGTGATTTTGACTGATAAAACAGGCACATTGACTAAAAACGAGATGAGAGTTAAGGAAGTAAAAGTAAATGATGGCAGAATGCAGGATTTATTAAAATGCGCTGTTTACTGCAATAGCGCCAATTTGGTGTTAAAAGAAGGTGGATTTGATATTTTGGGTGATACTACAGAAGGAGCCTTGCTTCTTTGGGCTAAAGAAGAGGGGTTAGATATTGATTTAATGAGAGCAAAGGGAAAATTAGTGGAGGAAATTCCTTTTTCTTTGGAAACAAGAAAAATGACAGTGGTATGGCAGGAAGGTTATCAAAAATCCACTTTTACCAAAGGGGCGCCGGAAGTTTTAGTTTCACAGCCAAAATGGGATGAGGAATATAAAAAAATGGCTAAAAAGGGCTTGCGGGTTTTGGCCTTTACCAAAAATAATCAGTTTTTGGGACTTATTGGAATTGCCGATGAAGTGCGGATGGAGGTAAAACAAGCCGTAAAATTAACCAAACAGGCCGGTATTAAAGTGGTCATGGTAACAGGAGATAATGAATTGACTGCCAAAGCTATTGGCGAAGAAATAGGACTATTATCTGCTGGTGATGAAATTATGATTGGCAGCCAGTTAAGCCAGTTAAGTGAAGAAGAGTTTTTGCAAAGAATTAATAAAGTAAGAATTTTTGCCAGAATTACTCCTTTACAAAAGTTGCAAATAGTTAAGGTTTATCAAAAGTTAAAAGAAGTGGTGGCTGTAACAGGAGACGGGGTTAATGATGCACTGGCTTTAAAACAGGCAGAGGTGGGTGTTTCCATGGGTAAAATCGGCACTGATGTGGCCAAGGAAGCCTCGGATATTATTTTGCTGGATGATAATTTTGCTACACTGGTTTCGGCTGTGGAACAAGGAAGGTTGATTTATAGCAATATTTTAAAAGTGGTCAAGTTTTTATTAGCCGGAAATTTAGCAGAAGTGTTGTTGATTGCACTGGGAGCTTTTTTAGGATGGCCCTCCCCTCTTCTGCCCACTCAAATTTTGTGGATTAATTTTGTCACAGACGGGCCACCGGCTTTGGCTTTGGGATTTGACGGTTCTACCCCTCATTTGATGGCAACTCCACCCCGGAAACGTCTATTGCTGGGCAAGGACTCTTTACGGTTTATTATTATTGGAGGAGTTGCAATAGCAGCTGCCTGTCTTGCAACTTTTTATCTTACTTTTAATACATTTGGGTTGGAAATGTCCCGCAATACCACTTTTACTGTGATGGTGGCATTACAGATGATATTGCCTTTTGTAATAAGAAAACATCACGGTATTTTATCCAATAAAAAGTTGTTTGCTTCGGTTGTTATTGTGCTCTTAGCCCAGTTTTTAATTATCACTCTTTCCCCGTTTGGATAGAAGTTGATTGACAAGAAAAGCAATTCTTTGTTAGTATAGCGTAGATTTAAATGGCTACAAATCTTGGTGGAATTATTTTTAATGCCCGCCCAAATACTGTTTCCGAAATTGACTTTAAAAACAGTCAAATTGAAAATCTTCAGGCCTCGCTTGCCTGCTTAAACAACTCTCTTATCCACTTGCAGCAGCATATTAGCGCCAAAGACGGGCAAATAAATAAATTAAGAGAAGAAAATAAAGAAAGAAGCAAGGTAAGGGAAGATCATACCTGGAGTCTGCTGGGACTGTTCGGAAAGGTAACTAAAGTTGGCGGTTAATTTATTTCCCTTTTTGATGGTTTTTACATTTACCACTCTTAATGAGGCAATTGTTGAGTATCTTTGTGGAAGCGTAAAAGCTTTGAAATTATACCTGCCTTTAATTTCCCTGGCTACAGCCATAATCCTAACTTTTTCATTTAGGGTTTCTGTTTTTAATGTCTTTTTTGATTATCCGGTTACACATCCGTTTATGGAATTTTTACTGTCTGCCCTATTAATTTCCAGATTATCCAACTACCTAAACGACTTTGTCCAAAAATTTTTAGGAAGCAAGTAACCGTTCCACCTTTCGGGTGGAACACGCTCGCCACCTTTTGACAATTACGGTATTTCCATACATAATAAATGAATGGCCGATAGGCGCTTTCCTATTGCTACCGGTGAGTTTTACCATGTGTTCAATCGTGGCGTTGCCAGACAACCGACCTTCTTGTCAAGAAAAGATTATGAACAGGCCATGCTGACTTTATCTTATTATCGCTTTAAACAGCCCCCTATTAAGCTTTCAAGATTTAAAGAGTTGTCTGTTGACGAAAGAAATAAAATTCTGTCCTATCTTGAGAAAAGTAATGAGGTATTAGTGAAAATCGTCAGTTTTGTTTTGATGCCGAATCATTTTCATTTCCTCTTGAGACAGGAATTGGATGGTGGTATTTCGACTTTTATTAGCAAGTTTACCAATAGCTATACTAAATATTTCAATATCAAAAATAATAGACCGGGTCCTGTATTTGGAGGCGTCTATAAAGCAGTCAGAATTGAGTCGAACGAGCAACTGATACATCTTTCCCGTTATATTCACCTAAATCCGGTGGTATCATATGTTGTTTTGGATAGTCAATTGCTAACCTATCCTTGGTCTTCTTTGCCGGACTTTCTGAAAACGGGAAAGTCTTTAGTTTGGACAGATCCTGTACTTGGTCAGTTTTCATCCTCGGAAAAATACAAGGAGTTTATCTTGGATCAAGTGGATTATGGCAAGAAATTAGAACAGATTAAACATCTGATGTTGGAGAGGTAGCGAGACTATTCCACCTTTCGGGTGGAAACGCATTGTCCGTTTATCCAACTACCTAAATGACTTTGTCCAAAAATTTTTAGGAAGTAAGTAACTGTGGATTTTGAAATACTTCTTCGGAGATATTAGGTGCGAGTATACCCCTTTGAGTAAATTGTCTGGCAAACCACACGGAAGCCAGTATTCCTTTCATTGAAGGAGAGCATTGTTGCATTCTGTCTAATAAAATAGCGTCTGCTACCTCTTTAGATGAATGACTTAATGGTTGTGCCAATGTTGATCTTGCCAGAGTTTGTTCTGCTTCTAAGAGTTTGAGAATTGAAATATCACGCTGGCCAACCAGATGACTTCCTCTCCCTGAATAGATAAGTTGTAAAACTCTCCATGTTGTATCCCGCAAATATTCAGGATCAAGTTCCTTTACACATTTCTCCAAAGGAATAGAATTATGAATTTCCCCCACCCTTGCTTCTGTGGTCATTAATTTATTTTATCACAAAGTAGTCTAATTGTCAATATTATGGGATAGGGTTATATTGGTTTGCCGGAGAGGCCGTAGGTTAATAAATCACTTACAAAGCCGATTGCCTGGAATGGCCAAGTGAAGACTACTGAAAAAAAATTGGGAGAAAGAAAAGAAAGAGGATGCCATTTGTAATAAATGGCAAAAAAAGCGGCAAAAATAACGCCAATCATAAAATAAATGGTGGCAATTTTGGTAATAATTTTTTCCTTGTTAAATTTAATCACCAGCTACTCTTTCTTTACTGGCAACCACGGTTGCCGCAACAACCTTTTCCCCCACCCGGACTCTCATTAAAATAACCCCTTGGGTTTGCCTTTGCAAAGTCGGCACTTGCTTCAGGTCCATTTTAATAAGCTGGCCTTTGGTTGAGGTTAAAACCAAAGTATCGGTATTTTTGTTAACAACCTGGGTGGTGACAATACGGCCGGTTTTAGCTGTTACCTGGGCAGCTTTTACACCTTGTCCGCCCCTGCCCTGTTTGCTCCAGGAGGAAAATAGAGTTTTTTTACCCAGACCGTTTTCCATAATAACGAGGAGCGCATCATCTTCGTTTTCAACTATATTTATTGATACAACCTCATCATCTTTGGAAAGCCTGATTCCCCGTACACCGGAGGTATCCCTATGGGTAGGTTTTACCTGCGTTTCCGAAAAACGGATGGATTTTCCCTGCCTTGAAACAATAATTAAATCGTCTTTGCCGGAAGTCGGGCAAACCCAACCCAGTTCATCTTTCGGATCAAGTTTGATAGCTACCAATCCGTTTTTGCGGATATTGGCATATTCTTCTAGGCTGGTTTTCTTAACAGTGCCTTTTTGGGTACACATGAAGAAATATTTGGCGCTCTCGCCTTTTTGACGGGTGGTTAAATTAGCAGTAACCTTTTCCCCTTGTTCAACATTTATCAAGTTGACAATGGCCTGGCCTTTGGCAGCCCGTTGGGTTTCCGGGATTTCCCAAACTTTAATCTGGAATACCCTGCCTTTATCTGTAAAGAACAAAATATTGTCATGGGTTTGGGTGTAAAAAATATGTGATACGGCATCGGTTTCCTTGGTAGAAATGCCCATTACTCCTTTGCCGCCTCGTTGTTGAGTCCGGAAAGACATAGGAGATTGCCGTTTGACATAACCTCCTTCTGTGATTGTAGCAATTGTTACTTCATTTGCTACCAAATCTTCCTCATTAAATTCCCCTATTTTTTGTTTATAAATCCGGGTGCGTCTGTCATCCCCGTACCGTTCTTTAATTTTTGTAAGCTCATCTTTAATAACTTTTAAAATTTTTTCCGGATGGGCTAATAAATCTTCGAGATATGCAATGGTTTCCCTGACCATTTTTAGTTCGTCTTCTATTTTTTGCCGCTCCAAAGCTGCTAAACGGCGCAGCTGCATGTCCAAAATAGCCACTGCCTGAATTTCTGTTAGCTTGAATTTAGCCATTAAATTAACTTTTGCCGTATCGGCATCCTTACTTTTTTTAATGGTTTCAATAACCGCGTCAATATTATCTACGGCAATTTTTAATCCTTCCAAAATATGTTCTCGAGCTCTGGCTTCTCTAAGTTCAAATTCAGACCGTTTGCGTACAATCACTTGCCTGTGAGTAATAAACTCTTCCAAAACCCGCTTGAGAGTTAAAAGATGCGGTACTCCGTCAGACAGGGCCACCAGATTAACATTAAAAACAGATTGCATGGCAGTATGTTTGTAAAGATTGTTTAAAATAGATTGGGGTTTGGCATCTCTTTTTAAGTCAAAAACAATCCGTACCATTTGTTTTCTATCAGATTCGTCCCGCAAATCAGCAATACCTTCCAGTTTTTTATCTTTGACCATGTCGGCAATGCGGGTAATCAAAACAGCTTTATTAACCTGGTATGGCAGTTCTGACACAATAATCTGCATCTTGCCTGCTGGCATCTCATCAATTTCAGCCTTGGCCCGCATAACTATCCTTCCTTTGCCGGTAGCATAGGCTGCCAGGATTTCCGATTGGTCATAAATAGAAGCGCCGGTTGGAAAATCAGGGCCTTTAATAAACTGGATAAGGTCTTCAACAGTGGCAGCAGGATGTTCTATTAAATGAATTAAGCCGTTGCAGACTTCCCCCAAATTATGGGGCGGGATTTGGGTGGCCATGCCAACAGCAATGCCGGAAGCTCCATTTAACAACAAATTGGGAATAACAGAAGGTAATAAAACAGGTTCTTTGGTGGTGCTGGAATAGTTATCAATAAAGTTAACTGTTTCTTTTTGGATGTCGCGAAGCAGTTCTTCGGAAATGGCAGACAAACGGGCTTCTGTGTAACGCATGGCAGCCGGAGAGTCCCCGTCTATAGATCCAAAATTTCCCTGTCCGTCTACCAGCATATATCTCATGGAAAAATTCTGGGCCATCCGTACCATGGCTTCATAAATTGGAGCATCTCCATGAGGATGAAGATTTTTCATTACTTCACCAACAACTGCGGCGGATTTTTGGTATCTGGAGGTATGATGCAAGCCTTGCTCATGCATGGCAAAAATAATGCGCCGCTGGACAGGTTTTAGGCCGTCGCGGACATCAGGTAGCGCCCGGGAAACTATAACAGACATGGCATAGTCCAAGTAAGAGCGTTTCATCTCATCAACTATGGGTGTTGGTTCAATTTTTCCTATATTCATTGGGAATTCAAATAAAACAGGGCTTAATGCCCACATATAATTATAGCAAATTGGAGCTTAAAAAACTAGGGTGAAACTGGAACTGGAGAAGGATTACCAACAGGTATTTGCCTTACCCGGAATGGGCGTGCAATATAGCTTATCTTTTTAAGAGGATAAACTCGTGTATGTAAACCCCAATCACATGCAATTAAAGCATTTCCAAATATTATAATGTGTTCGGCAGCTAATAATTCTCGATCCGAATCTATAGCATGAAGTAATACTTCCATGCCCTGCCAACCCGAATAGGCACTTCTCAAAAAACCCCATCTTAAACTTTGTGGTCTTTTTGAAGGCTCTAAAAGTGTGATATCAACTCCTTCACATTCAAGCCAGTATCCTGCTAGTTGAAAAGTACCCTCTTCGCTGGGTGTTCCATGCATATCTATTTGTCCATTCGGTTGCAATACTGCAGAAGAGCCACCACGAACGATTCGATCGAAATATGAATAGGGTGTGATTGGTTCTGTTTTATGAAGAACAATTCCATGACTACTATTTCTCAAAACTATAACAGGCCTTTCTGATTTTCTTAATTGTTCCATGGCTGGATTATACCACAAACTATGTATGGGTATAGTTTGTGCGGACACCTCTAAGGTGTCAAGCTAAAGATAATATAAGGTGTCAAGCTAAAGATAATAAATTTAAGCTGGTGGGACATCACCTGGGGGGTGGATTACGCAGGCACCTAGGGAAATTACGCTTTTGAAGTTAAATCGGTTATAATCTACCCATGCAGAAAAAATTAAAGGTTGGGTTGTTTTTTGGAGGAAGAAGTGTTGAACATGAGGTGTCGGTTATTACCGCCTTGCAGGCATATGAAAATCTGGACAAAAATAAATATGAAGTTATACCTGTTTATGTTAGTAAATCCGGAGATTTTTATACATCAAACAAATTTTTGGAGTTAAAAAAATATAAAGATATAGATTCTTTGATTTTGCAAGCTTCTAAAGTAACTTTTGTTAAAGGCGGTTTACAGACTTTAGGATTTTGGCCAAAATTTGTCTCACTTGATGTGGCCTTCCCTTTATTTCACGGGTCATTTGGAGAGGATGGATCTTTTCAGGGCTTGCTGGAAATAATGCAAATTCCGTATGTTGGTTTTGGGGTGTTGGGATCTGCTGTTTCTATGGATAAAGTTTTATCAAAATTAGTTTTTCAGGCTCTGGACTTGCCAATTGGTAAATATGTGGCCATAAAGCGCGGGCAAAAAATAGATTCTAAAGATTTAAAATTTCCGGTCATAGTTAAACCGGCTACAGTTGGCTCCAGCATAGGCATTAATAAAGTGGATAATCCCGATGATCTGGAATTTTATGTAGAAGTTGCAGGGACATATTCCGAGAAAATTTTAATAGAGGAAGCGTTTGAAAATTGTATTGAAGTCAATTGTTCTGCCTTGGGTTATGAAGATGTAAAGGTATCTGTTTGTGAACAACCCATTGCATCAGCAGCCTTTTTAAGTTTTGAGGATAAATATCAAAAGGGCAGCATGAAATCTATGTCTAGAGTGATCCCTGCTCCTATCAGCCAGAGGCTGACTAAAGAAATTCAGGAAACTACTTTGAAAATATTTAAAGCTCTTGATGGATGCGGGGTGGCGCGGGTGGATTTTTTTGTGGATCCAAAACAAGAAAGGTTCTGGGTTAATGAAGTTAACTCTCCTCCCGGGTCCTTGGCTTATTATTTATGGGAAAAATCCGGCATAAAATTTCCCAAACTTTTGGATATGTTAATTGAGTTTGGTTTAAAGCGAAGTGAAGACCAAAAAAAGACTACCTATGCTTTTGAGAGCGGCCTCCTCTCCCAAATGTCAAAAAAAGGCCTGCCTGCCGGCAGGCAGGGCGGATTAAAAAGTTAATTCGTGGAAAATACCTCGTAAGAAAGTTTTACAACAAGAATATCATTCCATTTACCTGCAAAAGTCTGCTCCCAAGTTACTAGTCTAGAATCTGCGGCTATCCTAGTAATTCCACGACTGGTAGTTAACCAGGCGTCTGGATTTTTTCTTAACACATCAAAGAGTGCTAACAAGTATGTTCCGTGTAAAAAATCCGCAGTACTAAATGTTTCTAATAGCGGAAAGGGTCGTAGAATACCACCGTTATAATCAGAGGCATCAAATCTTACTATTCTTTGGGTAGCCTCAATTAATCGGCCAAGAGCGCCGGCATTCCGGTAGACTCGTTCCCCGGAAGGTAGTGTTGGTGACAAAT
>DOWS01000045.1:0-933 GCA_003519445.1 Candidatus Daviesbacteria bacterium
GCGCTCCCATTCATACCCGTACCCAAAAACCCAATCTTCATGTCTATCTGGGCCAAAAATACTGCACCAAGTGTTTAAGAATGGTTAAAAAAGTTTGGATTCCGGCAGATGAAAAACCACAAGGGCAACCTCTGGTAGCTTAAACCGGTTTGAGTCTTTTAATAGATTTAATTTTATCCAGGACTTTGTCAAAAGAATAAATTCCTTCCAAACTATTTTGTTCGCAAAATGCCACAAGATATGCATCAACAAAATTAATATTAAAATTATTATAAAAGTATAGTGTGCGCATTAATAAAGGCCGGTTGGTTTCAATTGTGGGTAATTTTAGGAGATAGTATATTTTTTCTCCGGCTTTTTCTTTTGAAAATTTATAAAAGGATGTCAAAACCCAAATTATTTCGGCTACTACTAATTCGTTTAAGTATAAATTTTCTTCCGGATTTTCAAAAATGATCCTGGCGGAATTAAATTGTTTTAGATCGTCTTTGAGTAGAAAACGCAGGATTAAATTAGTGTCAAGTAATTTCATTTAAATACTAGGCCGTAATTTTTTAGGCAGTGTTTTTAAATAGTTCTGTGCTAACATTTCCCCAACTGCCTTAAATGCTTTATTTTTGTCCCACTTGATATTGGTTTTTAAGGATCCGGCCAGTTCGTTGACCAGTTGAGAGTGGGTTTTAATTACCAGTTGGCCGTTTATGTCTTCAAAAATAACTTTTTTTCCCGGTTTAATTCCAAACTTTTTTCTCATTGAAGCTGGGATCGTGACTTGGCCTTTTTGAGTTGGAGTAGAACTGTATGTGTTCAACATGGTAATACCACCATACCATAGGTATTACTTTTTGTCAAGGGTAATACTTTTTAAAGGAAAATCCGGGTAGCCATTGAGAAAATCTTTCCATGAAAGAATTTTTTTCCCTTCCATTTGGA
>DOWS01000045.1:1025-12069 GCA_003519445.1 Candidatus Daviesbacteria bacterium
AATTTTTTTCCCTTCCATTTGGATCATTTTATTTGGATAAAATTTAACTATTTTGTTATTCCATTTAGTCCAAACCCCCGGCCAAGGATAGTATGCTCGGATCATTCTGTCTAATACTTCCAATTGGTTTTCTATATCAAAAAAACCTGACTCTCTGGTTAAAAGGGGACAAAAAGTGGCTTTTTTATGGTTTTGGGGCTTTAATGTTATTTTCCCTGTGACAAAATCAGGGATAATTTTGACCAAAAGTTCTGCTCCAAGTTGAAACAATTTATTGATCAAATCCGGGAATTTCTCTTGCCCTGTCAAGCTAATCTTTCTCGTTGCGACTATTGGCCCATGGTCCATTTTCTCATCCATTTTAATAATAGTCACACCTGTAATTTTATCGCAATTTAAAATGGTGGCAGGGACTGGTGAAGCCCCCCTGTATTTTGGCAAAAGCGACGGATGGACATTTAAAGCCCCATTTTTGGGGATATCCAGGATGGGTTTTGGGATGATTTTGCCGTAAGAAGCCACCACAAACAGATCAGAAGCAAGAGATGAGAAATGGAAAGCGATAAAGTCATCATTAAGTGTGTCCGGAGTCAGTACTTGGCCTTTGAAATAATTGGCCACAGCAGAATTCAAGGCAGTTACTACTGCCTTAACATCAAAATTATCTTCCAAAGCTTTAAGAATGTGGATAGACCAGGGATCAGAACCAAAAAAGACTATCTCTACATTATGTCTCGGCATCTTTCGTAAATAGGTTTTAATGTCTTGATTTATCCAAGGGAAAACAGGAGAAGTAAAAGGAATAATTTGTGGTTGTTGTAATGTTTTCATATTAGATCCTTCGACTTCGCTCAGGATGACTCTAAAGAGTCATTTCCTCAAACATATCCGTGCCTGTTTTGTCCTTGCCTGTGAATTTGTAAAATTTGCCTTTTTGCTGCAGCACCCTTTGGGTAAATAAAATGCCGTTTAAATGATCCACTTCGTGCTGGAAAATCCAGGCAGGAATGCCTTTTAAGGTTTTGGTAAAGTTTTGGCCTGTTATATCCAGATAGGAAACTTTAATTGAAATATGCCTTTTAACCTCACCCCAGATAGTAGGAACCGATAAACAACCCTCAAAATAGGTTTTAGTGGCTTTGGAAGTAGTAATAATTTTTGGATTGATTACAGCCATAAATTCTTTGCCGTACTCCTGCCATCTTTTTTTGCGTTGTCCGGGTTTTGAAGGAGGGATTTGCTTTGAACCATGCAAGCGGGCCCGCCTCGCCGAAGACGACGAGTCGAGGCGGGCCACAAAAAAACTCTCTTCCAAACCCACTTGTGTAGCTGCCAAACCCACCCCTTCAGGATCATTGAAAGTTTGTGTCAGTTTGATCATCTCTTTTAAGGTTTGTAAAAGAGCGGGGGTAATCTTTCTAACCGGTTTTGTTTTAATCCGCAATCTTGCATCCGGAGCATGAATAACTTTTATACTGAGCGAAGTCGAAGTATGCATGAGGCTATTTTAACAGATATTTAAGTTTTACGCAGTTCCTGCAATCTCCACATAAATACTTTGGCCTTATTTTTAGCACTGTAATAGCCTTTGGTAAAGTTTAATGTATCTTCCAACATATTTCTGGGTAGTTCTTTAGCCAGTTTAATGTAAAGAGAATAATGTTTGGTGTCTCCCAAACTTTCTGCCAAGAATACTCCATATTCCTGAAATTCATAAGCGATGTTTTTAGGCCGGTCTTTAAATTTGGTTTCCTCCAGCACTTTTTTAATTGATTTCATCAATTGCCTCCTGATAATTGGGTTTTAACTTAACTGCTTTTTCAAAAGCCTCTTTAGCTTTCTCTTTATCACCCACTTGCAAAAGAACCAAACCCTTATTGTAGTAAAGTTTGGGGTCAGTGGGAGCAAGTGCAGTGGCCATATCCAGAGCTTCAAGGGTTTTGTCAAAATATTTTTCATCCAATGAAGCCAGCTCAAAATAGGTCCTGACTGCTGTCCGGTAAAAAGAGATATTTTTGGGGCTTGTTTTGAAAACCGCATTTGTTTGAAGTATGGCTTCATCTGTTAAGTCGGCTGATAAAGTGGCATCGGTTTGGCTCAAAGCAGAAGCTGCCTGGGCTGCCGCAAACCCAAGTTCTGATCTGTAAAATGGTTCGCCTTGGTTTAAGTCAGAGGCACTGGTAAGCAAATTATATGCTCTTCCGGCATTGCCCAGATCCGATGCTTTTTCTCCTTTGGCAAAAAGGCTGTCAGCATACCAGAGCTGGAAAATGGAAAATAGAAGATAGAAAATAGCCAATAGTACAATCCCTCTGGCCAAGTTAGTGTAGAGTGTAACTTTTAGTCTGTAAACTTTTGTAGATTCAGTTGCGACAAAAGCTAAAGCAGGGAAAAGATAGAAAAACAGGGCAATAATGACTACGGAAAAGAGGAAAAAATTATAGATAAGGTAGGAAACATAGCTTGCAAGCAAGCTGGTAGCAAGTAGCAAGTAGTATGTATTATGTATTTTCTGTTTTATACTTGATACATAATACCTGATACAAAATACAGCGAATGTTCCAATGATCAAAATATAAGTTCCAAACCCCACAATTCCCGTAGTTGCCAAGTAATTTAGATATTCATTATGTGCTTTGTTATAGAGAAAATCCCACTCTGAAGTTAAATTATGGGAAACAGGCCTGAATTGGTAATAAGAATAAGCAAAGGTTTCCAGTCCTGAACCAAAAATGGGATAATTTTTGAAAATATCCAAAGCCCCCTGCCAAACTATCAGGCGGATTTGGCCGGATTCTGTGCCTCCTGTTTCCAGTTGGGTGCCGGAAGAAGCAGGTAATGAAATAGCAGGCCTGGGGGGAGGCGCAAATTTTGATATAAGCTTAAAATCGGTTAAAGCAGAACCAAAAAGAAGATTGATTAGTATAAATGTTAGTAATACCGGGGTAATTTTTTTGAAGTTTTTTAAGCTGAATAAAATAAAAACAATAAAGCCTCCAATCAGTCCCAAGGTTGGACCTCTGGAATAGGTAAAGGTAAAAGCGAGATAATAACAAATTAGACTAATAAACCAGAAAACTGATGGTGAAATAATAGTCTTTAATTTAAAGTAATCAGACATTATTGAAAATTGAGCTCCAGCACTTAGGGGTTGTCCTGTACGAGGCGGGTAAGGTATATTTTTAGCGTGATATTTTAAAGCCAAATTACTTGCAACTTCTGACTTATTTTCATATTCTGATTTTTCAGCTTTAGTTAGATTTTTAGAGGATAGAAAAAAATATAAAGCGGGGAAAATAAGCATGGCTAAATAGCCTGCCATCCAGTTGGGTTGGCCTAAGCTGGCAAAAACCCGGGCCTGGACATCCTGAACCCAGCAGGAAGCATTAAACTCTCCCCGCAAAATTACACAGGAGGGGGAAACCCCAAAATGTTCCAAAATTCCCCATAAAGAAACAATTACCCCGGAAGCAAGGGCAAATTTTAGTAAGATAAATACTTTTTCTTTATCCATATTGGAAACAAAGGCCCAGTAGAGTAATAAATAAGATATTAAAGACAAAAGGCCGCCATTTAATCTGGAATAATAACCCCAAATTGAAGTATGGGTATCAATGGAAAAAATAGTTGATAAAATATTTGCGCCTAAAAATAATAAAAGAGGTATATCCAGCGGGGTTCGATTTATGATTAAAGATTTACGATTTATGATTTTTAGAAACCAAGCACCCACAATAATTACAGTAAATCCATAAGTTAAAAACATCTTGTTAAATTCAAACAGCTCATGGTTTAAAGAGGTCCAAAAAAGAGGGGTCAGGAAAAATAAAAGATAAAAAGAATAAATGATGATTTTGTCTAACATAAGTTAGGGTATAGGGTTTAGGGTATAGGGTTTAGCCAAAAAAATCAACTAATTGAATTACTGGGGCTGCCCGGACGGAACTGGATTTGTAAGTTTACAAAGGTTTCCTACTCTTTCATCCATTTCTGCAAATTGCTTGGGATCTATAGCATATAAGTTTGCAAATCCCCTAAGCCTTTGGTTGCTGGAAAAGTGTCCAATTTGCCTCCTACCGTACTCGTCCTCAGTGCTTAATGTGCGCATACAATCACCTTGCTGCCATCTTTCAGGTGGTACTATAATTACTAGATCTCCGTTTGGATCACGGTGGCCGGGGAATATTTGCCATGAGATACTTAAAGGATGGCTATCAGGAGCTCCGCAAGCAGGAGCAAGGACGATTCGACCTTGGGCGACTAGTTCATCTAAGAGAGGACCTTGTGTTAGAGGGGGTATGCCTTTTGAAAGACCTATTTTAGCTTCTGCTGTCATGATAATAGAGAATATATCAAAAACTAAGCGTAAAATCAAGTATCAAGTTTTATCTGCTGGATCTTAGGGCAAGAGTCCTAAAGTAAATTTTTAATTTGTTTTTTAAAAGGCGGTAAATTGTTGGAAATCGTATCCCAGACAACTTTAAGATCTATTCCGAAATAACCATGAATAAGTACACTTCTCATGTCTGCCGGACTTTGCCAATCTATATTCGGATGCTTTTGTCTAAATTCTTTTGGTAAGTTTCTGACTGCTTCACCAATAATCTCCAGTCTTCTAATCACCATATCTTGCAGATCAATATTTCCAATAAAGTTATCGTATGTAATGCCATTCATGCGTTTTTCAATTAGTTCAATACTTTCCAGTATATCCCGCAGGAAGATTTCTAACTCTTTAGTCATAAAATAGGTTGTTGCTCCTGAAGAATTCTAGCGCGCAGCCTGGGATGAAGAGCATCAAAAGTCACAAGATCCACTTTTTTCTTAAGTGCCTCTTCCAGTTTGTGTTTTAAGCCTACAAATTCAAATAAACCTGTGCCTCTGGGTACATCAACCAACATATCTATATCACTATTCTGCCTTGCTTCGCCACGCACCACAGAACCAAACAAAGAAGAATGGGTTACTCCCGCCTCTTTTAAGATCGGTAAAACCCTCATTTTTATATCTGCTAAATTAGCTTTCATACAAAATGATTATATGCAATAGCTGATATAATATCAATATGAAGATTGATTTGCATGAGGATTATTTCAGAAGTATTATGTTTGGGCTCCAGGATGGCTTGGTTTCTACAACCGGAGTGGTAGTGGGGATCAGTGCCGGGGTTCCTGATAAAGCAATTATTATTTTGGCTAGTTTTGTGGCTGTTTCCGTAGAGGCTTCTTCTATGGCTGCAGGCCAATATTCTTCAGAAAAAGCAGTCCACCAGATGGATAAATCAGGTAAGCACAATGATAGTTTAATGATGGGGGCAATCTTGATGTTTTTTTCCTATCTGGGCGCAGGTTTAATTCCCATTGCCCCGTTTTTAATCTTTCCTCCTGATACTGCTAGGGTTACCAGTATTGTTGTTGCGCTCACAGGCCTTTTTGTGATTGGTTATTTTAAGGGCAAAATCGTTGAACATAGGGCTCTCCGGAGCGCGGTTGAGATGCTTATTATTGGGGGGTTGGCAACAGCAATTGGTCTGGTAGTGGGTAATTTCTTAAAGGTTTAAGAACTTCACAGTTTATGTTAAACTCACGGCATGTTTGCCAAAAAAGGAACCCCAAAAAATTTAAGGATCAGATAAAAAAGATACCGGCCAAAACTATCAAAGAGATGCGAAAATTTTCTGAAAAAATAATCTTTAAATTCATTACAGGTTGGTTTACCAGAAGCAAGAGTATTCAAGAGTATTATTGTTGAACATTGACATTGACATTATTTAACGATCGTTACATAATGGATTTATGGGAACAAAGAAGAGCTTAACAAATTTTATTCTTCTAGTACTGGAAAAAACTGTTGATAGCTGTGTGAGATTAGATCATTTCATCAATAACTCATATCTTTATGCGCATTATGGATGGTGGGACAGACCCTTAAAGAAAACAGAATTGGCTCGAGCATTGAAGAGACTGCGAGAAAGAGGACTAATAGATTTTATGGAAAATGATCAGTTAGCTTATAAACTTACAGATAAGGGCAGGCAAAAAGCTGTCTGGCAAAGCGTTATATTAAAAGATGAGAAATGGGATGGGAAATGGAGGCTGGTTATATTTGATATACCTGAAAAAAGAAAACAAGCCAGAAATTTATTGAGACGGAGTTTAAAAAAATGGGGATTTGTAGCTTGGCAAAAAAGCGTTTGGGCTACCAAGAAAAACTGTACGCAGGTTTTAAGAAATTTTATCAAAAATGTGGGAATTGAAAATTGGGTGATGGTGGTGGAATCAGATAATGTGAGTAAATAACCATATTTTACCGATCGTCTAAAAATGGTTTATAAAAAAGAGTAATGGTTACTGAAATAATGGTGATGTTTGATAAAAGCGGAAAAAGGAAAGTTTGAGCATGAGATAAAAAAAGATACCGGCCAAAACTATCAAAGGGATGCGAAAATTTTCTGAAAAAATAATCTTAAAATTCATTGAATTCATATTAACAGAAAGAGCTTTCAGGAGACAAGTTCCAGGAATAATGGTTTGTTTATTTCGAAATTCTATGAAGAACTGCGCCGGTATTACTAAAACGAGACGGTCTTTGAGTATTCGCTCTGAACTTGGGTCCTAGCACTCTTGAAACATCCAAAACTTCAACTCCCAAGATTTTTCCGTTTTTATCCTCGTCTACCACAACAGAATCGGATATTTCCCGGCTTACTTCATATGTGCCTTTTGCCAATTCTATATAAACTGCATCAACTTTTGGGTCGTATTGTATTTTCATATTATTTTCTTAGATAATAACCGCTAATGATAGTTATTCTTGGACCTTCTGTCACGGTTACCACTTGTAATATTTTACCACCTGATACCTTGCGCCGCAACCGTCTGTTTTTGAAACTTGGTATTATTTCCTGTGGATTTCGCACAGTCTCAAGAACCAGTTTTAAAGATATTCGGCGTTTTTTAAGCTGAAACTCGGCATGATCGGAAAACTTTGTAGGCACAAAACAATTTTAGCACTTTTTTGCGGCTAATTTCTAGTTGGAATTGTAGCTGCACAATGACGCTATGGTTAAATAGCTAAAGTGTCTGTAGATGGTCTTAAGTTTCTTATTAATCTCTGTATGCCTCTTGCTCCGGCACCAATCGGAAGCCAGTTTCTATAATGTTTGCCATGATTACTTTATACACCTTTCAGAATTGGATGTCAATGTGTTAAACTCACGGCATGTTTGATAAGATTTGGAGTTATTTTGCCCATGATATTGGTATTGATTTGGGTACAGTTAATACCCTGGTTTTGGTCAAAGGCAAGGGGATTGTGATCAGGGAACCAACCGTAGTGGCGCTTCATAGAAAAACCAGGCAAGTTCTGGCCATTGGTAGTGAGGCTAAAAGAATGCTGGGTCGCACCCCGGCGGCCATTGAAGCTGTGCGTCCTCTTCGAGACGGTGTCATTTCCGATTTTGATACCACCGAAGCTATGCTCCGCTATTTTATCCATAAAGTCCATCAGAGTCCTCAATCTTCAGGCTGGCGAAGCCTGCCTAAAATCCCCCGGCCACGGGTGGTAGTGGGTATTCCATCCGGCGTGACTGAAGTGGAAAGAAGGGCTGTGCAGGATGCCTGTTTAGTGGCCGGTGCCAGGCAGGCTTTTTTGATTGAGGAACCAATGGCCGCGGCTATCGGGGCCAAACTGCCGGTGGAAGAGCCGGAAGGGGTGATGGTGGTGGATATTGGCGGAGGAACCACAGAAATTGCTGTGATTTCTTTGGGGGGAATGGTTATCAACCGCTCCTTGCGGGTGGCAGGGGACGAGCTGGACGAGGATATCATAAATTATATGAGAACCCGCTACGGCATGCTGATTGGGGAAAGAAGCGCCGAAGAGGCTAAAATTGAGATTGGTTCTGCCTATGAACTGGGCGGTAAGGATAACGAGGCAACAGTTATCCGCGGCCGCGACCTTTCCACAGGACTTCCCAAATCACTTAAAATTACTGCTTCGGAAATAAGAGAAGCTTTGACCCCGACAGTGACTCAAATAGTTGGAGTAATTAAAGAAGTTTTGGAGGAAACTCCGCCTGAACTTTTAACAGATATAGTAGAAAGGGGAATTTATCTGGCAGGAGGAGGGGCGCTCCTTAGAGGCCTGGATAAAAAGATAGCCGAGGAGACAAAATTGCCTGTTTATATTGCAGATGATCCGCTGACAACAGTGGTCCGCGGCTGCGGGGAAGTTTTAGATAATCTTGATTTACTTGCCAAAGTTAAAGTGACAGGGGGATTAAGATAAGAAATCAAATTTTTAATTTCTTTTTAGCCAGTTTGATGGCCTGTTCCCGAAAAAACTTTTTCACTTCTTCCCATAAAACTTTTTTCAGCATTTTAGGATCATCATCCCGCTCGGCATCGGCAAAATAGTTTAAACTCCTGATAATTATATAGATATGCTCTTTTAAATTGCCGTATTTCTGATTGTAAAATTTGAGCATCCTCTCTAAAGAAAATTCCCGTGCCAGAAAATACAAATCAAAGAAATCTCTTTTAGTTCCCCTGTCTTCGACGGCATGGATTTTCATGGCTGCAATATCTTCCAAATGAATGATTTGTATTCCTTCAAACATAGTAGTTTTTTTAATCAGGGGATATTCATAATAAAACAGGCTGAATTTGGTTTTACTCACCTTTCCCCAGACAGTTCTCCAGCCTGTCCCGTCTTCTTTATATTCAGGCAAGGTTTTAAGTTCAGATAGTAAAGTCTTTTCATCAAAAACAGCCCGGGTAAAAAAATCCAGATCAAAAGAATACCTGTGGCCCAAGTGTAGCGCCAAAGCAGTTCCGCCTGCCAGGTAGCTTTTTTTAACAATACTTATTTTAGATACTAGCTTGAGAGCCCGAATTGTATCCGGGAGTAAGGCTTTTGTAAACATGGTACTTGATTATGGGCGATATGCAAATAATCGGCCCAGAAGTTGGCTGTCTTGGCTGATAAATCTCTGGTGGTCAAAATAAGTTCTTTAATATCTTCTTTGGTATAATTTTGAAATAACCATTTTAAGGTTTGGTTATCTCCTCTATCCAGAACCCGTTTTAATATAAAAGTTTTACTGCGCTCAAAGTCCAGCTTATTAAAATCCACATCCCAGAAGTATTGTTTTAAGAAAACGGGAAGCCTTTTCATAACTATATTTTATCATAAAAAAGCCTGTATTTGTAGGCCAAGAGGGGATTGGCTAAAGCGGCGGCGGCAACTTGAACCATGTCTGCACCGGTAGATAAATATCTGTCCACATCAGCAACTTCCACAATACCCCCTCCTCCCAAAATCTCGTATTTTAACCCTTCTTCTTTTCTAATTTCAGAGGCCCATTTAATATGTTCCAAAGCTATTGTTTGGTCTGCTTTGCCGCACACCCCGGAAGTTCGCCTCCCGGGCAAAATTTCTTCTCCTTTTTTACCCAAAACAGTCATGGCTATGGCATTGATTCCTGAAACATAATCCAAATTATCTCCGGCTGCCATAAAAACTTTTTTCATCTGCTGTTTGGACTGAAAAACTCCAAACTTAAAGCCGCAGGGGATCTCGGGAAATCTTTTTTTAAATTCTCTTAAAATGTAAGCCACCAGTTTTTCATCCTGAAACATTTCTCCCTCAACGCTGTTTTCGGTGACATTGGGACAGGCCAGATTAAATTCCAAAACTTGAACTCCGGAAATAGCGGCTGCAGCCGCTGCCATCAACAAATCCAACGCCGCATCTTCCATGGTAGCCCCACTATGGAGAGTGGCTGTAACAGAACAACCTAAAAGCTGTCCGTCACCAACTCCTTTTCTTTGTTTTGCTAGCTCTTTTGTCCAATCCGGCATGGCCGGAGAAGGGTTGCCAAAGGAGTTGGTCATGCATTTATATTTTTCCCAGTCAGAATCTTCCATGGTAGCTTCCAGTTTTTGATTTAAGTTTTCCCGGGTGACCGGATGATCCAGTTTGACAATGGCTATATTGGGCGCAGTATTTGATTTTCGCGGGATTGTTCTTCTGGTTTTTTCAAAAACCAGTCCATAACCCATTTTAAAATAAAAATCAGTCCAGATTTTAGTGGAAGCAGGGCCGGCAGAAATGGCAATAGGGGAAATGAGTTTTTGGCCCAGGAATTTATATTTTTTTTCTTTGGAAAGTGGAGGAAATTTGCCAGATTTCCAGATTGGCCCCTCTTTTACCACCTGCTCCCAGCTTTTGTGAATATCATAAACAAAAACAGGCTGGTTTTTGGCAATAAAAGTTTTTGGATCAAGTAGTTTTATCATATCTTCGGATAAATCACTTTACCAAAGGGTTTATCCAAAACTTGGCCTTTATCATACACGGTTTTTCCTCTTAAAACCACTCTTTTTACTTTTCCTGTAACTTGCATACCTTCAAAGGGAGTCCATTTACATTTAGTATACAAGCGTCTAGCGTCTAGCGTATAGCGTATAGTTGGATCAACTTCAATATAAGTATCAAGCTGTATTGGAATATTAAAAATTTTGGCAGGATTGGTGTGGCAGAGGCGGATGATGTCTTCTATTGTTAATCTTCCTTCATGGACTGCTGTTAAAAGCAGGGGGAGGGTGGTTTCCAGGCCGG
Source organism: Candidatus Daviesbacteria bacterium (assembly GCA_003519445.1). Taxonomy (GTDB): domain Bacteria; phylum Patescibacteriota; class Microgenomatia; order Daviesbacterales; family UBA10151; genus UBA9644. The sequence goes on from DOWS01000045.1 coordinate 11,649, forward strand.
GAACGCCATTTGGAGGATTTGAAGAAAGTTTTTCTTCTTTAGTATGCGGAGCATGGTCGGAAGCAACCATATCAATTGTTCGGTCTTTAACTGCTTTCCACAAGACCTTGGGATCTTCAAGAGGCGGCCGCATCATGCCAAACGGTCCCAGTCTTTTAGCATCCTTTTCTGTTAAAAAAAGATGGTGAGCAGTTACTTCACAAGTTATACTCAATCCATCTTGTTTAGCTTGTCTTATCAAACTAATCTCACTTGTCTTTGAAACATGGCAAACATGTAATTTGTTATTATTTTTTCTTGCCAGTTCTATTGCTTTTTGTAAAGTTTCTCCTTCGGCATGAACCATCAAAACCTTGTCTTTTGGCCATTTTTCAAAAATAATTTGCAGGATTTTTGGATTTTCCTGAAGTAAAGTTCCTGT
>DOWS01000051.1:0-13125 GCA_003519445.1 Candidatus Daviesbacteria bacterium
CTTGGGCTTGGGCTTGGGCTTGGAGTTGGAGATAGGGATGGGGATTGTGATGGAGATTGAGATGGTATAGTGGTAACCTCGGGTGTAGGAGTTGAGGCTGTAGAAGTGGGACTTGGGGATGGCGTGGAAGATGGCTTTGCTGCAGGAGGTACAGAAGGTTTTGCTGAAGGTGTGCTACTGGAAGTAGGAGTAGATGAGACTGTTGGGGTTGGTGAAGAAGCAACTTGGGTAGGCACATTGTTTCGGATAGCCACAAATACTGATCCCCCAATTAAACCTAGAATTAAAATAATTACAATAGGAGCAAATCCTGCTTGATTGTATTTTCTAGCCATAATTTACTTTAATCCGAATTGCCTTTTAAGTCAACTTAAATTTTGCAAGATACATTCATGTAAACTGAATGTATCAATAGGTACTTAATATATCAAGTAATAAATTCCAAATAATTATCGCTACTTATAACTTGAAACTTTGACCCCTGATAAGCATTAAGGAAATCTTTTGGCATTTTGATCTTGCCTTTGGCATATTTAAACTCATAACCATACAACTTACCACCTCTTTCCTCCACCCAATCGACTTCTTTCTGATCCCAAGTCCTCCAAAAATAATTAGTGGCAAAAATTTTTTTATACGACTGCTTTTTGAGCCGCTCCACTGCCAAAAAATTTTCCCATAATTTTCCCACATCATCACGCATATTCAAATCATTAAAGTTTAGTATCACGGCGTTCCTTACGCCATTATCCCAAAAATAATATTTGCTCTTTTTATTAACCTCTTTACGTAAATTTCTACTAAAACCCCTGATATTTAAGAGGACAAATCCTTTCTCCAGTAAATCAAGATAGCGGGCAACTGTTTTAACATCAATACCCAAACTGGAACTCAACTCCGATAAAGACACTTCAGACCCTACCTGGAAAGCCAAAAGCCGCAATAAATCCAGTAGCAACTTAGGGGCTTTAACTTGCTCCAAAGCTAAAATGTCTTTTAAGAGGTAAGAATTAACAATTTCTTTTAAGTAGGCTGTTTTTTTCCCCTCCGTAGGCAAGTTTAATACTTCCGGGTAGCTGCCAAAAATCAAAAATTCCTCTTTTTTGGCTTCCAGTTCGGATTTATTAAAGTGGTACAAGAGTTCCAATTGAGCCATTGGGTATAAAATTAGTGTTATGTTCCTGCCTGTTAGGGGTTCTCCAATTTTATTAGAAAGTTCAAAAGAGGCAGAGCCAGTCACTATAACTTTCACCCCCGGCACATTATCTACCAGAATTTTTAAACCCAGTCCGATATTGGGCACTCTTTGAGCTTCGTCAATAGCAATAAGCTGATATCCTTCGGCGTATCTGGTAATTTTCTCAATACTTTGAGAGTTAAAAAGTTCTTGAATAGACAGGTCATCCCCGCTGTCAAGTTTATATTTTAAACCGGTTTTGGATAAAAAATTCTGCAGGAGTACGGTTTTACCTACCCTTCTGGGACCATAAATAATCAGTACTTTGTTTGATCCAAGATATTTTTCCAGATGCTCATAGGCTCTTTTAAACATAAACTAAAGATAACACAACTCCACAAAATTGTCAAATTTTAAGGAGTTTCAGTCCCTGAAATATGCTAATTTTAAGGAATCTCAAGAGGAAATTAATATATTAAGTTAATTAGGATCCATTAACGATATATAAAGCTACTGTATTTGAATCCCTTAAGAAGGGACTTCTGGAAATAGAAAAATTATCTAAATATCGCGCTGTATCCGACAATCTCAGATCAATTAAACCGTCAAAAATACCATCTGCCCCATCGGTCAATTGCCTTGCGCCAATGTTAATCGGTAAATCCCTTGGACATACACCGGTAATTGAATTCCAATTAGTAGTAGATCTTTCACCATTCACAAAAATATCTAGTGTGCCGTTTGGATGAATTTCACCGGCAACATGCTGCCATGAGATTACTTCTAATTCAGGCAAACGTCTTTGTTGAGTAATACGGTGATAGGCACAATCGTTACCCCTATTAACAACACCAAACTCATAATTAACAACAAATTCTTTCGGATTTTGTTCTGATGGAAAACTATGAGCAAATAAGCTAAACCCATTTTGGGTTGAACCCATTTTAGAAACAATATAACCAGTAAAAACAGGTTTTGAGGGTTTAATCCAAGCTTCTGCTGTAAAACCTAGGCCAGGATTAAAATTGCTTAATGTTAATAGTTCTGGATATGACCTATTGGTATCAGCTTGAGAATCCTCTACTCGTGGCACTTCAACTGGAGCCGACACTTCACAAGCAGCAAGTAACAATGAACCTACCGCAAGCATTGAATTTCTCAACCAACGCATCCTACCACCTTTTTGATGAGCAGTTTCTCTTTGGCCTGATATTTCAGAACCAGTATTTAATCCAGCTATTCTTTCCATATTAAAAATAACTATATCACACTTTAAACTATAAGTCAAGTCCTCAAAAGTAATATCCTGGGAGTAGGTCTACCATATACCAATAAATTTCTGTGCTGAATAATTACACCACTATCAACAGGTATTCCAGTTTGCTCTTTAATCCGCCCAATTAAAGCATCTGGCCTCTCCCCTGCAACATGGGATTCAAGAATTTCTCTATCCAGATGGGTTAAATGTTCACTTGTGTCAATTCTTCCTGCGTAAAAATCGTGTAATACCTTCATTTCATACGAGGTCCAAAGACCAATATTTCTTTTTCCTGAATGTTGGTAGAGGTTTCTGTAAAAATCTACCATGTTTTGATGATCCCAACCACTATCAATAGCAATAATTGTCCTTGGACGCAAACTCGAAGCAATGTTGGGAAAATCTGTCAGGTATGTGTCTACCGCACCACAAAATATTTGAATAAGATTAATATCTGGTGAACATAAACTTTCGTAAACTAAATCCGATCTCATTGCTCGAATGCAGCGTCTAACAACTTGGGGGGTTCGTCCCAAGGCTATTGATACCAGTTCGGTATAACCTGCCGAATTAAACCTATGTTTATCTCTTTGCATACCTCGTGTTCTTTCAGCTAAACCAAAAGCTGTAAGCACAAGAAAAAAATTGTTTTTTGCTCGTGCGGAATCTTCTTCTAGAACCTTGGCGCAATTTAATCTGTCCTCTATGATAACCCCATTTGTACCTCCCGTTCTCAATCTGGAAACTGTAGTTGGATGAATGCCAACACCTTGTGCTTGCAAAGCTGCTACAACCCTTTCTCTGGAGGAATATTTTTCACCAATATCAACTCCTAAAATTCCTAACACACCTTCAGTATTTGACATGGAGAATATTTTACCAGTCTAAGTACTATAAGTCAAGTAAAACTACTACTTAATGACTCCTAGCTCCAGAAGCAGCTTCCTGTGAAGGGAAAAATCAAAAGTATTGATCTTTTTATCATCATTCATATCTATTGGTTCTCTGTACCCTTGCTCTTTATTAAAATCAGTCAAAAGCACAGACATATCAATTAGATTTATTTTGTTATCTTTATTCCCGTCACCTTTTTGACCGGGAGGTGATGTTGGTGTTGAAGTTGGAGTTGGCGTAGGTGTGGGGGGGGCAGAAACTGCTGTTTGTTCAAAACAATAAATGGGGTGTTCTATGTTACAGCTTTCAAGACTACCTTGAGTCCAATTGCTGTCCTTAGACCCGTCTACACCACAATAAGAAATATTCTTATCAGCAACAGTAAAACCATTACATCCGGTTAAATTTTGACTTTTTGATTCAATCAATGCCCCTGAAACCTTAGTCTGAGTCCAAACGCAACTCTCGCTTTTAAAAAAAGTATTATTCTCTGTAACAGAAATGGCATTCTGCAAAGAACCATCAGTTAAATCATCCCAATTATCAGCAACGACCTTACCATCTAATGTTTTATAAGGAACGCTCGAATGATTAAGCCTTGTGGCCGATGAAGACACATCATCTGATAACCAAGCCTTCCATGTCCCTCCCAGATTAGCCGCATCAGCCCGTGCCTGACATTTGCTATCTGCGCCAGAGAGCCCCCCTAAATTACCATTATAAGCAGTGCTGGTAATAAACACACGGGAGTAGGATTCAGGCGCAGGTGTTGGAGTTGGAGAAGGTTTAGTGCCTATGGAAATATCATAATCTCTTTTAATTTTTAAGATATTTTCATTATCAGTGTTTCTTAAAATTTGTGAATCATCATTAAATAAAACTGTTCCCGTACCTCCAGTTTTAGCCTTAAAAACAATAGTGGCCATTAAAGCACTCTCCTCGCCAAGTCTTGTCTGAAAACCGGGAGCAGGCACTCCTCCTGCTAAAGAAATCTCCCCTGTTAAATTATCATAAAAATTCTCTACCCAATTATTAATAAAACTACCTTCAACATTAATCTTAATCACTTCTATTAAATTTACAGGGAATTTAATTTTTGCCTGGAATAAATTAGCTTCATCAATGTCCGAGCGAACATACAGTTTAACTTCAAATTCCTCGCCGGGTTGAGGATCACTTTTAAACCCCAAAGCACATATCAAGCCTATGGCGCAATCATTAGAACCAACCAAAGTAAAACTGGTTTCAGGGCCTGTGGGCTGAGATACAGAAGCTTTGGGAAACAGGTTGGTTTTTTGCTGGACCAGATAAACTCCTACAGCTAATCCTGCAAGAAGCAGAAGAAGTAACAAAATATGGGCAAATCCTTTTTGGGACATTAAATTAAGTATGTTACTTTATCTTTTATTTTGTCAAGTGCTACTTTCATCCACTAATCCCACCAGTAGCCAAAAATAGATTAAATGAACTATTGACTGATTTTGGAACTGCGACCAAACCAAATAAATTAGCAAAGAAGAAATCAAAATTTTGCTTTTCATTTTTATAAACACTATACTAATTAACCCTATGTATCCCAATAATCCTATTATTCCGGAAAAAAGCAGCACATCCAGAAAATAAATGTGCGCGCGGTCAACAACTAAATCTTTTAAATTATAAAAAAAGGGATTATAATCACTTGATATTCTATTGCTATTCCAGTTAATTTTTTCAAAAAAATTTGACCAAGCTATATCAATATTTTCCAGCCCAATCCCCCTAAAAAAATTCTCTTTAGCTATTTTCCCCATCACTGGCCAAATATAATACCGGCTCTCCGGGTTTGACTGCTCCTGTCGAAAAATGGTTTGTATAGACGGTTGCAGTGCCAATGGAAAAAATAGCAGAACCAAAAGTATTATTGGTATAAATAATTTTTTGGGGTAATTTTTAAATTTTGCCAGGAACCACCAACTAACCATCAGCAGTAAAATAATCATGGCCGCCCTGCTCTCGCTTAAAAAAATCGCAACCATATTTAAACCAATTACTGCCGGCCACCATCCTTTTCTGGGTATAAAAGGCAAGGTTAAAAGCAAAAATCCGCTGTAGAAATTGGGCTGGCCAAAAGTTGATACCACTCTTCCAGCATAAGCGGGAATGAAATGACCCAAAAAATTAATTTCCACAAACTGCCTGATAGCCACAAAAGAAACAATTATTGATGACAAACTTAAAGCTATAATCCACTTTTTGGGTTCAATCGGGGTTGTTGCCACCATGACAGAAAAAAGCCATAAATAAACGTATATTACCCATCCCTGAAAATAAGGTTCTTTGCCTAATAAACTAAATACAGGATCAATGCCCAAAAGAGATGTAAAAAGTAAAATGATGACAAATATCAAAGAGGTAATCTTTACTTTGTTCCAGCGCAGTTTGATTTTTTTCCGATGTGCCAACCATAGCCATAAAAATCCACTCAAACTGGTTAAAAATATAAAAAAGAGTATCCTAGAAAGTTCATATCCATAACTTTGGAATGGGGTAATAATGGGAATTAAAAAAACAGTTAAAAGAAGATTAAATTGTAAAATTTTGATCATTCAAGAGCTTCGATTGTGGGTAATGTTCCATCTGCCAGAAACTTCAGCATGGCTCCGCCGCCGACTGAAACAAAACTAAATTGGTCTAATAGGTCTAATTGGCTAAGCAGAGCTATGGTATCCCCACCGCCTACAATACTTTCCGCTCCGGAGTCCAAAACCAATTGGGCAATTTTGGCTGATTGGTCATTTTTAGGATCTTCAAATTTGCCCAAAGGCCCATTCCAGACAATCTGGGCAGCCCGGGAAATTAAACCGCTCCACGAAGAGGTGGTTTCCGGCGCAATATCAAAACTATCCTCTGTTAATTTTCCCACCATGACATTTTTGGGCAAAATTATATTTTGCTCCCTGATTTCTGAAACCAGTTTCCCTCCTACCAAAACTGCATCGGCTTTTTTAGCCAATACCTCTATCACAGGCAGCTTATCTGTCACTTTAGCTCCTCCCATAATAGCCACAAAAGGCTTTTTAGGGTTGTTTCTAACCCGTGTTAGTATTTCTACTTCTTGGGCAAAATGCAATCCTGCCGCGTGGGGCAAAAGAGTGGGCAAAACAGTTGTTGAAACAGCAGGCCTGTAAGAAGAAAAGGCTTCATTGATATAGAAATCCCCCATTTGAGCCAGTTCTCTGGCATAGTCTAAATCGCCGGATTCTTCACGAGGATCAAATCTTAAATTCTCCAAAATCTCCGGTTCAAAACCCTGGGATTTAAACCACTCCACAATCGGCGCCACTCTTAAGCTCTCCACTGGTTTGCCTTCGGGCCTGCCCAGATGACCCATCAAGATTACTTTTGAAGCATTCTCCAAACACAGTTTCAAGGTTTCCAGTCCTGCCTTAAGTTTAAAATCCTCAAGGGGGTGAAGAACAACATCAATATCATATCTAAGCAACACTCTTCTGCCATTTATCAAATCTTTTGTTATAACCTGCATACAAAAACACTATCACAGTTGCCAAGCTTATTCCATCTGCCAAATTTCTAACCAAAGTATTTTTAAATTCTGCCAAAATGATATGCTTTCCTGCATCTATATCAAACTGTTCAAAACTATAACTTTTATTATCAACTTTTAGCTCCCATCCGGGAAAATAGATTTGATTGAATCTTAAAGTGGCAGCAGAGGTAGACTCAATTTCAGCCATAACCCTGTGTGATTTATCTTCCAGCATCCGGATTTGGCTGCCGCCGGATACAAATTCCAGCTTTCCCGGTGAAGGTGAATCATAAATTTTCCCCCATTTTGGCAAATGCTCGCCATAAGTAGTCGAGGTAGTCTTCAAATTAAGATAGTAATCCTCTCCCGGATCAAAAACCTGATTGATATGCCAGTGATTCCTGTTGGCATAAATAACTAAAAATAAAAGGCTAAAAAATAATATCTTTTTAAATGGCAGATATTTGATCAAAAGCCCGGCTGCAATTGAGGCGGCAAAGATAGAAATGGCCTGAAACCTTAAAGGAAATTGAACCATGCTCAAAAATGGCAGATTTTCCCACAATGGCAAACTGATTTTCAGCATTAAAAAAATGCTTAAAGCAAAAACTGCCAGAACAAAAACTACCAATCGATCTGATTTTATTCTGCTAAGAAGAACTAAAATTACTCCTATATGCACCAGTCCTATCTGATATGACATATCTCCGGGTTCAGGCAGAGCCGGATGAGACAGACCATAACCCCAGGGAGAACGGATCAGCTGCTGCAGACTGGGGAATTGATCCTGATAAAAATTACCAAAAACTTCATCAAAGCGGGTATATTGCTTTTCTAAAACAGCCGGCATCCAAAACCAGGCAGACAACCCCAAACCCAATAAAATTATTTTTAAATTCTTTCTGGCAAACAAAATTATAAGAGGGGCAAAGATTAAAGCCGTAACATTATGAGACAGGATCAAAGCAGCCAAAAAAACCGATCCCAAGACAGTTTTACCCCTTAAAATAGCCCAAAACACAAACGGCACTATCCCCAAAGCCAAAGCACCCCCCACTGCTGCTGACACATAAACATTTAAAAACCTAAGCGGCGCATACAGATAAAACATGGCTCCCAAAAAAGCAGCCAGCTTGCTGCGTAACAAAGCATATAAAAATATATACATCCCTATCACGGAAATTAACATGGAAGATAAAAGCACAGCTTTGACAGAATCTACATAGCCTAAACCTGATTTGTGAAATACTTCACCAAACATGGCAGGAAGCGGATAATTAAACAAAAATACAGGGTATCCGTAACCGTTATTTAGCTCCCCTGACCAACGGGGTGGAAATTGGCCTTCGGACAGCAATTTATCCATGGAAATCTGCCTGATCACATGATGGGTCAGATCATGGCTGGTAAAACCACCGGGAATAAATAAAGCTTTGACAGCAGGAATAGCAAGCAGGATAAGTAACAAGATAACTATAAATTTTTGCATAAATAAATTATAGCTTATGTAAAAATTTCCAGTAAGGGCGGGAAAATTTTTGTATGAGGTTGATACAAAAAAGTAAGGAATGATATAATACATACTATGTTTTTGCCGGAAATGTCTGAAAGTGCCGACGCAATCCTCCTTTGCGGAGGGCAAGGATTAAGGCTAAAGGAATTAACAGGTGATACCCCTAAATCGATATACGAAATAGCGGGAAAACCTCTCATTCAATACTCTCTGGATCATTTAGTCTGTCAACATATACGACGATTGATCTTTGCTTTGGATGATCATGCAGTAGAAGTTAGAGAGTGGGTAATAAGTAGGGAATTTCCAGGACAAGAAATTCATTTCTCTACTCAATCGCAACCTGGAATTGTGGAAGCTGTAAAAGAAGCAAGTAGTCTTGTTCAAAAAGATATTTTTGTAGTTTGTAATACTGATGAAATACAGGATAAGTTTAATCTAGGCGCTTTTCTAGAGTTTCATAGAGGATCCCATACCTTAGCAGCTACATTGGCAGTCTATTCAAATCATTTGTATAGACATCGAGTATTAATTGCTCGAGAAACTGACCAGCTGGTACTAGCTACCGACTTAGAAAATCCAACTTATAGAACCTGCCCTGAGAAAATAGCATTAGTAAATGGAGGGTTAATGATAATTAACAAAGCAGGGATCAAACATTTTGATCCAAATTACAGTGCTGGATGGAGCGGAATAATAGATCCGCTTTGTGAAGCTGGTCAGTTATCGGCCTTCGTTGCTCCTGAGGTTGTCTATTTTAATGTTGACACACCTGAAATTTATTTTGAAGCTCAAGCTTATTTACAGCAATCCGGACAAAGTTAGCGACGCCAAAACAGCACTGACTTTTAGTTTCTTCTGATCTATCAAACTTCTGATTTGATTTATAGGCACTATTTTAGTACAGATGTCTTCAGTAATTTCATGTTTTGTATTTCCTGAAAACTCCACATTTTCTGCTCTAACAACCACCAACTGATGTAAATCTTTACTGGGGTACTCATAAAGACTCCCTAACAGGCTGAAATTTCCTTTACCATATCCTACCTCTTCAAGTAGCTCTCTTCTTGCAGCATCCACCGGATCCTCACCTTTTTTAATATGTCCCGAAGGAAAGGTGAGCAGTTTTTTACCTGCACCATGCTCATATTCAGAAATAAAAATAATCTTTTTATCCCTGGTTGTGGCGACTATCATCACTATGTCTGGTTTCTTCACCAATGTATAATCATCAATGATATCTCCCGAAGGAAGCTCAATCTTATCTTGGTATACCTGTAAAAATTTGGAGTGGAGAATTTTCTCTCGTCTGACTCTTCTCCAGGCTCTTGGGGAAAATATCATACCATCAATGATATCATAGTTTACTCATCAAAAAAGTTATTACCGGTTTTCAGGGCTTCGAAGGAATCATCCAGGGCTGCAAAGAGAGGTTTGGGCAAATTATTAAGTTTGTACCAATCCCATTTTTCCATTTTTTGAGGCTCGCAAACTTTTACTTCTCCGCTTTTCCACTCTGCAGTTAAACCAATATCGCCGTAGTGCTTTCCATATTTTCTCATGTTGGAAAATCTTAAAAATTTGATATTTTTGATCTCAATTCCTGCTTCTTCCCGACATTCTCTTCTGGCGGCATCCTCAATGGATTCATTAAACTCTAAGTGACCACCTGGTGAGGCATATTCCCCTGCTCCATGAGTATTTCTTCTTTTTCCCAGAAGCACTTTTCCCTGTTTCATTACCAAAACCGAAATGCCAATTTTAGGACTCGTTTTCTTGTTCATCAATTGTTGAAATATCCCCAACTATAGCCTCCAAAATATCAGTTAAAGATACCAAACCCACTACTTTCTTGTCTTTAACCACTAAAACTATGTGTATTCCTGATTTCTTAAATACTTCCAATACTTTTAGAGCAGTCATTGTACTTAGTGCAAAAAGCGGTTTGCGTAAATCCTGTTTAAGATTAATTTCTTCGTTAGCTAAAAAATCAGTTAAAAGATTTTCTGTCCTGACAATTCCTATTATTTCATCCAAAGAGCCTCTACAGACAGGGTAATGGGAATGAGGTATTTTAGAAATCTTAGCCCTGATTTTTTCAGGAGAATCATTAATATCAAGCCAGGCAATTTTATTTCTTGGAGTCATAAGAGTGCTTAATGCTTGATCATCCAAAAGCAGGGTTCTTTCTACAATATCTTTCTCCGCCCTTTCAAATATGCCTATTTTTGCTCCTTCCGCAATAAGCATTCTGACTTCGTCCTCTGAAACTAAAGCTTGTTTCTTGAGCTTAATCCTTAAAATTTTTAATACTAAATTATTTGAAATGCTTAAAACCCGTACAAAAGGGCTTATTACTGAAGCTAAAATATTCATAAATCTTGAAAAAAACAAGGCAATGCCTTCCGGATTATTCAAAGCTATCCGTTTTGGAACAAGCTCACCAATAACTAAAGAAAGATAAGTTATAGCTATAACAACAATGCCTACACCCAAAAACTCACTGTAAGGATCAAGCAAAGGTAGGGCGCTTAAATAAATAGATAATGATTCTGCAAGAGTGGCGCCTCCAAATGCTCCTGCTAAAATACCGATCAATGTAATTCCTATTTGGACAGTGGATAAAAATTTGTTGGGATTGTTTGCAAGTTCAAGAGCAATTTGGGCAGCTTTTGACCCTTCGTTTGCCAACCTTTTAAGCTTATATTTTCTTGCAGAGATTATTGCTATTTCTGCCATAGCAAAAACTCCATTAAGGATAATCAAAAGAAGAATTATAATTATTTCCATCTGTGGGCACGGATAGAATCGAACTATCTACCTCTTCTTTATCAGAGAAGCGTTCTACCAGTGAACTACATGCCCCATCCTGAGCTATGCGCCCGGACTAAATTATTTTATCATTTCATGTTAAAATAGGAAAGACCGACCTGGTAGCCAAGTAGTAAGGCAGGAGTCTGTCTCCCTACGGTCTACCTACGGTAGATCTACCGAAGGCAGAGAGATCTGCCGCAGGCAGACAAAACCATGTATTATGTATATGTTCTGAAATGCGCCAATAGTGATTTGTATGTTGGTTACAGCGATAATTTGAAGAAAAGATTTATTGCTCACACATCAGAAAAAGTACGATCCACTAAGGGTAAAAGACCAGTTGAGCTTATTTATTACGAGGCATATAAAACTAAGCATGATGCAACCATGAGAGAGTATAATCTAAAGACTGGCCAACAAAGAGAATTACTCAAAAATAGATTGAAGTATTCTGTTTAGTATAAGGCGCGTTGGCGAAGGGGTAACGCGACTGTCTGCAAAACAGTTATGCACCGGTTCGACTCCGGTACGCGCCTCAAATCTGTCTCCCTACAGGAGATCTGCCGTAGTCAGAGAGATCTGCCGCAGGCAGACAAAATCTCAATACGCGGGTGCAATTCCCGCCCAGGTCTCACAAAAAAAGTCCCGCCGCAGCGGGACTTTTTAATTTAATACCAAAAGAGTGGTGGGAATGAGATTCAACTTCTTAGACTTAAGAAATTATGCTCCCATTACGCATTTTTGCCTGCCATTCAACAGGCGCTTGTCCGGTCGTGAGACCGAGACTGGATCAAATATGAGTTTTACTCTATCTTTCGAGGAAGAGAACCATCATATTTGAACAATACTCCAGAAAGGAGGTGATCCATCCCCAGCTTCGGCTAGGGATACCTTGTTACGACTTAAGCCTGATCGCTGGTTTCACCTTCGTCGCCATAGGCGACTTCGGGTGCCCCCAACTTTCCTGCCTTGACGGGCGGTGTTCGGAGATTAGCGTGTTAGAATAATCTAAACGCTATCTCTACCCACGGAGCACACGGATTTCCCGTACTCTCGCGGACGTCTACCCAAACATTGGTCTTCTATTATTCATAAATTCCCTGATTTTCAATAATTGATTTATACCATCTTGGGTAAGATGCTCTTTTCTTCTGAAAATCTCTGCCGCTTGGCAAAAAAGTTCAAAATCTTTTCCTTTCTTACCTTTTAAGGGAAATTTCTTAAAGAATGGGATAACCTTATAAAGAATATCGCTTTGTTTCCTAACGACAAACTTTACATGAGGTTTCCATCCGTATCTTTCGTAATTAAGTTCTACTATTCTTCCACAGTCTAGCCTTTTTTGGATTAATTCCAAAACCGGCTTGTCATCTGCGCGAAGCTCAATTTCAAAACAGAGATTTGCATCTCTTCTTGTTTTCGTTGTATTGTGCTTCGAAACCAAAATAGCAAAACATCCTTCCCCATCAGTAAAACCAACAATATACCAAGGACTAAGAATTTTATATGCGCTCATGTTTGAATAGCTTCGATCCTTCGTCCGATATTACATCGGACTACTATGATCTCTGCAGACTTCCAATATCTACTCGGTGTTAGTTCACACTGACACCTACTCCGATTATATCGCTTCGCGATTATCAAAGTCAATATTGGATCTCCCTTTGTAGCCATATTTTCCATTTGTATTCATCTTGAGCCCAATTACCTGATTAGTTCTATTTAGTAAATGACTTCCCTATCTGTACGAAAGGTCGCCAACTAATTAGGCCGTCTCAACTTCAAGCTGATTACTGTTACTTTAGCCCTTCTCGCTCCAACATTACTGCAGGAGGATGCTATTTCACTTTAAAAACCTTACTTATTTTTAGAAGGATTTCCACCTTCTGGAAAAATTGGCCGAAAGGCGCAATTTTTTGTACAAGACCCGAGAACGTATT
>DOWS01000051.1:13250-14406 GCA_003519445.1 Candidatus Daviesbacteria bacterium
TTGCAGACCCCAATCTGAACTGAGGCGAAATTTAAGAGATTAGCTTGCTATTGCTAGCTTGCAACTCGTTGTTTTTCGCCATTGTAGTGTGTGTGTAGCCCAGGGTGTAAGAACCGTGCTGACTTGACGTCATCCTCGCCTTCCTCCCCGCCATAAGGCGGGGCTGTTCCGCATGAATTATTTAACATACGGTGAGGGTTGCGCTCGTTTCATCACTTAAGATAACAGCTCACGCCACGAGCTGACGACCATGATTATCCTTGTATTTCTACAGGCATGGACTATACCTTCAACATTCATGTAAACTGAATGTTGCCAACCGTTTGAATAACTATTAAAAAGTTGTTCTCAATCCGTTCTTATCGGATATCAGTCTCTACGGGGCAAGATTAGATAGAAGTTAGATGTTGGAAATTAGAAGATAGATTATGAAATGAAGCAAAGCTTCTTTCATTCGAAATTAGATTTTGGATGTTGGATAGGATTTCCAGTTCTGCAATAATCTTGTAAGTTGCTTACCAACGACATCATATCGTTTAAGTAAATCTTCACAAAATTCAGGCTTCCAAAAACCTAAATCCTTTGCAAAACTGATATGTACAACCATTTCATTACATGATCCAATACTTGAAAAGAGATATTTCTTAAACTCTTTTTCAAATAATCTTTTAGCATATCCTTCAGCAATATTTGCCGGTATAGATTTTGATGCTCTTCGCATCTGGTCTACCAGATCAAATCTTTCGCTGCTAGGCAGTCTTAAAATAGCTTTATTTACTATCAAAGCCAATTCATAAGATTCCTGATATACTTTTAAATCCTTAAAACTTTGGATCATTAATTAGATTGTACTCTTCCAATCTCAAACTTCCAATCTCTTTTTCCATCTTCCAACCTCTAACATCTAACCTCGCACTAACCAAGCTTCCCACGGTATTACCCATTACTTTCAGATTATACGAATATAATCCGAAAAGCAAGAGGGCTTCACCGTTTTGGGTTGGTTATTTTTCTCCGACATTACTATCGGAGCGGCCATCTCCGCCTTTTGGCGGATTAGCCATGCAGCATCTGTGCTAGCCTTCTTGCGAATTTCCCGCCTTTCGGCGGAATGGAACTCTAGCATGTCAAACCCTGGTGAGGTTTTTCGTTTTGT
>DOWS01000021.1 GCA_003519445.1 Candidatus Daviesbacteria bacterium
TATAGTTTTGAAACCAGTTCATATTTCCAGATACTCCAAATATGTAAACATCGGGGGTTTTGCTTAAATAATCTTCTAAAAAATTCCTGTCCCAAAAAAATGAATGATTATTTAAAAATTCTTCATCAGTATTCTCTTTATAGACAACTTTATTACCAGCCCCATCATACCAAGAAGATAAACCTTCTATTTTGTCTGCATCAACTGCATTTATGCCTTGTTTCCGAAGTTCAAATGAAATATAACTTTTCCCGGATCCGGATGGACCAAATATTAAAACTTTCATATCTGAAGTATATCAAAAATCCCCCACCTCCAAAAACTTTAAATCTTATGACTTTTGGGAGGGAATTACCAGACTAAAATTAGCTTTAGACAAACTCTACTTCAATAATTTTATTTTTAAGATTAAAGTTTATTTTACATAAATCAAAAAAACCATACTGGCCCAATATCCCATTTTCAACTGGCGCAAAAACCACCATGGCCTGAATTTTCCGTAACCCAATCTCAAGAAAAACTTCAGCTTTTCTACCATTTATGATATTTCCTCCTGCTCCTGCAAAAACAATATGATCGGAATTTTTTAAAATAATTCCCAATTTCCGGGCAATTTCTGTAGGAAATATACTAAAATCCGCACCAGAATCGATTAACGCTTCAAAACGCAGCGCCTTGTCTTTATATTTAATGCTTAAAGGAATTATTGGCCTTAGAATAAATTGTTTTGAACTAAATGGATTTTGAAGATTGATTTTACGGTAAGGGAATTTCACGCTTATTTATATTGAGGCTCCCACAAAATAAGTTAATTTCTTTGGTACTTTAAAAAATATTGGATTCTCAAAACCTTTATTTTTTGCTTTTTTAGAAGCTAATTCCAAGTCTTTACCAGAGGAAATTACAGTAACTTCATCATCTTTCAAGGCCACCCAAAGTCCTTTGTATTTTTTATAAATATGTGTCCAGTCAATTACCATATAAAAATTATAACACAAACTACTTTTTTAGCTCGTCTGCAATGGCAGTATCTAAATCAGCAAAACTTTGTAATTTTAGTTTTTTACCATTAACAAAAAAGGTGGGAGTGGAATTAACCCCTAAACTTTGACCCTCTGCCACATCTTCATTAATTTTCCCCTCATACGGCCTATCAACCAAAGCTTTTTTCACCTGATCTTTATCAAGATCCAAAATTCCGGCTAAATCCAGAAAATAGCTGGTGGGATCAGGAAGTACTGACCAATTTTCCTGCGAATCAAAAAGCTTATTATGCATTTCCCAAAATTTATTTTTTTCTCCGGCTGCTTCAGCCAAAGTTGCTGCAGCCCTACCATTTTTATGCTGTGGCAAGGGAAAATGGCGGTAAATAAACTGCAAATCATTTTTATATTTTGCCAAAACCTGTTTCACTTCCGGCTCTGCTGCTTTGCAGGCAGGACACTGCAAATCTGAAAACTCCACCAGTTTTACTTTGGCGCTGTCACTGCCTATTTTTTGCCCTTTGGAATAATCAATGTTATATGCTTTTTCTCCCTTAACATCCTTTGAATTACCTCCCTGACCCAATAAAAAAACAGCCCCCATAATTAACACAAGGCTAAAAATTAACACCCCTCCTAAAATTTTAGTTTCACTGCTTAAGTTTTGTAACATATTTTTTATATTCCAGTATGGCAAATACTAACAAAAATCCCGAAATAATAAAAGACACCACACACCAAAAACAAAATGCCTTTATCACAAAAGCTTCTAAAAATGTTAAATAAACTCCAAAAATAAAACCAAATAAAATAACTACTAATCTTAACTTATACATTATAGGCTTTTTGAAGGAATTTGTCAATAAAATAGAAAGCAGAGCCACAAATAAATAAAAAGCTATGCCATAATAAGGAATTTGTATACCGAGCATGCTGGAATATGCGCTGTTTCTAACAATGTCACAACCCGCCCCTGTAATAGGACAGGTTATCCCCTCCGGCCTACTATATTCATATGCCAAAAAAGCAGATACCAAAAGCCCAATCAAGCTCAAGGAAAAAATTGATCTGTTTAAAAGTTTCATATTAAAATCCCTCTCTGATGTGAGACAGGGAATAAACTTGGCTAGCATCAGTTTTTTTGTGTGGATTAAAAATATTATTTGGATCAAATATTTCTTTTACCTGCTTAAAAAAACCAAAAACTTTTTCCCCATACATTTTTTTAGTGTAATGCCCCCTTACCAACCCCTCATTGTGTTCTGCGGAAATTGATCCTCCAAAACTTATCACCAACTGATTTACTTCATCCTCTATCACAGGGATTTTATCAACTTCTGAAGCCTTAGAAAAATCCATCAAGGGAATAATATGAAAATTGCCATCACCCATATGACCGGCAATTGTGTATTCCAGTTTATATTTTTCCAAAATGGCAGTCAGCTTGGGAAAAAAATCCACCAAAAATTCCGGCCTAACAATTAAATCATCAATAAAAGGAGCAGTGTGCTTATTTTTAACATTTTTCCGCAACAGATTAAAACTTTCCCTTCTGATAGTCCAATAATTTTCCGCTTCCTTGTCTTTTTCAGCTAAAACTGTTTTTATGGGGTAGGAAGCAATTTTTGCTCTTAAATTTTCTACCCTTGTATTAATCTCTTCCTGTTTGTCTGAGTCAAACTCCACCAATAAAGTAAATTTAGGCAAACCCTTAAAAATAAATTCAAGAAGTGTAGGCAAAAATTGCATGCCCATGCTGATTGTTCCTTTTAGACCCAAAATTTGGATAAATTGAGGCATAAACCGTATGGCCAATTTTAAAGTATAGGCATCAAAAGCCTCAAAACTTTCAGGGTGCTGGGACAACACATCCCCAATTAAATCAGGCAAGATTTTTATATCATTTAAATAAATAACCAAAAGACCCGAGTGTTTCTTTTTCTCAATTAATTTGATTTTCGCGCTTGTTACCATTCCCAAAGTGCCTTGTGAGCCCACAAATAGCTTTGTTAAATCAAAAAATTCTCCGTCCCACACATCCCAAAGATTATATCCTGTTGAATTTTTGCTGACTTTTGGCTTAGCATTTTTAATTGTTTCCAAATTTTCTGTTACTAATTTATAAACTTTTTTATAAATCTCTCCTTCAAAATCATCCTGTTTAATTTTTTGATCCAGCTCTTTTTTACTAATTTTTTTGAAAACATACTCCCGCCCGTCGCTTAAAACCACTTTCAACTCCAAAACATAATCAATAGTTTTGCCATGAGCCAAAGTTTTCTCTCCGCCCGCATTATTGGCTATCATCCCCCCAAGGCAACAGATATTTTTTGACGCGGGGTACGAGGGCAAATATAAACCTTTTTTTAAAGTCTGTTTTTCAAAATCCCTGTAGAAAACTCCCGGTTCAACAATGGTTCCTTCTGGATTAATCTCACCCATTTGGTTTAGATGTTTTGAAAAATCAAGGATAATTGAATCATTAATAGCCCCGCCTGTCATATCCGTACCTCCGCTTCTGGCTGTAATAGAAAGTTTGGGGTATTTATTTTTATTTTTTTTAACAAAAAAAACTAAAGCTTTTATATCAGCAATATTTGATGGAAAAACCACAATTTGAGGTTTAATTTCAAAAAGGGAAGTATCATGACTGTATAAAGCCAATGTTTTCTCATCAAAAACAATCTCTCCTTTAAAGGTTTCTCTTAATTCTTGTATTAATTTTGCAGTATCCATTTAAATCGCGCTACTCTTTCAACAGTTTCAGGCCATATACCAAACCCGCCAACTCAATTACAAACATTAATAAATTTAAACTTTCTGTGGAAGAACTGGTCCAGCCGGCTGCAAAATAAAAAATTAAATTTAAAAACAAACCAACAAAACAACCTGCTAAAAGCAGCAAAATAAAGAGTTTGCTTTTTTGTGAACTAAAAACCAGACAAAAAACAGATACAAGAATTGCCAAGGCTGATAAAAACTCTCCCCACATGGTCAGTAGTCCAAATATATTGGAATTAGGGATAGCCACATTTTGCAAAAAATTTTGCATCCAAGGGTAGGGATTTTTAGCAGCAAACTTACCTAAGGTTCCTCCTAAATTATTAACAAATTCTCCTCCCATAATTTTTCCCCAGCTACTTTTCAAATATATAAAGCCCACCACTCCAAGAATAAATAATAAATATTTATTAGATAAATTTTTAGTCATTTTCTAAATTAATTTCTCACCTTCTTTCTTTTTTGCATCTATATTCATCTTACTGCTTATATCTTTGCTTGACAAGTCAATAGTAAGTACAATACCATTAAATTAATGCAACATCCGTATAATTATTCAATTGATAAAACCTTAAAACATCGTTTGTTGGATTTTGGTGTTCCCCTTGGTTTATTTTTACTTTTCTTCTTTTTCTACAATTTTGGTAAATTTAATGCTCATGAAATAATTAAAACTTCCGGACTTTTGTCCATAACTTTGTTAGGAATAACGCTGGCTGTTGGGCCGCTTGCCAGATTAACCCCTGCCTTGGATATTTTAAAAGCCCACCGCAAAGTCTGGGGTATTTTAAGTTTTCTGGTAGCCTTTATTCATGTGGGATTAGTTTTTGTTTATTTTTATAAGTTTAACTTTTTAAAATTCATAGATTTTGCAAGCCCCAAATATATGGGCACTTTATCAGGACTTTTGGCTCTGGTTATTTTATTTCTAGTAACCATTACTTCCTCTCAAAAAGCCTTAACCAAACTTTCTCCCAAAATATGGAAAATCATCCAAACCAGCTCATATTTAGCCATGGCGCTGGCAGTATCTCACTTTTATTTAATGGAACAGGTAAACGGAGTTTTGGTTATAAAAAGACTTTTGGGTCAAATAACTTTTGTTTTCTCCATTTTGGTTATAGCTTTAAGGATTCTTATTTTACTGCTTCCTGCTAAAAAATAAGCTCAAAAGGAAACTTGCCAGAAAAAATATTCCTGTAAAAAAACTGGTTAAAATTTGTCCACAAGAACTGCAATTCATTATTTTTCTTTCATTCGCAAAACAGAAGTTACGGCTTTGATAATGGCATCTTTAGTCAGGCCGAATTTTTCCAAAAGTTCATTGGGTTCACCAGATTCCCCAAAACGATCTTCCACCCCAATAATTTTCATGGGCACCGGAAAGTGCTGGGAAACCAGTTCTGCCACGGCCGAACCCAAACCCCCATTAACTTGATGTTCTTCCGCTGTCACTATGGCTCCACAATCCTCTGCTGCTTTTAGGATTGTTGTATTATCCAAAGGTTTAATAGTGTGGCAATTTATTACTCGAACACTAATTTTACTCTCTTCTAACTTTTTAGCTGCCAGCAAGCTTCTGTAAACCATCTGACCACAGGCAATAATAGCTACATCTTTACCATCATTAAAAACTTCTGCCTTACCAATTTCAAAAGGGGTATTTTCGGTCGTTATAACCGGTACTTTTTCGCGGGACAACCTGATATAAGAAGGCTCTTTGGTTTTGGCTATAGCCAAGGTGGCTTTTTTAGCTTCTATTGCATCACACGGACAAATTACCACCATATTGGGTAAAACTCTGGTAATAGCCATATCTTCCAAGGCTTGATGAGTAGCCCCGTCCGGCCCCACGGAAATCCCCGCATGAGAACCGATTATTTTAACAGGTTGGTCGTTATAACAAATAGTGGTTCTGGTTTGTTCCCAGTTGCGACCGGGTGAAAACATGGCATAAGAGGTGATAAAGGGCACTTTGCCGGCTGCTGCCATACCGGAAGCAACCGTAGCTAAATTTTGCTCTGCCACCCCCATTTCTATAAATCTCTCGGGGAATTTATCTTTAAAAGCTTGGGTGCGGGTAGATTCTGTCAAGTCCGCGCATAAAGCCACCACATTGGGATTTTCCTCCCCGGCCGCGACCAGCCCCTCCCCATATCCATTCCTGGACGGCACCTGTTCAATATCCTTGTCAAACAATTTTGGGTTTAAATTAGCGTTTGAATTAATCATTATTTGAAATATCTCCTAACAAAAATGATTAGCCATATCAGATAAAAGAAGAATAAGAAACTCTTAAGCTGAGATAATATTCCCGCGCAACCAATAAACTTTTGGTAAAGATCATAGGGTAAAGTGTAATAATTTGGTCTGGATATATATCCAAGAATATTAGCACAGTAAATACTCCCTACAATCCAAGTTAATACAACTCCTAATAGTATGGGTACTAATAATTCACTACTTACTAATTTATTCATGTTCGCTCCTGATTTTGCCCTGCAAGGTTCGGAGTTCATGCAAAGCTTGTTTGGCCTGTTTTTCATCCGGAGGTATTCCGTGCCATTTATAATCTTTTTCCATAAAATCCACTCCTTTGCCCGGGATAGTGTGAGCAATTATGCAAACCGGCTGATTGAAAATTGTTTTGGCTTTATTACAGGAATCAATAATTTCTTCAAAATTGTGCCCGTCAATTTCCAAAACATGCCAGCCAAAAGCCTCGTATTTTTGCTTTAAAGGCTCAAGGGGCATAATATTTTCCGTAAAACCATCAATTTGGATATTATTTCTGTCAATTATAACTGTTAAATTATTAAGTTTGTTTTTTCCAGCCCACATGATAGCTTCCCAGGTATTACCTGCATCATGCTCCCCATCTGATGTCAGGCAATATACCCACCACTTTTTTTTATCCATTAATCCGGCTAAAGCCATACCGCAAGCTTGAGATAATCCGGAACCCAAAGGCCCGGAGGTTGTTTCAAGACCCGGAAGTGTACTTCTGTGAGGATGGCCCTGCAAACGGGTTCCTAATTTTCGCAAAGTTTTAAGCTCTGAAACAGGAAAATATCCTGCGTGGGCCAAAGTGGCATACAAAACCGGACAGATATGGCCATTAGATAAAACCAGCCTGTCTCGATCTTCCCAGTCCGGCTTTGTTGGATCATGGTTTAAGACATTAAAATATAAAGCGGTAAAAATATCAGCCATGCCCAAAGGCCCGGCAGAATGACCCGATCCGGCTTCAAGAAGCATCTTGATAATATCCTCACGGATTAAAACAGCTTTTTCTTCCAGTTTATGGATGTCTTGATCAAAAATAGACATTAAATAAATTATATACTAAAATCGTCTGTTGTTGCTTTAACATGACGGTGCTGCCCGTGTTTTAATTCCTGCTCAAAATCCGATACTGCCTGCAACACTCCGTCTACGCTTTCAACAATCTTATAAACCTCCAGCTCTTCCGGCCGGAGTATCATATTGTCTTTAAAAGCCTGCATGATGTTTTCCCAAAATTTGCCGTATAAAATTAATGGTTTATGGTGACCAAAATAAAGTTTGGCCAGCCCCCAGGCCATGCCAAATTCTGAAATAGTCCCTGTTCCCCCATCAAAAATCACATAGACTTGTCCTTCTTTCAATAAAGTTAGAGTTCTTTCCAAGTAATTTTTGGTCTTTATTTCAACATCAAATTTATTGCGGAGGTCCCGACCTTCAAAATGCATCTTTGGATCTGCCTGAAAAGTTACTCCAATAACTTTGCCCCCACCTGCTTTTGCCCCTAAACTTGCCGCCATCATTACTCCCGGGCCGCCTCCGTCTACCACTACATATCCAATCTCTGCTAATTTTTTGCAAACTGCAAAAGCTTCGTTATATAACGCGCTATTTTCCTCTGTATGGGAAGAACCGAAAATAGCAACCTGATGTATTGATTCTGCTTTAGATAACATGTTCTATCTTTTTAATCTTTTCTATTCTCCTGACATGTCTTTCTTCTTCTGTAAATGGAGCTTCCAACCAAAGTTTAACTGCCTCAAAAGCTTCTTCTTCTGTCAAAAACCTTGCGCCCAAAGATAATATATTGGCATCATTATGCTCTCTGGTTAAAGGTATCATCTCTGCATTACCGTAAAAAACTACAGCCCTGACATTAGGAAATTTATTAGCTACAATTGCTTCTCCCTGTCCAGAACCGCCAAGAATTATAGCTTTGCTCTTGGGATCTTTTGATACAGCTTCTGCTGCTTTGGAAATAAAATCAGGGTAATCATCAGACGGATTTAATTCGTATGCTCCACAATCCTCTATTTCATAACCTTCTTTTTCAAGAAATATCTTAACTTTTTCTTTTAATTCAAATCCTGCATGATCACTGGCCAGATATATCATATTATTATTGTACCATGATTTGTTTTGACATAGTTTATCCCAGTTGACTTAATTTTGAAGAAGCTTTATAAACAAGTAGCCTACCGAAAGGTATGTTTTCAAGAAAACCCGCTTGTGCGCGGGTTTTTTTGTGGTATACTATCAGTGTTCTTTCGGGGATTTTGTGTAAGTCAAAATCGGTGGTAATACTCCACGAGTCCAAAAAACACGATAAGGTGGAAATCCTTAAGCGACCGTACAGTCGGGATGAAAGGAAGAATGTTTACAGGCATTATTACTAATCTTGGCAAAGTCATAACCAAAACAAACCAGACCTTAACAATTTCTACTACAGGCAAGTTTTTATCCAAACTGCAAAAAGGAACAAGCGTAGCTGTCAACGGCGCTTGTCTAACAGTAGTTAATGTCCAAAAAAAAGCATTTACAGTTGATTTAATGCCGGAAACGATCAAGCGAACTAATATCCTTCAGGCAGAATTAGTTAATTTGGAACTTCCAGCTACCCCCCAATCGTTTTTATCCGGCCATCTTGTCCAGGGACATGTTGACGGAATAGGCAAAATAGAGAAAATTACCAGTCAAATCTTGAAAGTAACTACTGCACCAAATCTTACCCAATATTTGATTGAAAAAGGTTCTGTAAGCGTCAATGGCATTTCTTTAACTGTTATTGAAGCGGGAAAGAATTATTTTACTATTGGCATTATCCCTCATACCTTTACTCAAACTAATCTTCATACTTTAAAGAAAGGAGGTTATATCAACATTGAGGTTGATATTTTAGCCAAATATGTCAAAAAATATTGCCATTATAGCAACTTCGTTTCATGAAAAAAGCATGAAATTGATGGTAGATGATGCAAAAAAGACTGCTTTGGAGGAAAATCTGCATGTTACAGCAGAAGTCTGGGTACCGGGATGTTATGAAGTGCCGCTAGCGCTAAAACGGCTTTTTATTTCAAAAAGTATTGATGGAGCAGTAATACTTGGCATTATTGAAAAAGGGGAAACAAAACACGGCCTGATTATGGGTCAGGTTGTCCATGACGCTATTGTCAGGCTTGAATTGGAGACCGGAAAACCTGTGGGGTTAGGAATATTGGGACCCGAAATTCTTTTGAAGCAGGTTCCCTCGCGGGCAAAACTCTATGCAAAAAAATCGGTTTTGGCACTAAAGGCAATGCTTACAATATGAAACCGGCATCAGCAAATCTACCAACCAAATACGGCACTTTTAAGATTTTAATCCACCATTCAAATGCCGTATTAATTATGGGTGATATCAAAAATCACCAACCGGTTCTTACACGCATCCATTCCCGCTGTTTAACAGGTGACAGTTTTTATTCTCTTCGCTGTGATTGTGGCGACCAGCTTAAAGAAAGCATGAAAAAAATTCAAAAAGCAGGCCGGGGTATAATCATTTACCTCAACCAGGAAGGCAGGGGTGTGGGTTTGACCAATAAAATTCGGGCATACAAATTGCAGGATCAGGGCATGGATACTGTTGACGCCAACCTGGCTTTGGGACTGCCTACAGATACCCGCAATTTTTCTATGGCAGCTAAAATATTAAAAGAGCTCGGTGTTACCAAAATCAATCTACTAACGAATAACCCGCAGAAGCAAAATCAGCTAAAAAAATACGGCATTGAAATTAGTAAACGAGTGCCTTTGGAAATTACCCCCAATAAAATTAACAGAAGATATCTTCAAACCAAAAAAGAAAAACTGGGGCACAAATTAAAACTGGTCTAATATGGACGAAAATATTAAATTCTTAAAAGAAACATTAAAATTGGCCAAAAAAGGACTGGGCAAAGTAAATCCTAACCCAATGGTGGGAGCAGTTATTGTGAAAAATAACAAGATCATAGGTAAAGGTTACCATAAAAAATTCGGCTATCCCCATGCCGAAATTGAAGCTTTGAAAAACTGCCGGCAAAACCCTAAAGGAGCAACATTATATGTTAACCTTGAACCTTGTACTCATTTTGGCAAAACCCCACCCTGCACAGATACAATTATTAAAGCCGGCATTAAAAAAGTTGTTTGTTGCACTTTGGACCCAAACCCAAAAGTGCATGGTAAAAGGGATATAGAAATATCTGTTGGCCTGCTGGAAAAGGAAGCAAGAAAATTAAACGAAGCTTTTTTTACTTTTCATGAAAAAAAGAGGCCGTTTATAGCTATCAAATTTGCTGCTTCTTTGGACGGGAAACTTGCTACTTATACAGGAGATTCCAAATGGATTACTAATGAAAAAGCCCGCCAATTTGCCAGAAGTTTGCGGGGGCAGTATCAGGCAGTGCTGGTGGGTATAAACACTGTATTAAAAGATAACCCTCATTTAGGTAATTCCTTAAGAATAATCCTTGGTTTAAAATCTCAAATTCCTAAAAATTCTCAAGTGTTAGGGGATAAAAATATTTTAATAATAAATCCCAAAAATATTAAAGATCTTTTAGAGATCTTAAGAAAAAAAGAAATTATCTCTGTTTTAGTAGAAGGAGGGGGTAAGACTTTAGGCAGCTTTATTGATGCTAAAGTTGTTGATAAAGTCTATGCTTTCCATGCTCCCATTATTATCGGCGGCGAAAAAGCTATTAGCATTGCCGGCTCCGGCACCCCCACTATCCAAGAAGCCCTCTACCTAAAAAATATCACTTACAAAAAATTTGGGGATAATATTTTGACCATAGGTTATACTTAACTTGGCAGTTGAAAACAGCATACTTATCAATATATACTTCCTAATACTATGGATGACACCCAAAAAATGCTTCAAGCTATTGTTAACGGACAAAGTAGCTTCAGACAGGAAGTATAGCACCCCCAAAACAAATT
>DOWS01000006.1 GCA_003519445.1 Candidatus Daviesbacteria bacterium
TGTTATATGTTGCAGTAGCGGGAAGAACATTTGTCTTATTGCACGGATTTAAGAAGAAGAAAGATAAAACACTCCCGAAAGATATAAAAATTGCAGAAGATCGGTTTGCAGAGTATAGAGCAAGAACAAAATTAGGGGATTGATATTATCACAATACTGCTATATACTATGATAAGTTAATGGGAGATAGTTATGAACTACAATAAATACGATAAAGATATGACTTGGGAAGAATATGAGAAAATCCTATTGAAAAGACCCGGCTTTAAGGAAGCTCTTGAGGAAACAAGGCTTGAATATGAAATCGCCAGGGCTTTAATTAAAGCAAGGCTTGAAAAAGGTTTAACCCAAGCAGAAATTGCCAAGCGGATGCATACCAAACAATCTGTTATCTCCCGTGTTGAAAATGCCAGAACCATGCCCTCTTTGGCTTTTCTTAAAAGATTGGCAGAGGTTCTTAATGCCTCTTTACAAGTCCAATTCAAGTTGCAATAGTATCCCTATGTGCTAATCTTGTACCGAATCCCCCTGCCTCTAATCCGTAATAAGCGGTAAAACCTGTTCCTAATCTATTGCATTCTACATCAAGTCCACTTTCCAGGGTTTGTAGGCTTGGTGAGGGACTAGTTGGCATCATAAGCGCAGGATAATCAGTATCGCTTTGAGCTTGTACGCTATCAAAGACTGCATTTAATCCATCCACCCATACATAAGCATGAGCTTCTCTCCATTGCTCTTTATCATTACCAATTACGGTGCCAACTAATAGATGCGCCGGCTCTCCGATTTTCTGAGCAATATAAGCGCTAAGGATTGCATATTCTGAACACATTGCGTGTCCTTTAGTTTCTGATAGTTTTATTTTATCTCCTAGTTCTCGCAATCGACTATTTCGTGCACCAGCATGATCAATTGGTTTACCTAACACTTGGAATGCTTTCCTTTGGATTTGATAATACTTATAAACTGTAAAGGGATCTAAATCAATTCCATGTTCTACCAACCTTTTTGTAAAAGTTTCTCTGTTTTTTTCCCATCCTTTTTGTAAATTTGCCATTGAAATTCTTTCAAGCCCAAGATTCTCTTCGTCTATTTCAAGCGAGATATTTCCAAGTACAGCGATATTTACAAGCTGATGTGGTTCTAATTTATCGTAGATTCTGCCATATTGTACATCACGATAGGGAGGATCTTCTTGGATTCCCATATCTTCAGGTGTTAATCCTAGTTCTACCACTGAAACATTACCATCAGTCATAATATGATGATTTTATCACATTGGTATTTCCTAAAATGCGGTGGGTACAGGATTCGAACCTGTGTGACATTTCTGCCAACGGTTTAGCGAACCGTCTCCTTAAACCACTCGGACAACCCACCAGTAAGCTTAATTTTACCAGAAGATTGAAACACATGCTATCATGATTGATGTGGATTACCAGAAGGTTGAGGACTGGCAAAAATTAAAAGAACTTAAAAACCTGCTGGATTTATCCAATCCTCCCAAGAAGCTTTATTTTCAAGGCATTTGGAATAAAGGAATTTTTGCAAATTGCGTGGCAGTGGTTGGTTCAAGAAAAATGACTGATTATGGAGCCCGGGTGATAGAAAAAATCATTCCCCAATTGATTGCCCAGGGTCAAACTGTTGCGTCCGGTTTTATGTATGGAGTTGACCAATATGCTCACCGTGTGTGTGTCGAGTCTGGAGGCAAAACCATTGCCGTATTAGGCTGGGGCATCAAACAAAAACTAGCTGGCGAGGATCTAAAACTGGCCAAAAAAATCATTGAGAGTGGCGGGTTGGTACTGTCCGAATGGGAGGACCAGCAGGGTACTTTGTGGACTTTTCCTTTAAGAAACAGGATTGTGGCGGCTTTATGTCAGGAAGTGATTGTGGTGGAGGCGGCGGAAAATAGCGGCTCTTTGATCACGGCCAGAGCAGCCGCCAAGCTTAAAAAAACCATTTGGGCAGTACCAGGGCCGATTACCAGTAAAACCTCCCGGGGCACCAACCGATTAATTGCCGGGGGTAAAGCCAAGATGTGGTTGGGAGAAAATTCTATTCAGTTGCCTCTTGCGCAAAACAGCGATCCTCTTTTGCAAATTCTGGATGCAGAGGCTTTAACTGCTGATGAGCTGGCCAGAAAACTAAAATTACCGGTTTCCGGGATTGGGGCAGAGCTTTCAATATTACTGCTGTCTGGTCAAATAATAGAGAAAGGGGGAAAATACTACATAGCCGATGCTAATTAAAATTCCTTCAATTGCCAATATTGGCCTGGAATCAGTTCCTGTGGATGTGGAAGTTGATGTGGCCTCCCTTGGCTTTCCCGGGTTTACTATTGTGGGGCTGGCCAGCAAAGCTGTGGAAGAAGCCCGGGAAAGAGTCAAAACAGCCATAGTGAATTCCAAATTGGATTTTCCACCCAGAAAAATTACAGTTAATCTTGCTCCGGCAGACCTGCCCAAAGACGGGGCTGCTTATGATTTGCCCATGGCTTTGGGAGTGTTGCTGGCCAGTGGACAGCTTCAACTTCCAAAAGGCTTTGATTTAACAAAATCCTTTTTTTACGGTGAGCTATCTTTAGACGGAAGCTTAAGGCCCACAAAGGGCATTTTACTGCTGGGGCTTTTTGCCCAAAAATGCGCTGTAAACTCTACCATTTTTGTTCCTCAAATCAGCGCGCCGGAAGCCAGTGTAGTTGCCGGAGTGAAAGTTATACCAATTGAAACTTTATCCCGGTTAGTGGAATATTTACTGGGCCAGAGGCAAATTGAGCCGTTGAAAGCTCCCCTCCGCCGGGAATCTTTTGAAGAACAAGTTGCGGAATTTGATCTGGCAGAGATTGCCGGGCAGGAACAGGCCAAAAGAGCTTTGATTATTGCTGCTGCAGGAGGGCATAATCTGTTGATGTGGGGTCCGCCGGGAACCGGAAAAACCATGCTTTCACGGGCGCTGCCCGGTATTCTGCCGCCCCTTTCATACAATGAAGCTTTGGAGGTAACCAGAATTTATTCTGTGGCAGGATTGCTTTCACCCGGGCAAGCTTTGGTGAGTTCCCGTCCATTCCGGGCGCCACATCACGGGATTTCTGCTGCGGGCATGATTGGCGGTGGCAGCAATCCGCTGCCCGGGGAAGTGAGCTTGGCTCATTTAGGGGTGCTATTCCTGGATGAGATGCCGGAGTTTCAAAGAAGCTTGATTGAAAGTTTACGGCAGCCTATGGAAGATGGGGTGGTGGAGATTGTGCGGGTGGCAGGCCATGTCAAATATCCCGCCTCATTTACTCTTGTTGCCGCCATCAACCCCTGTCCCTGCGGATACCTCGGCCATCCCAAACGGGAATGTAAATGTTCGGACAGGCAGATTGCCAAATACAGGACCCGCATATCAGGGCCGATCCTGGACCGCGTTGACCTTTTTGTGAATGTATCTGTGGTGGAAACAGAAAAGTTATCAATTACAACAGGCAGTCCTGAACAAAGAACATCATCGAAAGATGCAAAAAAACAGGTTATCAACGCACGCCAAGTTCAAAAACGCCGTTTTAGCAAAGAGAGGCGCGTGATCTATACCAATTCACAGATGCGGAATTCTGATGTTAAAAAATATTGTCAGCTAACACCGGAAGGGGAAAATCTTCTTAAGCTGGCTGCCGACCGTTTTGATTTTTCCGCCCGTTCATATTTCCGTTTGATTAAAGTTTCCCGGACCATTGCAGATTTAAGCGCCAGTGAGCAGATCTTGCCGGTCCATATGGCCGAAGCTTTGCAGTATAAACAAATCATATGAAAGCTCAAAACCGGCAAACAGGCCGTTTGGCCGAAGACATGGCTGTTAATGCATTAATCAAAAAAGGTTTTCAGATTTTAGAGCGGAATTTCAACAACCGTTTTGGGGAAATTGACATTATTGCCAGAGATAAAGAGACTTTAGTGTTTGTGGAGGTCAAGGCCAAAAAAGGCATGGAATTTGGCATGCCCGAAGAAATGGTCAATAGCCATAAATTGCACAAAATCCGTAATATGGCCACAGTTTATACAAAAGGGAAAAGCGTGCTTTGCAGGATTGATGTGGTGGCCATTGTATTATCTGCTGACAATGACTTGACTCGCTTAACACATTATGAAAATGTAGTATAATCAAATAACTATGCCAAAGAAAAAGGTAGCTCCGGAATTTTTTACCCCTAAGATGATGGAAGCAGAAGAAATTAAAACCCTGCTTTCCTGGGAGGCTTCTTCCCGTCCTTTCAGAAAAAAAGACCGTTCATACTACACCACTATTGCTATTTTGGTTGTCCTTTTGGTGCTGATTGCTTTTTTGGCCAAAGAGTTTTTGCTGGTGGGGGTAATTTTGGCTCTTACTTTTGTGGCTTATGTTTTAGCTTTTGTACCGCCGCATAATGTCACCTATAAAATCTCTACTCAAGGGATCACTATTGGCGAAGATTTTTACTTTTGGCATTTTCTGGACTCGTTTTGGTTTAAGGAAAAAGAAGGGTCAAAAGTGCTGCATATTCAAACAAGGCTGCGTTTCCCGGCCCAACTCATGTTAGTTTTGGGAGACCAGGATCAGGATAAAATGACCAAAACAGTGGCCAGATTTTTGCCTTTTGTGGAAGTTCCTTATAAAACATGGATGGAGAAATGGTCAGAAGGCCTGCAAAAACATTTCCCTTTGGAAAATCCTCACAGATAGCCTTCAGTCGTCAGTCATCAGATTGTGCTAAAATACCCATAATGCTCTCGTAGGCTAACGGATAAACCTCAGGATTGCGGTTCCTGTAATGTGGGTTCGATTCCCGCCGAGAGCGCTTGAGGTGGGGTCGCATAGAGGCCTAGTGCGCTGGTTTCGAAAACCGGTATTCCGCAAGGGATCGTGAGTTCGAATCTCACCCCCACCGCAGTTGTCCTTGTAGGCTAATGGATAGACCCCGGGATTCCGGTTCCCGTGATGCGGGTTCGATTCCCGCCAAGGGCGCACTAAAGAAGCAACGATTTAACTTATTCCTTGGTTTCTGGCGGACAGGCTTGCGCTTCTCTAAGCTCTTTAATTAAGAGTCTGACTCTGTGTACGGTACGCATAGGAGAGGAGATAATTGCTTTCCCAAGAAGGAAAATACCGGGAATATTTAAGGACCAATAAGGTATATTGTGTGGATCAAATAAAAAATCATGCATGCTACTAGCATCAGGAAAGCTTGCTCCAAAATCCGGTCCTCCCAATACAATTGCTAAAGATTGGGCATATTCCCCTGCAAAATGAAGACTTACTCCAGCAAGAGCCATTTTTCTATCATCAGTCAAGTCAGGTTGCAGTCTTAAGATTTTTCTTAACGGAAAAAATTCTCTCAAATTTCCGGCGGCACCTTTAAAAATAGGCAGGGCAGGAGGCAAAACTGCAATTGATATTGCAACTTTTCGCGGAAGCCCAAAATCAATACCCATTGAATGTAAAATTTGTTCGGAATAGCCTAGTCCCAAAAATGCCCCTACCCCACCAAAAGTGAGTAGGGTATCTCTATTCATCAATCCATCGGTAACTGAAGTGATTTTTGCAGGGATTTCATTAACATATCGCACTAATTTTTCCGGGAACATTTATATAAACTTTGGAGCAGACAGTCAAATTTTACACACCATAGATTGAGATTGCAAGGGGAGAGGTGTAAAATTATCCCAAATGAAACGAGAATTTAGTGCCGGAGGGATTGTTTTTAATAAAAAGGGTGAGGTGCTTTTGACCAAGCATTCCCAAAACCACCACTGGAGCTTTCCCAAGGGTTTGATTGACCCCGGGCAAACTTTCCAGGAGGCAGCTGTCAGGGAAGTTAAGGAAGAAGGTGGAGTGGAAGCTAAAATTTTGGAAAAGGTAGGTTATTCTAAATTTATTTACACTTTTGAGGATGAAAAGATTTTCAAAGTAGTAACTTATTTTTTAATGGAATATATCTCCGGAGATCCGAAAGATCATGACTGGGAAATGGAAGAAGCAGGATGGTATGAATCGGATAAAGCATTAGAGCAATTAACTTTTTCTCAAGACAAGACTTTACTCAAAAAAGCATTAGAGATTAGAAATGGATAATTTTGTTTCCCGCGGTGGCATTAAATTACAATCTGCCATTGAAAATTTCAAATTAAAAATTGAAAATTTGGTCTGTCTTGATGTTGGCTCGTCAACAGGCGGATTTGTGGATTGTTTATTGCAAAATGGGGCCAAAAAAGTTTATGCAGTGGATACTTCATATGGAGAGTTGGCCTGGAAGTTAAGAAATGATCCCCGGGTGGTAGTGATGGAGCGGACAAACATTTTGTATCTGGAACACCTTCCAGTTAAAGACACCTCGGGGGTGGGCTTTGACTCCCCCGAGGTGGATGGAGTGGATCTTGTAACAATTGATGCCGGCTGGACCAAACTGGAACTTATTTTGCCTGTTGTTAAAAAGTTTTTAAAAAAAGATGGTTTTATTATTGCTTTATTAAAGCCTCAATATGAAGCTGATAAAAAAGATTTGGTGAAAGGTGTGGTAAAGCCGGAGTTGGTAGAAAAAATAAAAAATGAAGTTTTATTGAAAATTGAAAATTGTAAATTGAAAATTATTGATGTAATGGAGTCACCAATTCTGGGTGGGGGAGGAAATAAAGAATACCTATTATTAATTATCTGCTAAAACCTATATAGATTGGGTAGCTATAGCACCCCCAAAACAAAT
>DOWS01000032.1 GCA_003519445.1 Candidatus Daviesbacteria bacterium
AACTATAGTTTTGAAACCAGTTCGATTAATGACAGTGTATTTATCAATCATGTGGGGCTTGGCCGTTTTGAACAACATTTGGGCGAACAGAATAAAAGATTAAGATTTTTGCCAAATGGCTGGAGGACTTCTGTCTCTGCTTTGCTTTCTCTGGCACTTACAGCTTTGGACATAAAAAGCGGAAAAGAGGTTTTAAATCTTTACACCATTACTCCCCCAATTGGTCAGGTTCCGGCTTTTCCCAACCAAGTACTTTTCAGTGATAGCATAACTCACGCGCAGGTAACAAATATTCAAGGACTGGTCAGAACCCTGCTTTACTGGCAAAGAGGAAAACCCGCTCCAAATGGAGCTATGGCGCAAGATCAGGGTCCTCAATTTTCCGACGAAGTGAGAGATAATTCTTTATGGCTTGATGGAGATACTGTCCCTTATATGCTTCAAGGGGCTTTGATTAAAAGAACATCCTATGGCATACCCATAGTGGCAATAACTTAAATTAGGGTATAATCATGATATATGAAAATAGTGGTAACAGGCGGGGCGGGGTTTTTGGGATCGCACTTGTGCGATAAATTACTTGAACTTGGACATAAGGTAGTTTGTATTGATAATTTATTAACCGGGTCTGAAAAAAATATAGAAGGGCTTAAAAATAATCCAAATTTTAAGTTTATTAATCAGGATGTAACTGAAATAAATCAGGATGATATTGATCAAATATATCATTTGGCCTCTCCTGCCTCCCCCAATAAAAACAATCCCAAAAGCTATATGAGCTTGCCTTTTGAAACTATGCAGGTTAACTCTATTGGCACCTGGAACTTGTGTGAAGAGGCTTTGAAGCGGGGAGCAAAATTCCTGTTTGCCTCAACTTCCGAGGTATACGGCGACCCGCTGGAACACCCCCAAAAAGAAACTTACAACGGCAATGTGTCAACAACCGGTCCGAGGTCGGTTTATGACGAGTCAAAAAGATTTGGGGAAACCATAGTTTCGTCTTTTATCAGGCACAAAAATTTAGACGGACGAATTGTCCGGATTTTCAATACTTATGGCCCCAGAATGCCGGAAGACGGGCGGGTGGTAATAGAATTTGTCAAAGCCGCTTTGCAAAATAAGCCTTTTCCTGTTTTTGGAGACGGCACCCAAACCAGGTCTTTTTGTTATGTTTTAGACTTGGTGGAAGGAATTATAGCTGCTATGGAAAAAGGGAGTAGCGGACAAATTTACAATTTGGGTAATCCGGATGAGTTTACTATTTTGGATCTGGCCCAAAAGATCAAGGAGCTGACAAATTCTACATCTGAAATTTCTTTTGCCGACCGCTTGCCCCAGGATGACCCCAAAAAAAGATGCCCTGATATTACCAAAGCCAGACAAAGCTTGGGTTGGGAGCCAAAAATCTCTCTTGAAGAAGGGTTGCAAAAGCTAATTGCTCACTTAAAGCGGTAGGATCCTGTTTTTGAAAATAAAATCTGCTATTTCACGGCTTATAAAATCTATTCCTGTTACTGAAGGATGAATAAAATCATTAGTATTTATGTAATCAATATTCCCTCCTCCCCTTGCGTCAATAACAGGAAGCTTGTGTAATTTGGCATAATCAATATGGTTTTTGATATAGGTTATTCGCTCCTGCGCCCACTTTTTTCTTTCCTCTGTTGTTAAATTAGCCACTCCTTCTGCATATCTCTCGGCATGGGGTTCAATAGTAGCCAGAAGCACTACCCGGGCCCAAGGCTGCCTTTGTTTGATCATCTGCCTTGCCTGATCCATCACTTCATTGTGCTTTTTTAAACCCTTTTCCAAAGAATATTCGGATAAAGGATTGTGGCCGAATGACTCAATTAAAATCAGGTCAAAATCAGTATTTAAGATCGGTTCGGAAATCCTAGCGTTATAATTGGTGAGATTTTGCAAACGGTCAGGCAAAGTCAGAATATTGGTTGAACCAACGGAAAAATTAAGTATGTTAATTTGTTTATTGGGGTAATAATTTTTTAAGTATTTTTTAAGTTCCACCCCTGAACCAAGATAATCAGTCATGGAATCGCCAACTAAAACAATAGTGTAGGTACTTTTAGGAGGCACCAGTTGGGCATTGAGTATTTTTTTAACCTGGTAAATCGGCCCAGCAAAAGTTCTTTCCAAAGAAAGTAAAGGATTAAACAGAAAAAAGCTGAAACAGCAAAGAACAATAAAATTCACTTTTTCATTATGGCATAGAAGTATAAAAATTGGTAAACTATGCATAGTTGCCCCCATAGCTCAGCGGATAGAGCAACTCGGTTCTAACGAGTAGGCCAGGGGTTCAAATCCTCTTGGGGGCGCAGGCTATAAACTAATGCTTATTTCCTGATAAGGCTTTATTAAAATAGGCAGTTTTATATTATAAATTTTGTCCTTTTGGGCAGAGTAACTAAAGACTTTTGAATACCTGTCCTGGTATTTATTTACCAGAAAACAATCACTTTTATTTTTTAGGACTATTTTAGGAAATACCTGGAAATAAATCCCATTTATATTTTTAACAGGTAATGCTTTGGATACTATTTTGCTTTCAATATCACGGTTAAAATAACATTTTTCACTCTCATATTTTTTCAAATCAACTACTTCAATTTTTTGATCTTTGTGGATTATTAAATAATCAAGTCCTAATCCTCTCATGGATTTTAAGCTATCCTCATCCAATTTATTGAATAGGTTAGCCATATTGATCCAATCAGGAGGGAAATATCCGCTGTAACCATTAAAAATTTTCTCGCCTGTTAAAATGCTCCAGGTTAGGTATCCTGCGCCGGTACTTAAATCGTCAGACAAAATGGGGTAATGTATGGTATTTTTCCCTTTGAGGTATTTGTAGGCAGATAGGTTATTATTCAGATAATTAAAAATTCCGGATGTAGAATCATAATTCTTCAGATTGATATTTTCCAGAATTAGCAAAAAAAGCAGGATAACTAAAGAAATATTTACCCATCTTTTAGATGAGTTGATTAAGTATAGAATTCCCATAGCAACAAAATAAGCAAAAGCCAGATAAAAATAAATCTGAAAACGGCTTGGGACTCTAATGCCTTGAAAAACAGGGGAAAGTTTATGAAGAGGTTGATAAATAGTGCCAAAAGTAAACAGGAAAGATGATAAAAGCAAAACCAGAAAACAAACATTGATCAGGTTAAACCGTTTTAAAGAATAAAAGATGCCAAATAATGCAAGAATCAATGGAATGAAATTTAAAAAAAGCGTATGTTCAGAATAATTAAAGCCATTGTTAAATTCCCTTGGCTCTCTTAACAAATCAAATTCTTTAGATACCTGGCCATAGAGCATATTTGAAGGGTATGGTATAATCCAGTCTATTGCCCTTGCAGAATAAAACTCCATTTCTTTAGCTTGCCTTATAAACCCTTCTTTTTTAAAGAAATCAAGATAAGGAAGGTTAAAATATAACAGAAATGGTAAAAAGATAAGGCCAATTAGTGAGAATTTGAAGATTTTAATGATCAAAGCATATTTTCTTGAATGTAAATAATTAATTAAAATAGGTAAAGAAAAAATAGGCAGTAAAGCTAAACTAAATACTTGCAGATAAATGCCGGATAAGGCATTTACGGTGAAGCCAAAGAAGAATAAGCTGGCAGTTTTTAAAGACGGCACTATTAAATATTTCACCCAGGCCAAAAACAAAAATGGAATAAAAAACCTGCCTAAAAGGTGGGTGTGTGAGGGAAAATGAGAAAAGACCATTGGGTTAAAAGTAAAAACCATACTGCCAAAGAAACTAGCCCAGGAATTCTTAACAAAATACTTTAAAACAAAAAAACACGAGGTAAATGATAGAACAAAGGTTAAAAAGGTGTAATAATTGACGCTAAAAACAAGGTGTTTGGATAAAAGATAAATCGGCAAAAAAATCAACGATGGTATAAACATGTGCTCCGAATAAGCCAAAGAGTAAGGCCAGGGATAAAATTGGCTTGCATTAAAATAACTTAACTGGTCAAAAATTCTTCCACTTAAAATGGAATCAACATTGTATGCCAAAATCCAGCCTACCAGCGGGTAATCTCCTAAATCTGCATACAAAGTATTTAAATTTGGCAAAAAGGGCCAGGTGAATATCGAGGTTAAAATAAACCCCAG
This sequence comes from Candidatus Daviesbacteria bacterium, assembly GCA_003519445.1. Classification (GTDB taxonomy): domain Bacteria; phylum Patescibacteriota; class Microgenomatia; order Daviesbacterales; family UBA10151; genus UBA9644. Next base: position 4,153 of record DOWS01000032.1, read on the forward strand.
AAGAATTACTACAGGAAAACTCATGATATGTTTTTAGCATATGCAGTCTGTAAAAGACAAGGATTGACAAGATGTTTTTTGTCTGTTAAGGTAAAACTATGACTAAACTTTTAGCTCTACTTGTAGTATTTAGTCTGGTATTTATATCCACCTACGCGGCTTACGCCAAAGAATCTACCGAAACCGCAGCGCCCAGAAAAGAAAAAATACAGGAAAAAATTGAAGTTAGAAAGGAAACAATTAAACAACGGGTTGAAACCAAAAAAGAGAACATGGCCACCCGTGCGGCCGCATTGAAAGATAAGCTTAAAAACTTCCGAGATCAGAAAAAGGCTACTGCTGCAGCTCGGATCAGTGAAAATTTAAACATGATTAATGATAAGCAAACCTCCCAAATGTTAAAACATTTGGATAAAATGACCTCTATTTTAAGCAAATTGGAAGCTAAAGTCAGTTCGGCAAACATTGCAGACGCTAAAGCTAAAATTGCCTCCGCAGAGGCTGCTGTTAAAATTCAAGCGGAAAATGATTATAGTTTAGTTTTAAGTTCAGAAAGTAAAGCCAAAGTAGAAGCACAAGCCATCAGACAAAAGCTGCACACGGACCTTAAAGCTGTCAGGCAAACAGTCATAGATGCCAAGCAATCAGTGGCAGCGGCTATAAGAGCGGCCAGGGAAGGAGCAAAAAATGGAACAACCAGATAAAGTTATGCCTCAACCAGAGCCAGTAATAATGCAGGTTCCTCCGACCCCTACTCCTGTCAAAGGGAAAACTATGTGGCTTATTGTTGGATTGGTAGTAGTGCTTCTGATAATTGGAGGCATTTATTTGCTGCAAAGCAGGCAAAAAGTAAGTCAATCCTCAAAAGTTTCTCCTTCTCCGGTAGCTACAGATAATCTGGAGCAGGATTTAAATTCAGTAGATGTTGGAGACTTGGAAACGGAATTTGATGCTGTTGATCAGGATTTGCAAAGCCTCTAGATTAGTGATTAAAAAACTCTTAAAAATTTCTTTGATAATTATTACGGCGTATTTTCTTTTGGCATTTATTTTCTCCGGGGAAGGATCGTATTCTTTCACTTTTGAAAGAGCAAGCCTTAAAAAAGAAGTAGAAAAGGTGCTACAAAATACCGGGGGAAGGTATGGAATATTTATTAAGAATTTGTCAACGGATGAAACATTTTTACAAAATGAGGAATTTGAATTTCAACCAGCCAGCCTTTACAAGCTTTGGGTTATGGAATCTGTTTTTGAGAAAATTAAAGGAGGAAGCATACAGGAGGATGATCTTCTGGTGGCAGATGTTGCGGCTTTAAACAAAAAATTTGATTTGGACAAGGATGAAGCTGAATTTCAGGATGGGGAAATTAATTTTTCCGTTAAATCTGCCATAGAGCAAATGATTACTATTTCCCATAATTATGCGGCATTGGCATTATTGGACAGATTAGGCAGTTCAGAAAATATCCCTGCAAAAACTACAGCCAAAAATACGGCAGATTTTTTTGAAAGGCTTTACCTTGGAGAAATTATTGATAAAGAATATTCCCGGAAAATGATGGATATTTTGCTAAGGCAAACTATAAATGACCGTATCCCCAAGTATTTGTCTGCTGGAACAAAGATAGCCCACAAAACAGGGGATATTGGTTTTTTTGAAAATGACGGGGGGATAGTTTTTTCTCCAAAAGGAGATTTTATAATAGTTGTTTTATCTGAAACAGAAGATCCGGCAAAAGCCGGAGAAACAATTGCCAAAATTTCCAAAGCAGCCTTTGAGTACTTCAACCCATAGTTACTTGACAACTGTCCTATAATCTGCTATACTTCTTGGTTCAATGAAACTAAAAGCCTTATTTGCTACTATATTTTATGCCTTAATCGGGGTACTTATGCTTTTTCAGCTTAATGTCATGAATGTTCTCGCAATTGATGCTGATAATCCTATAACTGCTGCTATCAGTTCTGTGATTGGTAATTCTCCGGAAGCCCCCTCGCCATCACCAAGTCCTATTGCTACATCTACTCCTACGCCTACTCCTGTACCTGTACCTGTATCAGCTCCTATTATCACACCCTCTGCTTCTCCAAGCCCTTCTTCTTCTCCAATCCCTTTTTCTACTAATGGTGGTTACAAAATTAGCCCTTATTTAGTCTATCCTGCAGATAAACCTCTTTATCCTGCTTATGAAACTGCCTTAAATTCTTATTTGATTGAATTGCAAAAATGGTATATGGAAAAAATTGGGAAGACTTTTGAAATAAATCCTTTACAGGTAGTTAAAAGCGAATACAGCTACGATACAATGCGCTGTGATCCTGATCCTTTTGATTCGGTTCCGCCTTCCTCTCAATGTCTAAATGATCCCAAAAAACTGGAAGGGGATTGGATGTTATATATGTATCTGGCAATTTACGGCTTAGAAGAAGGGTTGAAGGATCAAAATGTGGATTTGATTTTTAGCGCAGGTGGAGGAGGATTTGCCGCGGGAGACAAATTAGAAAATAACGATGTTGGATTTGCTATAACCGGAGATTGGGTCTTGGAACCAATTTCAGGTGTGGCAAATTCCTGGGGGATACCATGCAATTTAAGCGACGGATGGCAATGTACAGGAGGAGTACCTAAGGGAACTCCCGCGCATGAGCTGGGCCACGCATTTGGACTGGGGCATCCTGATAATGGGCCGAGTATTATGAAATGGCATGGAGATTATCCAACAGTAGGCTTTTTGCCTCAAGAGGTTGAAGCTTTGAAAAAATCACCCTTTTTCAAAGTTTCTCCAACAGCATCACCTACTCCTGTACCCACTCCGACACCAAGTCCCTCTCCTTCATCATCGCCATCGCCTTCCCCAGTTCCTGTTATTGCACCAATTATAAATAGTAACTCACCTGTTTCTCCCACCCAAGGAACAATTGTGACTTTAACAGGCAGCGGCTTTACAAATTCTTCCAAGGTGTATGTTGGAGGGGCATTAATGCCTGACAATTACAATGAAGTATTAAATAATGGTACTACTATTAAATTCCTTTTAACAACAGAGGTTTTGTTTGCATCGAACAATTCCTACCCGGTCCAGGTGAAAAATGGCGATGTAACAAGCAACCAGATAACTATAACAATTGCGCCATCTATTATCCAGAATGTCCCACCTGTAGGCGCAAAACAAGTCCTGATTGCTCCTGCCGTAACCTTGGATAACACTTCTTCCGAAATTGTAATGGCAAGCTCGAATTTCAATTCAACTGTTACTATTCCGGCGTCAGTTAATAACCCAACCTTAAATTTCTCCAATTTGTTGTCAACTTCGGCAAATTCATCGTCAGCTTCATTTAATAATATCCTAACAGTTAATGCTACAACATCAATAGGCACAATCAATATTCAGATTCCGGCTGCCACTACTCTTTATGGACCTGTTGGCTGGAATGGAATCATTAACGCTCCCAGGTTAATGAGTAATTCTCAAGTTACTCCATCCTCTGATCCGGGGTTTAATTCAACTACAGAGTCAGTTTTGGAAATTGGACTGGGCGATGTGTTGGTAACTTTTGATAAAGCAGTTAGGATCCTAATTCCAAATCAGGCCGGAAAATTAGTAGGATTTCAAAGGGGTGGCAGCTTTTACAAGATTACCCAAAGCTGCAGTAGCGATTCTCAAAGCGCAGGTGATAACTTGCCAGCAGGTGCAGACTGTTATATTAGTTCAGGTAGCGACTTGGTTATTTGGACAAAGCACTTTACCAAGTTTGTCACCTATACTCAAAGCAAACCTTTAAGTCAAGCTTCAGGAAATGTTCCGGCTCCTGTATGCGGAGATCAAAAACCTCAGAACGCTCCTAAGTTATTGTCAGCCGTTGCTACAGGCAAAAATCAAGTTACCTTAACCTGGTCTAGCGCTTTAGGTCCTGTAACTTATTATTTGGTCAGTTATGGGGGTAAACCCGGATCTTCGGATTATGGTAATCCTAATATCGGAGGTAGAGAGACCACAAGTTATGTGGTTAAAAACTTATCAGAGAGTCAAACATATTATTTTAAGGTAAGAGCAGGAAATAATTGCGCTCCGGGAGAATTCTCCAATGAAATAGCTGTTAAGGCAACAGGGGATAAATTAATAGGTCCGGCCAAGGGATTTAAATCAGGCTCTTTGGGTTTATCAGAAACCAAATTTAAACCAATTAATATCACAAATCCTAACCATATTACCCAGAGCGGCGCAACCTGGTTTGAGAAAATTCTTAGTTTTTTTTCCCGCCTTCTAAAAATCAGATCCGCTTAAAATCTGATAAGATAAAAAGGTGAGTTCATATATTGTTATCTTCCTACTTTTTGGCTTGTACCTTGTTGTTATACCTTTAGGCATATCTCCTTTTGAGGCGCCCAAGGTGATTATTGCTGAAATACTAATCGATTTTCTTTTGCTTGTTAAAATCCTTAAATTCAAAAAGGATGATCTTAAACATTTTATTTCTCCTCAAACAATTTTTCTTGGCGTATTATTTTTGCTGGCACTAGATCAACTGCTCATATTTCATCCTCCCGAAGCCTTTTTTGGCAATCCTTTTAGGCTTCAGGGCTTGTTTCTGTTTTTTCATCTTTTGATTTTTTCCTTTATTTCTAGGAGTATTAGTTTGCCTACCAAGGAATCAAAGTTTTTTTACTTCTTATCATTTTTTTGCCTAATTATGGGAACAATTATCCTAGGTTTTAATGAAAATAACAGGGCTTTTGGGACTTTGGGGGAACCAAATGCTTTGGCTGCCACAGCTTTATTCATCTGGCCGTTTGTATATTTTAAAGGAGGACGAAAGATCAAAATAGCTTCTTTTTTAGCGTGCCTACTGGTAATTTTTTTATCAGGCTCAAGAGCAGGTTTAATAGGATTTATAATTGAAAGTATCTTTATAAGTCTTGTAAATGTATTTAGGATTGTTCCTTTAAAAGCAGTGCTGGTAAGTTTAGTCTTAGTACTTTTAGCTTTAATCCTTCCTTTTACCGAATCAACAGGATTGTTTGAAATAAGAGGCCAAATTTGGCAAGTAGCAGTCTCTGTTGGTTTAAAATCTCCTATTATTGGCTATGGCTTCGGCAATATTCAGGATCCTATCTATCAAACTGCAGTAGAGCTTAAAAGCAGCATTCAATATTCGATTATTGATAGCGCCCATAATTTTTTGCTTGATTTTTGGATACAAGGTGGCGCTGTTGCAGTAATCTCAATGCTTTTACTAATTTCTCTAACAATTTCGGGTTTGGTAAAAGCTAAAAGAATAATTGAACTGACTGCTTTTTTGGGGCTCTTAACTGCCATGCTATTTAATCCGGTCAGCGTAGTCAATTTAATGGCTTTTTGGTGGCTGATTGGACAGGGCGAATCTTGAGGATTTTGTCGTCACCCGGTTTGGGGTTACCTCTTCCATCCAGATTGGAAGTAGATACATAAAGCACTCCTTCTTTTTGATCTGCCAGTACCCCCCGCAGTCTGCCATATGTATCTTTGATAATAGTTTCACGAGCTGTTACCTGACCATTAATAATCTCTACTCTTTCCAGAAGCTGACCGCGCAGTCCTGCAAAAAATAAAGAATTTCCCAAAAAGGCAGCTCCAGACGGGGCCCAGGTTTGTTCCCCTGAACAAAGTATGGGGGAGGTGTATTGCGGATCGTCGGAAAAGCATTTTTTAACTATTGGCCAGCCATAATTGCCACCCTGCTTAATCAGATTAATTTCATCATAGGCTGCTTGTCCGTGTTCCGTTACCACGGATTCTTTTGTCAGCGGGTGAAAATCTAGGCCTTGGGGATTTCGATGGCCCAAAGAATAGATTTCAGGATCGGAACCGTTATCATTTATTCTTAAAACTTTGCCTCCCAAAGACTGCATATTTTGAGCAAGATCCGCGTGCCCGCCATCTCCTGTTAAAACCCAAAGTTTATTGTCAGGCCCAAAACGAAGCCTGCCTCCGTTATGAATATTGCCTCCGGGCAGCTTATCCAAAATTATCTGCTCGTCGGATAAACTGTCATTTCTGAAAGTAAACCTGGAAACTCTATTAAAAAGCTCTCCTCCTTCTCTGTAGCTATAATAAAGATAAAGATAGCTGTTTTGAGAAAAATTAGGGTGAAGTGCCAGACCGGTTAAACCGCTTTCTCCAACAGAGGCTACTTGAGGTAAGGTTGCTACTATCTTAACCTGTCCATCTTTAGTCAAAAGTTTAAGTCTACCCGGCCGCTCCGTGATAAAAATATCCTTGTTTGGGGAAAGCGCCATATCCCATGGCACCTCCAGATTACCAGCCACCTCTGTAATTTCCCAAGCATAAACAGGGACTTCTTGAGATTTAAGTTTCTGCTGATTTTTCTGCAAATAAAATACCGCCAAAAAGATAAGTAGTAAAATTATGCCTACATAAATAAAATCCTTTTTAATCGGCATGAAAGAGCGGGTGAGGGGAGTCGGACCCCTTACGTCCACTTTGGAAAAGTGGCATTCTACCGGTGAATTACACCCGC
>DOWS01000012.1:0-3945 GCA_003519445.1 Candidatus Daviesbacteria bacterium
AAACTCATGGAAGATTGGTATATGTGGAGATAAAAAGAGAAAGAAAAGGTTGGATAGTTGATAATATTATTTATGAAAAGAGGATAAAATAAGTTCTAATAGCTCCCCACTTCTTGACGGCCTCTCGAAGTTGGTCTACTCTTAAAAGATAACCCATGACCAGACAGATTATCAAAACCATAGTTGAAGCGCCTGCTGTTGTTTTAGGGATAACTTTAGATGCTTCCAGAAAAATTATTAAAATTGTTTACAGGCATAAAGACATAAAAATGGCCAGGAAATATTGGCATTCTCTTGGTCCGGGCATGGTTACAGGGGCTGCAGATGATGATCCTTCTGGTATTGCCACCTATTCTCAAGCAGGTGCCAGATACGGGTTTGGGTTTTTGTGGACTGCTGGCTTTACCTTTCCTCTGATGGCGGTTGTACAGGAGATGTGCGCCCGTATTGGATTGGTAACAGGCAGGGGTTTAGCCGGAAATATCAGGATGTTTTTTCCAAAATGGGTGCTTTATCTTTGCACTTTTTTACTTTTTGCAGCCAATTCCTTAAACATCGGAGCGGATTTAGGGGCCATGGCCAAAGCTACCCAGCTTTTATACCCGAATTTTAGTTTTAATTTTCTCATCCTGTTTTTTGCTATTTTCAGTTTGGCTTTGCAAATATTTACTACTTATGACAGATACGCAAAATATCTGAAATGGTTAGCATTAGTGCTTCTAGCCTATGTTTTTTCAGCCATAGCCGCCAATTTGGACTTTGGACAAATTATCGCCCAAGCAATTGTGCCTTCTTTTGATTTCTCCAAAGAACAAATATTTATGATAACGGCTATTTTGGGTACCACAATCTCGCCGTATTTATTTTTCTGGCAGACTTCGCAGGAGGTGGAGGAGCAGATTCTTGTAGGAAGAACTACTCTAAAACTTAGACAGGTAGAAACAACAAAAAAGGAGATCAAAGACATGAGGCTTGATGTCTGGTCGGGCATGTTTTTATCAAATCTGGTGATGTTTTTTATAATTGCCGCTTGCGGCGCGGTCCTTTATGCAAGCGGAATAACCAATATTGAAACAGCCGAGCAGGCCGCAGAGGCTCTGCGTCCTATTGCAGGCGAGGCTACCTACTTGCTTTTTGCCATAGGTATTATAGGCACCGGGCTTTTGACAATTCCTATCCTGGCAGGATCGGCGTCTTACGCTTTATCCGAAAGTTTCGGCTGGAAATACGGCTTATACAGAAAATTGAAAGAGGCTAATGCTTTTTACGGAGTGATAATAATTGCCACTTTAATTGGTCTGGGAATAAATTTTCTAAATTTTGATACTATCAAGGTCTTAATTTATACAGCCGTATTTAATGGTTTAATTGCGCCGGTGATTCTAACAACAATTCTTATTTTATCCTGCAGTAAAAAGGTCATGGGGAGTTTGGTTAATGGGCCAATTACCACGGCTTTGGGTTTGATCATCACCCTGGTTATGGCAGCAGCAGGCATAGCCACAATATATTCTCTTTTTGTTTAAATCTATTTTGGAGTAGGTCGGGATTGTTGTATTTCCTGAAATCTTTTTCCTAGGGCTTCGGATTGCAGAAAATCATCATAAGGGCGGATTCCCTCCGCAACACCAGCTTTTGATGAATCAAATTCTGTTCTAATTAGGGTTTGTTCATCAGCTCCAAGTTCTGCAAATGAAGCTTGTTGAGCCTGGATTCTTCTAGAAAGGGGTTGTATCTGGTCTGGTGTAACTATTTTTCTTGCGGCTATATCTGCTCTGGTATTTGCTGTGTATACAGTATTTCCATATCCATCATCCCATTTATGAAGAAGTTGCATATTGGGTCTTCCATCTGGGCCGGAGCTTATATCACTTACCATAGCAAGGTCTTTTGGCCTATGTAGTCTATCTTCCCGAAGTTGTTGTTCTAGGGCATCTTGTCTTCTTCGAATATCTTCCGCGTCAGCATTAACCCTTGCTCGTGTATTTTCAAGACGGGCATTGAGTGCCGCCTTAAGTCTAGCGTTTGCTGCCTTTCCTTCTCTTTCGATCCGGTCTATTTCTGCTTGTTGTTCTGGGGAAGCTTTAAGTCCAAGAATACCATGGATTCGCTCTATAAGACTTGGTTTATCTTCTGGCATACAAATATATTATACCACACTATATGCTAAAATAGCATTCAGGGCAGCGTAGCTCAATGGAAGAGCGATCGTTTCATAAGCGATAGGTTGCTGGTCCGATTCCAGCCGCTGCTACAAAGTAGTAAAATAAATGCATATGAAAATAATTATTCTGGCTGGAGGAGAAGGGAAGAGGATGTGGCCGGTGCAAACTGATAAATGCTTAATTCCCTTTTTGGGAAAGCCATTGTTATATCATAATCTGAAAAAGATTCAAGCAGCGCTAAACCCTTCTGAAGTCATTATAGTTGCCAACCCAAATATCAAAGATCAAATATCAAATATCAAAAATGAATTGGGTATTACTGGTACAATCGTGCTTCAGGCTGAACCTAAAGGTATGGCTGATGCGATTCTCTCTGCCAAAGATCTGATAGAGGGTGAGGTGTTAATTGTTAATTCTGAAGACATACTTGATGAAAGCGTTTATGAGAAAGTTTTGGCAGTGAAAGCAGATGCAGTGACGGTAGGGTTAAAGAGAACGGAATACTTTCCAGGGGGGTATTTGAAGATAGGAGGGGATAAAGTCAAAGGGATAGTGGAAAAGCCGGGGGAGGGGAATGAACCATCTGATTTGGTAAAACTGGTGGTGGATTATTTTAAGGATGGAAAAAAACTGGTGGAATATTTAGAAAAAGTAAGCAGTGAAACAGATGATGTTTATGAAAAAGCCCTTGATAAAATGATTGCTGACGGCATGGATGTAAAATTTACAAAATACAGTGGAGTCTGGATTCCATTAAAATATCCCTGGCATGTTTTGGATATCACAGAGCACTTATTGTCTAAAATTGAACACACTATTTCCCCGGGTGCAAATGTCTCGGAAAAAGCCATTATTGAGGGAAAAGTAGTTATTGAAGAGGGTGCAAGGGTATTTGAAGGGGTAGTAATTAAAGGTCCATGCTATATTGGCAAAAATGTGATTTTGGGAAATAGTTCCATGGTTAGGGAATCTGATTTGGAAGAAGGAGTGGTGACAGGATTTAATTCTGATATTACCAGAAGTTATATTGGAGCCAATTCCTGGTTTCATACAAATTATATTGGAGACAGCGTGATTGAAGGGGATTTTGGCATGGGTTCTGGCGCGGTTTTGGCTAATTTAAGGTTAGATGATCACACTATCAGGGTTGGTGAGATAGATACCAACAGGCATAAATTGGGTTTGATGGCAGGAAAAGGTTCAAGGGTGGGGGTTAATGCTTCTATCATGCCCGGAGTCAGAGTGGGGTCTAATTCATTAGTTGGGCCGGGAGTGGTGTTACACGGCGATGTTAAAGACAATACCAAAATTCTGGTTAAACAGGAATACCAAGTTTCAGACCACACGCCAGCCCTGACCAGCTATGATCAATTTAGAGAAAAAATTAAATAACTATAACTATATAGAACCTATTCTCTTCCATCCATACTGCCGACACTTTTCAATATAACACGATCTTTTCCAGCTATTTCCCATGGTGTAGGTGCTTCACGTTTAGTTCTACCACTCACCTCTGGAAAACTGGAATTTCTAAATCTTGGTTCGGTTTTCGGCAACACAGGACTACCTTCCCATATCATTCTACTGACCTCATCTTCTAATCCCATAAAATCACCCCCTTTCCTTGAATAAACCACGCTATCATGAGTTGAAAAGGTAAGTCAAGTCGGCTACAATCTAGCTCATGCTTCTTTATGAATTTGAAGGGAAAAAGTTATTTAAAAATTGCGGGATACAAATTCCCAAGAGCCAATTACTAGAGTCAAAGAGTCAAAGAGTC
>DOWS01000012.1:4062-13902 GCA_003519445.1 Candidatus Daviesbacteria bacterium
GTCAAAGAGTCAAAGAGTCAAAGTTAAGCCACCTCTTGTTTTAAAAGCCCAGGTTTTGTCAGGATACCGTGCCGGTGCAGGAGGGATTATCAAAATTGCAGAGATTAAAGATTTAAGACTAAAGATTAAAGAATTATTCAAAAAAACGATTAATAACGAAAAAGTGGAAAGGGTTTTGGTGGAGGAAGCAATAGAATATGAGAAAGAGTATTATTTATCATTTTCATATTCTACAGAGACCAGAGGGCTGGTTTTAACTTTTGGAAAAGGAGGATCTAGAGTAGGGTCCCACTTTGATGAAGCTGCAAAAAATATAGATGTCTATCCGATTGATATTTTAGAAGGGTTTAATGGAGAAAATGTGCCGGATGAGCTAAAAGAGATAGCGATCAAACTTTGGGAAGTTTTTACAAAATATGATTGTGAGCTGGCAGAAATTAATCCATTAGTGGTGGATAAACAAGGTAAAGTTTGGGCGCTGGATGCAAAAGTGATTTTAGATGATGATGCTGATTTTCGCAGGGATGTAAAATTTCCGCAAAGAAATCTTTTTGGCCGGCCTCCAACCAAAAGGGAAATTGAGGCCAGGAAAATTGATGAGGGAGATCATAGGGGTACAACAGGATCTGTTTACTGGGATCTCCCGGGTGATATTGCCGTGATTGCTGCCGGAGGCGGAGGATCAATTGTCAATATGGATGCTCTGCTGGCATATGGGGGGAAACCTGCCAATTATACCGAACATTCCGGCAACCCTCCCCGCGAAAAACTTAAAAAACTAACCAAAATAGTTTTATCCAAACCCGGGTTAAAAGGCTGCTGGTTTGTGGGAGGGACAGCCAATTTTACTGATATTTATGAAACTTTAATGGGATTTGTGGATGGTTTGCGTGAAATTAAGCCTAAATATCCAATTGTGATCCGCCGCGGAGGGCCAAGAGATAAAGAGGCTTTTGAAATGTTAAAAGAAGTGGCCAAGAAAGAAAGTTTTGATTTTCATATCTATGGTAGGGAAACACCCATGACGTCAACAGCCAAAATCATGAAGGAGTTAGCATATGGCAATACTGATAACTGACAAAACCAAAGTTTTAATACAGGGAATAACCGGCAAAGAAGGCTCCAAAGCCACTTTGCAGATGAAAAATTACGGCACCAAAGTGCTGGCCGGGGTGACCCCGGGTAAAGGTGGGCAGGAAGTGCATGGAGTGCCGGTTTATAATGCTATAGCCGAAGCCTTGGAAAATCATCCGGGAATAAACACCAGCTTTGTGGCTGTGCCTAATTTTGCCGCATATGGGGCGATAGAAGAAGCAATAAAAAATAAAATTCCTCTGATCAATATTTTAACAGAGCATATTCCTATTCAAGATACGGCCAAAGCTATAGCCATGGCCCGTTCCACTGTCATCCTGAACCCGAAGGGTGAAGGATCTCCCACGAATGTGGGTATCTCAAACCCTTCGGCCTCGCTCAGGGCGGGCAAGTTGAGAGATTCTTCGCTAATCGCTCAGAATGACAGAGTGCGGATTGTGGGACCCTCTTCAATCGGCATTATTTCCCCGGGCATTGGCAAAGTAGGTTCAATTGGAGGAGATGATCCGCGGGGAGTTTATTCCAAAGGTAGTGTGGGGGTGATTTCCAAATCAGGCGGCATGGCCTCGGAAATATCCTGGATTTTAACCAAAAACGGCCTGGGTCAGTCAACAGTCATTGGCATTGGCGGGGGTATTCTGGTGGGATCCGGCTTTGCGGATTTAATGGAGGATTTTGAAAAAGATCCGCAAACAAAAGCTTTAGTTTTATTTGGAGAAATCGGCGGGACTTATGAAGAAGAAGCAGCGGATTTTATCAAAAGTGGCAAGTTTACCAAAAAAGTTGTAGCATTTATATCAGGGCTTTTTGCCGAAACCCTGCCCCAAGGCACCAAACTGGGCCACGCAGGAGCAATAATTTATGGGGAAAAGGGCAGTTATAAGTCTAAAATTAAGAGTTTAGAAGAAGCCGGAGTAATCATTGCCAAAACTCCGGATGAAATACCAGATTTATTAAAGGTGATATAATATACCTATCATGAAAGTATCCCAAGATCCCAAAAAATTAGAACAGCTTTCTGATAAATTGTATAGCAAATATGCTAAGCCTCTGGAACCCGAACATTGGGGTGAATTTGTGGCTGTTTCTCAAAAAGGACAAACAGTCTTGGGCACAAATCTTTTAGAAGTTGCCCAAAAAGCTTCGAAGAGTCTTGGTCCGGGAAATTTTATATTCAAGGTCGGGGATATAGCCGTTGGTAAATGGCGGTAAATTATGAGTTTAACCAGCTCCCGATTCCCCTATATTCAAGTAATCCTTCGCGTCTTGAATAACATTTTCAAAGTGGAGGCTTTAATAGATACTGGTTTTGATGGTGATGTAACAGTACCCCCGGAAATGATTTTAAATGGTAAATCTCCTCGAGGTTATCTTCCTTGGACTTTGGCTAGTGGAACTAAGGTCAATGCTCCTTATTTTCTGGGAAAGATTAAGATAGGAAAATTTAAGCCTTTCAATGTTTTAATTACAGCATTAGGTGATGAGCCGCTTGTAGGAAGAGGAGTAACTGATAAATTTAAGGTTATTTTTGATCATGGAAGAAAGGTTGTGATCGAGCTATAATTGATTTTATGGATAAAAAGTGGAAGACATCTATAGCAGGAATAATTGATGGGGAGGCTCATATTCACGGTTATAAAGTAACTGATTTAATTGATGGAGTGACATTTACCGATGCTATTTGGTTGGAGTTAAAAGGCGAGCTGCCAACGGAAAAAGAGCAAGCCATGCTGGATAGCATTTTAATTTCCACTATTGATAATGGTTTGGGCCCACCTTCCATTACCAATGCCCGTAATTCTGCATCTGCCGGCAATCCCATGCAGGCCGCCATAGCAGCCGGAGTTTTAGGAGTGGGGGAAGCTCATGGTGGAGCTATTGAGGAATGCGCCCGGCTTTTGCAGATGGGGTTAGCAGCAGACAAACTGGTGGAAAAAGTCATTTCCTCGGGCGAGAGAATCCCGGGTTTTGGCCATAAAGTTTATAGTACTGATCCAAGGGCCACCCAAATTTTTGCCAAAGCCAAAGAACTGGGTTTTTATGGAGAACACTGCGAGCTGGCAGTGGAGGTAGAAAAAATACTGGAAGAGAAAAAGGCTAAAAAAATCCCCATTAATGTGGACGGGGCAATTGCTGCTGTTATATCTGACATGGGGTTTGATTATCGTTTGGGTAAAGGTTTTTTCCTGATAGGCAGGGTGGTAGGTTTGGTAGCCCATGTATTTGAAGAATGGGTCCGTGAAAAACCCTTTAGAAGAATAGCTGATGAAGAAATTGAATATGATGGTGTTCCTCCCCGCCTTCTCAAGAAAACTTGACTTTCTGTTAAACCCATAGTACAATAAGTTATTGACAAGATCCGCTAGGGTAGTTTAGTATGAATACATAAACATCCCTTCCAGGGATTTTTATTTTTTATGAATAATATTTTTGTTAAAAAATTTATTTTGGAAAAGGCTCGTTTTCTTATTAGGGGAAGCGGTTCTGGTGAAAATAGTCCGGATTATAAGGACTAAAACACCTTAACCGCCTCTTCAAAAAGGGCGGTTTTTTTATTGGGAGAATTATGAGAAGACATAGAGAAACAGCAGAAACATTTCCAGTAGTGATTAAAGATTTCGGCGCAGTGCCGGATGCCCTTCTTAAACTAAGAGTTTCACGAGTGATGGCCAGAGGGAGGCACATTGTTGAGATATCGACGCCATTTGATGCTTTTACCGAAGCTCGCGTGAAGAAATTTTGTGGGACAAATGGCGTGATGCTAACTTGTGGTTTGATTGTTCCATGGGAATATTTAGAAGATCATAGAAGGCTAGTTATTGTAAGACAGCCGCCTGACAGAATATCTGGATTGCCTACAGTTTTGTTGAATTCATTGGTTCGCCCAGGATTAAGCAGAATAAAGTAAATTTTTGCATAAATTGGCAATTTGGGTAATGTTAATTCATCATTTAGGTAATTTTATAAGAGCCTTTTTAGTGTTAGACTAAAGGAGAATATGAAAAGAATACTGACTGGGGATAGGCTGATAAAGTTGATATCACTTAATGATATTGACAAATGATATAATTATTGGTATTATGAGGATATGCTAAACACTTATTTTATACCGGCCAGAAATCTGCAGAAATCTTACAAGTCTATTATTGAAGATGTTAGACTAAAAAAACGCGCGGTAGTTTTAACCACCAATGAAAAGCCTCAGGCAGCCATTGTTAGCCTTGAAGATTTAGCAAGGCTGCAACAAGCTAAAAGTATGCAAGCTTCTCTGGATATGCTTAAACTGGCTATTGAAAGCAGGGAAGAACTGAAGGCGCTGCCTGCTGATTTGCGGAAAAGGGCAAATCAAATTTTATATAAAAAATAAATATGGCAAAAAAAGTGGTGGTTGATTCTGATGCTATTTTTGCTCTTTACAATCCAAATGATCCGTTAAATGCAAGGGTCACCATGACCTTTGAACAGTTGATTAAACAGGGTTTTGGGTTGATCTATCCCACTTCTGTTCTTTTTGAGGTAGTGTCGCTATTTCAACGGGTTTTACCCATCCCGACCGTGACAAAAAAGCTGGTGGAGATGATTGCAAGCGATGCCCTATTGATTTATGTAGTTGATATTAATATCTTAAAAGCATCGGCCAAACTATTTAATCCTGCCGGCAGCAGGAAAAATACCCTGATAGATTGTTCTGTGGCAGTTGTGGCCCGAAAGATAAAAGCAGACGGAATATTTGCTTATGACGAATTTTATGCCAAACATGGTTTCAAACCGGCAGAAAAGTTAATCGATTGACTTTTGTATAACAGTGTAATACAATATGACCAGAATTGTAATTAAGAAATTGATTTGGGATGAGTGGAACAGGGAACATATTAAAAAGCACAATGTGGCTGTGGATGAGGCAGAAGAAGCAGTTGCTAATTTAATTACTCACAAGAAGGGTAAGAAAGGAAGATTTATTGCTATTGGCAGAAGCGGTTCAAGGATAATTTCAGTGATGGTTGGTAGGGAGGGAACTGGGATATATTATGTAGCTACTGCCAGAGATTCCGATAAGAAGGAAAGGAGAATGGTTTATGAAAAAGAAAAAAAATAGACTTCCAGAATTTAAGACCTTAAAAGAGGAAGCGGAGTTTTGGGATACTCACAGCTTTGCTGATTTTTGGGACGAGCTGGAGGATGTGGATATTGTAGTGGAATTGGAAAAACCCAGAGATGAAACTATTGTTTTAAGAGTACAAAAACAAGTTAAAGACAATTTAGATAAATTTGCCAGAAGTCTGGGTCTTAATCTTTCTACTTTAGCCCGTATGTGGCTGATGGAAAAGTTGCAGGAGAATTTAAGAAAGGTAAAAATATGAAAAGGATACTTACCGGAGATCGACCAACCAGCGATAGCTTCCATTTGGGAAACTATGTGGGGTCGCTGAAAAACAGGGTCAAGCTGCAGGATGAATATGATACTTTTATACTCATTGCTGATCTGCATGCTTTAACTACCCATTTTGATAAAACAAAAGATTTAGAGAAAAATATCCGTGGGTTGATGCTGGGGTATTTGTCCGTGGGTTTGGATCCAGCCAAAGTCACTTTTGTCCTGCAATCCCAAGTTCCTGAAGTTTTGGAGCTGGCCTATTTTTTGGGAACTTTAACCCCCAGAGCAGTGCTGGAGCGCCAGCCGGCCTTAAAAGAAAAACTGGATCAGGGGGAGCAGGACACTTTTGCTCTTTTGCAGTATCCGGTTTTAATGGCGGCTGATATTTTACTGCCCAAAGCCAATTTAGTCCCAGTCGGTAAGGATCAAAAAGCCCATGTGGAGTTTGCCAGAGATATTGCCATTAAGTTTAACAATCTCTACGGAGAAGTGTTTCCGTTGCCAGAGCCTTTAATAGGGGATGTGCCCACTCTACCGGGAACAGATGGCCAATCCAAAATGGGTAAATCATTAAATAATGCCATATTTTTAACTGATTCTCCGGAAGAAGTAGAAAAAAAGGTCATGAGTATGTATACAGATCCCAAAAGAATACATGCTAATGACCCGGGAACTGTTGAGGGGAATCCCGTGTTTATTTATCTTGATGCATTTGGTGCAGATAATGACCATGAACAAATAACCAAATACAAAGAACTTTATAGGAAGGGCCAAGTAGGGGATATTGAGGTAAAAAAGTACCTGGTTAAAGTTTTGAATATTTTTTTGGATCCGATAAGAGAAAATCGAGCTCGATTAGAGCGAGACCCTGAGCTTGTCGAACGGGTCTTGAAAGAAGGCACAGCCAAAGCCCGCTCCGAGGCTCAAAAAACCCTTGCAGAAGTCAAATCAGCTATGAAACTGGATTATTTTGATCAAAATAATCAAGATACAAGATAACAAGAAACAAATAAATTCCAATGAATAATGATCAAAAAAGTAAAAAGTTTGATCTTGAAGAAAGAACATTAAATTTTGCAAAGAAAATAATTGATTTAGTAAAAATACTTCCGAAAAATTCGGTTAATTTTGAACATATCAGTCAGATTGTCAGGTCATCTGGTTCAATGGGAGCCAACTACAGGGAAGCTAATGATGCATTGGGCAAAAAAGATTTTTATATGCGAATAAAAATATGCAGGAAAGAATCCAAAGAAACCAAATTTTGGTTAGAACTGATTTTACATAATAATACAGGATTAGCAAATCAAATAGAACCTTTAATAAGTGAGGCTTCTGAGTTTATCAAGATTTTTTCTGCTATTTTGAATAAAGTTGTTTAGAATTCAAAATTTGAATATTGTTTGGAAAACTTGTATCTTGTTACTTGGAAAACTTAAAACATGATTTCATTTGATGATTTTTCTAAACTTGAATTAAAAGTGGGAAGTTCTCATGATTTGTGTTAGAATTTCCAAACAAAGTTTTTGGAATTATGGTACTTCCTTTTAGTAAAGTCATAACTTATGCCCATGCTAAACCCTTTGAGATTGAACATGCTTTAAAAGAATTTTTTGGCAAAGATAGACCAGCTAAAGACGAAGAAGAGTTGGTTTATCCTCTTTTTAATGAGTGGTTAATAAATGATTTCCGCCAAATCAATGGTGGCAGTTTTCTGGCAGAATATTGTGTGGTTAATCCTGATAATCTTGATGAAGTTACAAGAAAAAGGTTAGAGCAGGTTGTGGAAACAGCTTACTACTCAATGTTTGAGCTTCAGGGAGCAAAACCAGGTTACAGTGTTACTGTAGAAGATTTAGAATCCGGTAAGAAAATGACTGTTTGGGACGCAAAAGGTTCGTTTGGCCCGGATAAGGGTTTAATATATGCCCGTGCTGCCAAAGTAGAGGGGAAATGGATTTTTACCGGGGCAAACCCCATGTATTTACCCATTACTCATACTGAAAGGGCAAAAAAGTTTATTAAAGAAACTTTAAAAAATAAGAAATTTTCTCCAAAAGATACTTGGGAACTAATTAAAGACCAGCGAAAACAAAAACCCCTGCCGCCAAAGCTTTCCAAAGACGGAATTGAGAAATTAAGAAAAGATTTGAGGAAAAAGTATGAGAAAACAAAAAGGAAATATCAGGTCAAATTATCATTTGATGGTGTGTTAAAGCTTATTTATGAAGAAGACAGACAAATTGCCATGGGAGATTTTTGGCAAATGTTGATAAAAAAAGGAATACCCGAGAAATTCTTTTTTCAGAATACTCAACTGTTTCAAGATATCTGGAATTACTTTCCCCATAAAATCTTAAATGATAAAAGCCCTATTGAAATGTTTAACGAATTAAAAGGTTGACACAAAAGACTACGCTCACTGATAATAAAATCTGTGAAGATTGTATTTACAGATCATCTCTTAACCCGCCTAAAACAAAGAAAAATTTCCAGAAATATAGTTAAAGAAATATTTAACCAAAGCCTGGAAAATTATTGGGATAATTTAAGAAACCGGCATATTGTGATAGGAGAAGTTTTATATCAAGGCAAATACAGAAAAGTAATGGTGGCCTATGATATAATAGAAAAAAGAATTGAAGCTGTTACTATTCATCCAATTACAGAGACAGAGATAAAGCACAGGCTTCAATCAGGAAGGTGGAATTATGAAAAAAGCAAGAGAAAAGAAAGTTAATTACGATAAAAAAAAGGATATCTTGTACATTTTTTTAAAAGAGGGCGTGGAAGAGCGTTTTGAGGATATCTCGGAAAATATTACCGTGGAATATGATGCAGATGACCGCCCGATAGGCATTGAAATTTTTAATGCCTCGAAAGTTTTGCCCATCCAACAACAGCACATTTAAGCCAGCTTAATGTGATAAGGTACAAAAACCCGCTAGATTATGTTAGAATCTCCCCATGGTAAACGGACGCAAAAAATTAAATAATAATAAACTGCTTTCCGTTATCAAGGGCGTGGTCGTCTATATTTTAATTGCCACAGCAGCTTTGGTTTTTTTCTACCAAATGTCAGGCGGCCCCTCTAGTCAGACCAATGAAGTGCCTATCTCTCAAATTATCCAAAATGTTAAAGATCAAAAAATAGAAAATCTAGTTGTGGAGGGAAATAAAATAACTGCCAAGCTTAAAAATGAGACAGAACCGCTCCATTCCCGCAAAGAAGAGGGCGAGTCAATTTATAAAATCCTGGAAAGTTCTGGAGTTGACCCCAAATCTGTGACTATTGAAATAAAAGACTTGTCCATGCAGCAAGCCTGGATAGGTATAATTTCCGCCATTTTGCCGGTTTTACTTCTGGTAGGACTGATGTTTTTTCTTTTTAGAAATGCCCGGGAAGGGGCCCAGGGCATTTTTTCTTTTGCCCAATCAAAAGCCCGCCTTTTTACCAAAGATTCTCCCCAGATTAAATTTACTGATGTAGCAGGAGCCAGTGAAGCTAAAAAAGAGCTGGAAGAAATAGTGGACTTTTTAAAAAGCCCGGCTAAATATAAAGAAATTGGAGCAAGGACTCCCAAAGGAGTGCTTTTGGTTGGCCC
Source organism: Candidatus Daviesbacteria bacterium (assembly GCA_003519445.1). GTDB lineage: Bacteria > Patescibacteriota > Microgenomatia > Daviesbacterales > UBA10151 > UBA9644. The sequence continues at coordinate 13,138 of DOWS01000012.1, forward strand.
TCCGGGTTGCGGAAAAACCTTAATTTCGCGGGCTGTGGCAGGGGAGGCAGGTGTGCCTTTTTATTCCATTTCGGGTTCCGAGTTTATGGAAATGTTGGTGGGAGTGGGGGCAGCCCGGGTGCGCGACATGTTTGCCCAGGCCAAAAAAACTGCTCCGGCTATTATTTTTATTGATGAGATTGAATCAATTGGTAGGATGAGAGGTTTTGGTATGAGTTCCGGCCATGATGAAAGAGAGCAAACTCTAAACCAGATTTTAGTGGAAATGGACGGATTTGCTCCCAATGAATCAGTCATAGTTATTGGCGCCACCAATCGGCCGGATTTACTTGATCCGGCACTGGTTCGCCCGGGTCGCTTTGACAGAAGAGTGATGTTAAGTATGCCTGATATAGAAGAAAGAAAAGCTATTATTGAGCTGCATATGAAAGGTAAGCCTTTTACCAAAGATGTGAATACAGAGCGCTTGGCCCGCCGGACTGTGGGATTTTCCGGTGCGGATTTAGCCAACATGTTAAATGAAGCAGCTATTTTAGCCGCCCGGGAAGCAAAAAAAGCCATTGAGCCTAAAGATTTGGAAGAGGCAGCTACCAAGGTTAAGCTGGGGCCACAAAGAAAAAGAATGCAAACAGAGGCTGACAGGAAATTATCTGCCTATCATGAGGCAGGGCATGCTATTGTGGGGCATAATTTGCCTAAAGTTGATCCTGTCCACAGGATTTCCATAGTGTCCCGCGGCATGACCGGCGGGCATACCATGTTTCC
>DOWS01000012.1:14133-59929 GCA_003519445.1 Candidatus Daviesbacteria bacterium
GCTGCCAGTGACTTGGAAGTAGCCACCTCGATTGCCCGGGAAATGGTCACAGAATATGGTATGTCTGCTTTAGGTCCAATTAATATTAAATCCAGATCTATGTTTGGTATGTGGCCTGCGGGAGATGAGGGGGGAGCATCCCAAACCATGCAAACCAGTATTGATAAAGAAGTCAAAAAAATCATTGATACTTGCTACAAACAGGCAGAAGATTTGCTCAAGAAAAATAAAACTAAACTTGATAAAGTGGCCAAAGCATTACTTGAAAAAGAAACCCTAGATACAGATGAATTTGAAAAACTGGTTGGGAAAAAGAAAATTACCCCTTGGCTAATAAGGGAAAATAAAAATCTATGAATGAACGAGGTAGAGAGAGAGAGGAGCTATTGGAACGATTTTTAGAGAAGCTGGGGCAGTTCTTTTAGAACCCATTAGTTTGGTTCGCAAAATGAAAGCAAGACAGATAGGATGGTGGTCAGTAGCTCCGATTGCGGTTCCCGTAACCTTGGGGGCATTGCAAGCAACTATCACACGAAGTGTGTTAGCAGGTATTTTGTTTGGTGGTGTGGTGTGGATTGCAGAAGGAGTTATAGTTCATATGATTCGGTCTGTACCTATTGCAAAATAATCTCATGGTCTGGATTCTGTAAGGATGAGGCAAAGTTACAATTCTCCGTTTGTGTTATAGTGATATTTAATTTACCTCTTGACAGATATATCAAATTTGATATAATTAATATGGAATTTGAAATTATTTTTTATAAAAATAGTTCCGGGAGCAGTCCGGTTGAAGAAGCATTAGATCGGTTAAAGGTCACAAACATTATTTTGTGGCGTCAGGCATTAAAGGGAATTGAGAAGATAAAGAATAGGGAATATCATAAAGAGCCTTTATCAAAATATTTAGAGTCTGGATTATGGGAGTTGAGGGTAAAATCTGGTACAGGTATATTAAGGATTATTTATACCTTTAAGAAAGGACAGATTATCATACTACTGCATTTATTTGTTAAAAAGAAGCAGAAAACGCCGGCTGACGAGTTAAATATTGCCAGAAAAAGATTATTAGAAATAAGAATGGAGGTAAACTAAAATGAAAAGAAAGAAGGATGACTTCGATAGATATTTGGAGAAGGCCTTAAAGGCAGACCCTTCTCTGGCAGAAGAGTTGGAAAAAGCGGATAGGGCATGGGATATTGCTTTTCAAATTTATGATCTAAGAAAAAAGGCCGGTTTAACTCAAACAGATCTGGCCAGACTGGTGGGTACCAGACAGTCTAACATTGCCAGGATTGAGGATGCTGATTATACGAGCTATACTTTAAAAACTCTGGAAAAAGTAACCAGAGCTTTAAAAGCCAAGCTGGAAATTAAAATTGTGCCCTTAGATTCCCGCCGGGATTTCTTTATGGCCGGATGAATTTGAAAAACTGGTTCGTCTGCCATGATAGAGTATAATTACTTTCACGGATGGAATAGCTGTTTTAGACGAGAAATAGGACTAATTGTTTCACTAAAACTTTTATTAACCGTTATTACTACCCCTTCAACATATGAGCTAAAATTGTCACCTGCGTATATTTCATGCCAATAAATTTGATAAGGTAAGCCCGGAAAATTAATTTTGAAACAATTGTATACAGCTGACATACGCCCTTCTTCTTTTCCTGATACATATTCAGGTGCGGAACCAGTTTCGTAAACATAATTATCAGGAAAGCGTCTAGGTAGAACCTTAAGTTTTCTTGCTAATGCTAAAATAACCCCTTTGTTGTTAATTGGTTCTCCTTCAAAGTTAGGTAAATTTTCAAGCTTCACTTTAAGTCTTTCTAGTTGTTGATAATTATCAACTTGATGATGATTGATTAGTCTGTTCCTTTCATCCCTAACACGAAATGTTCCTGCTTTTCCCGTACTTGCATAAGTTTTCAATCTAACTAAGAAGTCATCCGCTTGTTGGGTTTCTTCTGAGGTTGGTATAACTTGATCAAGAGCTTCAATACCAGTTGTTGCTCTATGCATTTGTAATAAATCTTCTTCAAACTCACTTATTATGTCTTGTCTTCTTTCCTGCTCAGCATGTTGATCTAATCCCATACCTATAAATTATACTATAGAGGAATGATTGAGGGATAATATTTTTTCCGTATTGACAGTGTATGACAAAATTTGATAATATTGTCATATTATGCAACTGGTCACAGTTGGTTCCAGATATCAAATAGTTATTCCCAAAGAGATCCGTAAGAAGATCAATGGGTTAAAACCTGGCGTCAAAGTGGCTGTGCAACAGGTAAAAACAGACACAGCTACTATTAAAATCTCTAAAAAAAGCTGGTCTGATGAAAGCTATGGTTTTATGAAAGAGGCCTGGAAAGATATTGATCCGGTCAAAGAAATAGATAAAATGAGGGACGAATGGGATGAACTTAAAAAAATTTAACTTGATTGGTTTAGATACCAACATATTTAGCTATCAGTTTCATCAAGATCCGCAGTTTGGCCTTTTAACCAAGAAGATCTTTGATGAGTTATCTAAAGATAATTTGCAGGCAGTAACATCGGTAGTGACTTTAATTGAAATACTTTCTGTCAGGGTTTCTTTATCAAAAGTGAAACAACTCAAGGAGCTTTTTCTTCGCACACCCAACCTGAGTATTTTAGATGTAAACCATGAAATAGCTCTGGAAGCTGCCGCAATCAGAAGAAAATATGGTTTTAGAACACCGGATGCTATCCAGCTGGCTACGGCCAAATTAAATAGGGCAAAAGCTTTTGTAACTAATGATGAAAGGTTAAAAAATTATCTAGGACTAAAAATTATTTTGCTTTCAGCAATTAAATAAGCGGTTGACAACCTTGCCTTAAAAGATTTACACTTGATATTGGTCGGATCCATTCATACCAAAGCTTGGAAGCAACCTGTATATGGCAATACACATACCTGATGCGAATACTTTAGTCGGCGAACCTCTAGAAACAGAGGAGGTTTCCGTAACTTAAAACTTAAATTTAAATAATAAGAGTTTACGGAAGCCCCGACAGAGTCGGGGTTTTTTAATGCTAAAAGGAAAAATTATGATACGATCAAGAAAGAAAATGAATTTTATACAGAAAATATGGCTTTTGATGAAGCCCTTTCACAAGGATTTCTACAATATTGTCTTAATTACCATTGTTTTTCAGATAGTAAGGATGGCAGGCCCGTATATTTTTGGAAAAATCCTTGATCTGCTTATTTCTACCAAAGGCCTGCTTAATTTTGAGTCAGCTGTTTTTATAGTGGGTGGTCTTATTGGAGTCAGGCTTTTATCTTTGGTGATTGATTATGCAATTGACATTGTTTTGGTAAGGTTGCTTTGGAAATCGGAGCAGTTTGTTTCCAGGCAGACTTTTAACAAGCTATTGCAACTTTCCCTTGATTATCATGAAAAAGAAAATACCGGTAACAAAATAAATATTGTCAATAAAGGCCGGGATAAACTGATTGACCTTCTGGCAACCTATGGCTGGAATTTTCAACCTGTGGTGATTCAACTGATTGTCAGCGCCATATTGATGCTTTTTGTTAACTGGATATTTGGTTTATTATTTGCCGCATCCTTAATTCCTTTTGTGATCAATATGTTTAAAACTTATCAAAACACCCAAAAATTTAGGTCCAAGCGGCATGATGCTTATGAAGCATCTTCGGGCGAAATAGGGGATACTTTAACCAATATAACAGTTGTAAAGGCTTTTGCCCAAGAAAGGCGTGAAGCAGAAATTTTCTCATCAATCTGGGATGATATTAAAACTTTTTCCGTCAAGGAATTTAAGCTGCACATGATTAACGGGTTTTTGCGCAGTTTAAGCATAGAATTTATGTATGCGGTTTTGCTGATAGTGGGGATTTATGAGATTAGGGCAGGTTTTATTACTGTGGGAAGTCTGGTGTTTTTAATTTCGCTAACAGAACGGGCCTATTCTAATATTTTCCAGCTGGGTTGGATTTATGAGAGGGCTATTGATGCCGCAGAGCCGGTTGACCGGGTTATTTCTTTGCTTTCGCAGAAGCCCAGCGTTGTTAATTCACCAAATGCTATTATCCCAAAAGATATTACAGGCAGGATTGCTTTTAAACATGTGACTTTTGCATATAACAGAAAACGGGTTTTAAGAAATGTAAGTTTTACCATACCGGTTGGATCTTTTACTGCATTGGTGGGTAAATCCGGAGGAGGAAAATCCACTATAGCTAAACTGCTTAGTCGCTACTATGATCCGCAAGGAGGGAGTATTGTGATTGATAGCAGGTATAATCTGCAGGATTTGGATCTCGATTCTTATAGAAGTAAAACCGCTGTGGTTTTTCAGGATTCTCCTGTGCCAAATAGGAAAATATGGGAAGTTATATCATACAGTGCAGGTAAACTTGATTTTGCGTCTGTTAGAGCAAGGGTATACGAGGCAGCAAAACAGGCTTTTGCCGATGAGTTTATCAGTCAATTGCCTGAAGGATATCAAACTTTGGTGGGTGAGCGGGGTGTGAAATTATCAGGCGGACAAAGACAAAGACTGGCAATAGCCCGGGCACTTTTTGCAGAGCCTAAAATTTTAATCATGGATGAACCAACCAGCCATTTGGATATACACTCTGAAAGCCTGATTCAACAAGCTTTGAAAAATTTATCTAAAGAAAGGTCTTTTACAAAGATTATTATTGCTCACAGGCTTTCAACAGTTAAAAACGCGGATCAAATTCTGGTTGTGGAAAAAGGCAGGATTGTGGAGCGGGGTACACATAATAAATTACTTGAAAAAAAAGGTGTTTATGCCAAAATTGTTGCCCAAAGTGAACTTAAGGGGTAGAATAATATAGATGAAGTTCAAAGTTCAAAATTCAAAGTTCAAAATTTTTGTAGTCGTTTCGCTTTTTACTTTTTACTTTTTACTTTTTACTTTTCCCTATCCTGCTTTTGCTGTAGATGATATAGGCCAATCTAAAATATATCCTACCTCACCTTTGTATTTTTTAAAAAGCGTTAAAGAAATTCTGGAACTTAAATTTGCTCCTACTAGTGAAATTAAAGCCATCCGCTATTTGGAATTTAGCCAAAGAAGGATCAGGGAAGTAAAAAGCCTGGTGAAAGCAAGGCGTTTTGAGATGATTGCTTCTACTCTGGAACACTACTTATTTAATTTACAAAAAGTAATGGGTTTAATGGATTTTAAGGATGAGGCTAAAATAAGACAACTCTCGGAAACTGTCTCCATTCATGTGCAGGTTCTTGATCATCTTTATTCTCAAATAGAGAGCCAGCCTGGTCAAAGAGCAGTCAGAACTACCATGTTTAAGATTACGGAACTGGATAATCTATCCAAAAACTTATCAAAGTCTCAAGGGAAAATTTGTGATTTTTTAATCAAAGAAGCTTCGAGCTCTGCCTTAAACGAGGTGGAAATAGTTGTTCTAAAAGAACGGGCCATGCTTTGTCTTCAGGATTTGAAATGACGGCCAAATTTATATTCAAAGATATTCTTGCGGATTTCTCCGATAAAAAGCAAATGAAGTTCAACGGCAATATATTTAAGGGCAATGTTTATCCGGCCTTCTTCGGAAAGCCTTCTAACAGACACAGGAATTTTATATGATTTTAAATAACCAAATTTGCCCATTTTTTTGGCCCGCTTCAAATAATCATGGTCTTCAGCCATAAACAGCGATTCATCAAAGCCGCCAATAGTTTTGTGCAAAGTGCTTTTAACAAAAATACAAGAGCCGGGGATATGGGGATGGAACTTTTGGGTCATCCGCATATAGTAATTGGCAAAATGGTGTAAAAACTTATCACGGCGTAATTTGGAGCGGGGAGTAATAAAACATGAGGTAATATCCAAAGATCGCTTTTGCATTTCCATCACAGTTTGTTCCAAAAATTTGGGAGGTAAGATAACATCCGCATCCAAAAAAAGCAGGATAGAAGAGCCCGCAATTTTGGCGCCGGAATTTCTGGCTTTGGCCGGTAAGCCTCCTGCCACTACAGTTGCTCCAAATTTTCTGGCGATTTTGACTGTCTCGTCTACGGAGAACGCATCGGCCACGATTACCTCTTGGGGAGGTTGGGTTTGGTTTTTAATAGATTTAAGCAGGCGGGGCAAGTCTTTTGCCTCGTTAAAGGTGGGAATAATAATGCTTACAGAAATAGCCATGAGCTATTAGATTATATAGGTTTAAGTTTCATTGTCAAAATCTGTTAAAATAATCTTATGCGCATATTTTTCATTGTTCTGGCAATGTACTTAATAGGTGACGGTGTTATTCATCTTCTGAATATTAGGCTGGGTTCTGTTATCAATGTCTGGCCTACCTCTGCTGTTTCTTATGCTATTTTGCTGGATTCCATCTATGCCTCGTTTGTTTTTTTGGCAGCAGCATTGATTTTAGTTGCCCAAACAGACCTTAAAAAATACAAAAGCCTGATTTTTGTCTCCGGCATATGGGCTATTTTCCATGGGACATTGCTTTTATATTTAAACTCAACCCAAAATTTTGGCAATGATTTCTTTAATTATCCTTCTTTGTTAGTTTGGATGCCTTTTTATAACCAGTATCTTTTTTTTGAGGCTATATTGGCATTTATTTATGCCATAGTCGTTTTCCTCCGACACAAAAAATTATGAAAGATATAGAGGTTTCGATTGTTATCCCTGCCTATAATGAGGAAAAATATTTGTCCTTGGCTTTGCAATCTTTAACCCGTCTGCAAACTAAAAAAAATTTTGAGGTAATTGTGGTGGATAATAACTCCAGTGACAATACTGCAAAGCTGGCTAAAAGTTTTCAGGATAAGCTTTGTTTAAGAGTCATTCTGGAGCAAAAAAAGGGTAGGGGAGCTGCCAGAAAAAGAGGGTTTGATGAGTCTTTGGGGGAGGTAGTTATCTCTTTGGATGCGGATACTGTTACTTATCCGGACTGGCTTGATACATTAACAGATCCGCTGCAACAGGAGGTGGTGGCCACTACTACCTCTTGCAAGATCGTGGATTGTTCATCTTTAACCAATGCAGTCTTTAATTTTATCCAGCCCAAAGCCATGGTTTTGTATAGATTGTTGTCCGGCCATTACTGGCTGTCCGGTTTTAGCTTTGGCATTTTAAAATCCGTTTATGAGAAATCCGGCGGGTTTGATCCGGCTCTGCAGGCCCAGGAAGATTTGGATTTGTCTTTTAAGGTGGCCAAACTGGGGAAAATTAAATTTATCAACAAACCGGTCACATTTTCCGGCAGAAGATTTAAAGACGGGTTATTGATGGGAACCTATGATTATATACGCAGTTTCACAGAAGCCTTTATCTTAAAAAAGAAAAGCGTCTATTTAGATAATCCTAGATAAAATTAATCTTTTTGAGAAATTCTGCTATTGATTCTTCCAGTTCAACAGGATTATTTATAACAATAATGTGGTTTGCGCCCTCAATTAGATCGAGTTCTGAAGTCTCGATCCTTTTATGCAAGTATTTTGCTATTTCCATAGGGAAGATGCTGTCTTTTGTCCCTTCTACTACCAAAGTGGGCACAATTATTTTGTCCAGCAATTTTCCGGCATCCAATTTGATAAAATTACTGCAAAGCAACAAATAGCTTCTCAAAGAGGTATGTAAAATATCAGATAAGATTCTTTGAAAATTTATGTCGTTTGTACCTTGGAATTTATTAAAATCCGCGTGTCCGGCTACTTTTATATCAGGTAAAGATTGCAGCAGCCGGATCAAATAATCCGCAAAAACTTTTGCCACAGGATTATTACTTATAAACGGGGGCTTGAAACCGGTATCCACTAAAACCAAGCCTTTGGAGTTATTGGGAAATTTGGCCTGGAAATAAATTGCCACCATCCCGCCAAAGCAATGACCAATGATAACTGCGTTATTAATGGATTCAATTTTCAGAAGTTCTTTCAAGTCTTTGGCAAAATTTTCCAGTTTATAAAAATCTTTTTTATCGCTTTTCTCTGAAAGCCCGTGGCCTCTTAAATCTAAAGCAATAGTGGAAATGCCTAATTTGCTAAAATAGCTTCTCTCTTTTGACCAGGCAGTCAAATCTCCTCCAAATCCGTGCAAGAATACCAGCCATTTATTTTTATCCTTTTCAGTTTTATGATAATAAATTTTAGCCCCATCAAAGCTTTCAAAATACTTTCCTGACATATGGAAATAGTTTAACAGATAATGCTACAATTCCACCATGAAACGCTTGGTTTTAGTTGATGGCAATGCCTTGCTGCATCGGGCATATCATGCCACCCCTCCTTTTACCACTTCCAGAGGAGAACTGGTTAATGCTGTTTATGGCTTTTCCTCAATGCTTTTAAAAGTTTTAAGTGATCTTAAACCTGATTTTTTGGCTATTGCCTGGGATGAAAAAGGGCCTACTTTCCGCCATCAGGCCTACACCCAATATAAAGCCACCCGCGGGCCAAAAGATGAGGGTTTATCCGTGCAATACGATAGAGTGCATCAGGTTACCAAAGCTTTTAACATTCCCGAATTTAGTTTGTCTGGTTACGAGGCTGATGATTTAATTGGTACGCTGGCTACACAGGCACAGAATCTGGAAACTATTGTTGTGACTGGAGATAGGGACATTATGCAATTAATTAATCAAAATACCAAAGTTTTTATGCCTAAAAAAACCATTAATGATGTGGGGATGTATGGGGAAGAGGAATTTATGGCTAAATACGGCTTTGAACCCAAACTGCTGGTTGATTATAAAGCTTTGGCAGGGGACGCCTCGGATAATATTCCTGGAGTTAACGGAATAGGGGATGTATCTGCTACCAAGCTGATTCATCAATTTGGCACTATAGAAAATATTTACAAAGCAGAAAACTTGAAAACTTTACCAGAAAGATTACAAAAATTGTTGGCAGAAGGGGCAGAAGAGGCAGTCATGTCCAAAAAACTAGCCACTTTGGATTTAAAAGCCCCGATAAAGCTGGATTTAGATAAATGCGTGATGGCAGACTATGATCAAAACAAAGTAGTTAAACTTTTTGAGGAACTGGAATTTAAAAGCCTGATCAGCCGAATTTCAGATGAAAAGCCAATCAAAAACCAAGTTACTTTTGATTTGGATGTTCAAGTAACCCCTGTTTTGCAAAAAATGTCTAAAACAGGAATTTTAGTGGATTTAAAGTTTTTAAACAAGATGGGGATTGATTTAAAATCCAGGCTTATTAATCTTGAACAAGAAATTTACTCAAAAATAGGGCATGAGATAAACCTCAATAGTCCAAAGCAGTTGCAAATAGTGCTTTTTGATGAATTAAAATTGCCTGTTTTTAAAAAAACCAAAACCGGCCGAAGTACAGATGAGGAAACTTTACATGAGCTGGCTGATGCCCATCCAGTTATGCCTTTGCTTTTGGAATACCGGCAGCTTTTTAAGCTGGTTTCCACTTATGTTGACGCTTTGCCAAAATCAGTTGGCAGCGACGGAAGAATTCACTCTACTTTTAATGTTGAGGGTGCAGCCACAGGCAGGCTATCTTCACAAGACCCCAACTTGCAAAATATTCCGGTAAGAGGGGAAATGGGAGGGGAAATAAGAAAAGCTTTTATCGCGCCTAAAGGCAAGGTTTTGCTGGCAGCTGATTATTCCCAAATAGAACTCCGCATTATGGCTCATTTATCCGGGGATGAGGCTTTAAAAAAAGCTTTTGAGCAAGGTTTGGATATTCACTCTGCCACAGCAGCTAAAATTTTTAAGCTGCCTTTAGAAAAAGTTAGCAAAGAGCAAAGAGGTGTTGGTAAAACCATGAATTTTGCCACGCTTTATGGGCAGGGCCCTCATGCTTTGTCCCGCAGCTTAAAAGTGCCTTTTGAAATTGCCAGAAGTTATATTGAGGAATATTTTGCCCAGTTTCCTGAAATTGCGGAATGGATGCAAAAAACTTTGGAGTTTGGATATGAAAATGGTTATGTAGAAACTTTAATGGGCAGGAAAAGATATATACCGGAGCTAAAAGCTGAAAATAGGATGATCCGTTCGGCTGGCGAGCGGGCAGCAGTTAACCATCCGGTTCAAGGGACAGCAGCAGATATGATTAAAAAAGCCATGGTGGAGATAGACTGTAACCTAAAACCTGTAACCTGTAACCTCATTCTGCAGGTTCATGATGAGCTTTTATTTGAATGTACTCCAAAATCTGTGGAAGAAGTGGGGAAAATGGTCAAAACTAAAATGGAAAATGCCCTGAAATTATCTGTTCCTGTGGTAGTTGACCTAAAGGTCGGTCCCAACTGGGGAGAAATGAAGGAATTAAATATTTAGAAGAACATTGGGAGCAGCAGGTAAGGAGGTTTATGCAACGTTACTCACAATCATACTAAATTTGTCACAAAAATCCCACGCCGTTGCTAAAAATTTATGGTATACTAATTCTATGATTAAAAAGAAACTTTTAAAATATACTGTTATTTATACAGAGGAACCTGAAGAAGGGTTTACTGTGACAGTGCCGTCACTTCCGGGTTGTGTTACCTATGGCAAAAATTTAAAAGAGGCCGAGAAAATGGCCAAAGAGGCCATTGAACTTTATCTGGAAAGTTTGAAAGCCCACGAAGAAACTATACCAGAGGGTAACAAATCTTTTATTGGATCAGTGGATCTGGAATTTCCCTACGCTAATGCCTAAAATTTATACTCCCAAACAGGTTCTCTCCAAATTCAAGAAATTGGGTTTTGTGGAAGATCGCCAAAGTGGCAGCCATAAAATTTTATTTCATCCTCAAACCCAAGCACGCGCTGTTATTCCTGTCCACATTAAAGAACTTCCGAAAGGGACATTTGCTGCTATTTTAAGAGAATCAAAAATTACCAAAAAAGAGTTTGAAAGGGTTTAGCTAGGTTTCCAACTGGGGAGAAATAAAACCCACAAAAACTTGACAACAAGAAAAAAGTGTTATTATATAGATAATGCCCATGATTGAGAGAGAGAGAGAGAGAGAGTAAAAAAGGCTTCACCCTTGTTGAGCTTTTAGTAGTTATAGCCATTATTGCCGTTTTATCTGCCGTGGGTTTAGTGATGTTTTCAAGTACCCAGAAAAGTGGCAGGATAACCAAAAGAATTCAGGATTTAAAAGCCATTCAAACAGCTCTTGAGCTTTATTACAATCAAAATGGCAAGTATCCATCTCAACCAATGACTTGGGCTTGTATAATAAATCTAAGTGGTGTCAATAATTTAGCACCCAATTTTATGGTGGTTGTCCCATCAGATCCTCTGGGAGATACACAATATTGTTATCAATACCTAAGCTCCAACAATGATTTTGAATACAAAGTTAGAACCAACGCCAATGTTTTTGTAAACAGCGAAATGAGCTCTGATCAATTTAAGCAACAAAAAAACTTAATCGATCCGGCCAAAGACGGTACAGAAGATTGCCTTGTTCAAACAACCGGGATAGTGAGAGGGTGGGCTGTATATTCAGGCTCAAATATATGCCAAGCACCGTAAAGTTTATGAAAATTAATCAAAAAGGGTTCATACAAATTATGGTTATTCTAATTTTATTACTAGGGTTGGCTGTTGGTGTATATCTTGTCCAACATCCACAAATCTTCAAATCTAGAGCTTACGACAATTTCTCCGAACAGGGATTTACTCAAGCCTTTAATTCTAAAAGGGGTGACCCAAACTATAATGAACAATACGATGCCAACAAAGATGGGGTGATTAATACTGTTGATAAAAGTTTATTGCAAAATATGTTCGGCTGGAGTAAGGAGTCTTTAGAGTCAATTCCCCAAAAACTTTCCGGTTCTTTCCCCATCAGAAATGAAAATGTGATTATGTTTAATGGAGCACCAGAAGGTTCCCTCACTGTTTACGGTTTGAGTGACAATGGCAGAACGGCCATAGATCTGGGGCCAACCAGAGGCGTTTTGCCCAACGAGCATGCTCTAGCGGAAGTAGTGCTCTATCGCACTCAGGATCAAAAAAATAATTTTGAGAGGATGAATTGGACTGCAGGTTCAGCTACTATTCCCCACTATCGTTTTGGTGTAGAAAGAGGTGGTTCCGGGCAGTTCCGTGACATTGTTTTTGCCTTCGAAGATGTCACCCCCGGCAAGGCAGAGATACCATTTATTATTTCAGCCGATTCGGTCAATGGATCACACTATTTGGCAATCCAACAAGGACATTTGGTTTTTATCACACCCTCGATGGGAGGAGAAGGAAGTAGTTTCTATATTGGACGAGGTGGTGACCAAAATCTAGATTTCAATGCTCCTTCAGACGGTAATCTGGAGTTTTTAATTGGTAATAAACCTGTAGGCGTTTTCTCTAAAAGCGGTTTGCGTGTTCATGGCTTAGTAACAGATGATGGAAAACTTCTTGAAGCCCCGGATTATGTATTTGAATCTGGGTATAATCTCAAATCATTGGAACAAGTTGAACAATTTATACTAGAGAATAAACATTTAGAGGGATTGCCTGATGCCTCCGATATCCAAGGTTGGGCAAATCTTAGTTTACAAGAAAGAGAAATGAAACTTCTGGAAAAAATTGAGGAGTTAACTTTATACATAATAGACCTGAATAAGAAAATTCAAATGCTGCAAAATTAAGAAAACTCCCAGGGTTTGTGAATTTTGTTAGGATCTCTTAAACCATTGACTTTTCCCTATTGAGAGAAATCCTAATTAATAATGGGGTTATCAAAAGATAATAAGATTATTAAGGAACAGCGAAAAAGTTCCTGATCCTGTGGCGGGCCAAGATGGTCAAGGATAAAATGGAAAATGCTTTAAAATTATCAGTTCCAGTAGTAGTTGACCTGAAAGTGGGTAATAATTGGGAAGAAATGAAGGAATTAAATATTTAGAAGAAAATTGGGAGCAGCAGGTAGGGAGGTTTATGCGACATCACTCACAATCATACTAAATATGTCACAAAAATTCCACTGGTGTTTAAAGTTTATGGTATACTATTTTCATGAACAAATTAGTTCCTTTTGCTAAATTTTCCAAAAAAAATACACCACTTTCAGGCGTATCTGTGGTGGTGAATCAAAAAAATGTTCCCTTGGGATTTGTTTTTGGGAGAGATTCTTTTATATCTTTATGTACAGTTTTTGATGAAGAGTTTGAAAAAAGAGTGAACAATCCCCAAAAAGCATATAATAATTTAGCTGGTAAATTGATTGACCTCATTGAAGAAAAATTACCCATTAATCCAAAGTTTGTCAAAGATTTGAAAACTTCCATCAGTGATGCTAAAAAAACACGCTGGATTCCGCTTGAAGAAATAAAGCACTCTCTAAATGTTTAATGTCAAATTTACTCCTACAGGACAAATCATAGATTTAGAGTAGGTGATTACAGAATTGCCTTTTATGTTGAACAGGACACAATTTATGTAGAAAGAGCAAGGCATAGAAAAGAAGTATATTATTTGGAAATAAAAATTTAAAACCCGTGCCCAACTGGGGAGAAATGAAGCCGCTTAACAGTTGAAAATTATTCTGTTCTAGGAGAATAAATAGGAATTAATTGAACTGTAAAGGGAATCCTTCTATGATCAAAACCATGGCGGTGAAGATTTACTACAAGACCTTCGCAAGCACGAGATACATCGATCTCTAGAGCTCCGCGACGGATATGGTAATTCAAGCTACAATTAGTCCTTGACATCATATATATGATTTTATAAAATTGATATATATGCTACAGACTGTTCAGGCATTTCAACTGGGCTCATCAACCGTCATCACCCTGCCTAAAAAGCTGGGAATTCTGCCTGGCCAGAGATTAAAAGTGGATAAATATGGACAAAAAATTACTCTCCAAAAGGAAAAAATAACGGAAGAACAAATTGAAAAGCTGGTTAAAAAACTATCCGGAGGAGCCAGATTAAAGAAAGACTTAACACCCGAGGAAATAAATGAAGAGCTGGATAGACGCTATGAAGAAATGTTACCTTGACGCCAATTTGTTATTATATTATTCCGATCCCGACTCCTTATTTTATAGTCAGGCGACGGCCATTATTTCTCAACTACTGGATGAAGGGTGGACACTATTTTTGTCATCGCTAACTTTGGATGAGTATTTCCATAACATGATTCGTTTCTCCAGAGTTTCCAGAGAAGAAGCCATTAAGGATCTTAAGGGTAGTTTTGGCAAAATAATCAAATTACCGGATCTTCAAATGATTACTGCCGGCTTACAATTAAAAAGGCAGCAAAAAGTAATTAATCTAATGATCAAAAATCAATTAAGAGCCCGGGATGCTTATCATTTATTTATCATGCTGGAAAATAAAGTTAAATTTATGGCCACTTTTGATAATGATTTTAATAAAGTTTTTTTAAGTGGTAAAATTAAGAAATTCAATCCGGCCCCAGTAGATAGGAAAAAACTCTAACTAACCATTTTTTTAACAGGTCTTTGTTCGATTTCAAACCTGATAAATCCTGTTTTTTCCAGAATATAAAAAATAATCCAGAGTATGGGATGAATTAAAAGATTCAGAAAAGAAACTAGAGATTGGAGAGAAATAAATAAAAGTAATGCCAAAACAGCGGGAATGAAATTTAAGTACGGCTTAATAAAATTTTGCAGTTGATCCTTGACTGTTTGTTTAACAAGATTGGCAGTAGTATTTTGCGGAGTATCTAAAATTTTTGGATCAAGGCCATATTGTTTTAATAAATCCGGATTTTGCTTTAAAAGTTCAAGTTGCTCCGGGGGAATGGAAAATTGGGAAGTTTCCTGGGGGAGAGAAGATTCAATTGGAGTAAATTTTAAGGCAGTATCAATCAAAGAATCAGGAATCTGGAAACCTGTTTTTTGGATGATTTGATTAATGGATAAAAAATAAGTAAGCGAGAAGGTTAGTATTAACAAACCCGTTAGTTGTTTTATGGAAGGGGAAATCAGGGCATTTGGATTAAATGTAAAATATGTTTTTAGTTTATTTGTTAAAGTCAGGTAAGTTAAAGATAAACTGATTAAAACTCCCAGTCCAAAAATTAACCCCAGCACAGGCTCCAAAAATAGCATTGGTAAGATAGATGCAAATAATGCTACAGGTAAAACCATTTTCCAGTTTTGGGCAAAAGTAATAAATAGATTAAATATCAAGCCGGAAATTAAAATAAGAAAAGCTAGAATAATAAGCTGGATTAAGCTATTTGAGGATAAAGAGAAAATAATGTCATAAGATTTTAAAAAAGGAACTATTTGAGAAGCAAGAAAAGCAAAAACCGTCAGGAAAACAGGTGCCAGAATAAGTTTTTTAAGCATGATCATGGTATACTCTCAATAATAACATGAAGACATTAGTTACACATATTAATCCGCATTTGGATGATATAGCTGCCATTTGGCTATTTAAAAAATTCCATACTGATTTTAAAGATGCTGGTTTAGAGTTTATTTCAGCCCATGAGGGCAATCTGGGACTAACAGATTCTGATAATAAAGTTTATTTTGGGGTTGGCAGGGGTAAATTTGATGAGCACAAAGGGGACTTAGAAGATTGTGCCACCTCGCTTGTTTGGAAAGATATTCAAAATCAGGGTCTTGCTCCTAAAGATGAAGCAGAACTTAAAGCCTATGAGGAATTAGTGGAATGGAGCAGGTTAATTGATTTAGGCAGAATGCCCATTCAGGAATTTGATGAATTTAGTGTTCAAGCTTTTATCCGCCCCCATGAATCAACACAGGAAAGTTCTAAAGAGGCAGCTATCTTGGGTGAGAAGATTTTAGATCGGATTTTATCTGTTTTAAAAAGAAAACAACAAGCTATTTTAGACTGGGAAAAGGCAGTAGAGTTTCAGACAGAATTTGGAAAAACTATTGCCATAATTTCAGAAACTGTGGACCGTGAATTCTGTAGGGGGCAGACAGCAGATTTATTTTTGATGTATAATCCAAAATACAAATCAGTCCAGTTTTTTACTCCCTCATTTGAGATTGATTTAAAGCCAATTTATGACAAAGTTAAATTAATTGATCCAGAAGCTTCCTGGTTTTTACACCAATCACACCATATGGTAATTTGCGGTTCATCTTCTGCGCCGGATTCCAAACCCACAAAACTTACTTTTGAACAGTTGATTGAACTGGTCAAATCAGTTTAAACATTGACAGTTTTGCCGCCCTCGCCAATGACTATGCCCATGGCAAAATAATCTATGTCTTCATCAGAGAGATTTTCAAAAGTGTGAATTTCTCCCTTTTTGGCAATGACTAAATCTCCCTTTTCCAAAATAGCCTCATCCTGACCTATTTTTGCTTTGACTTTGCCATTCATAATGATAAAAACTTCCATCATCTGTTCATGATAATGGGGAGCAAAAGTTTTACCTTTGGGCAGTCTGGCCCAGTTAATCATCTGTACCCGGCCGGCAGGCAAATCGTCTCTTTTTAGCAAAACTTTTTTTAAAGCCCCTGGATCTTTTGGGTCTTCATGGGAAGCCGGAATAAAATTTAAGTTCTTGAAATGGACTATTTTCATAGGATATAATTATACCCTATGTGTTATAACTGCGGATGCGGCATGCCTAATGATGATATGGGAAATACGGATAATATTACCGAGGAAACAATTAAAAAAGCTGCCAAAGCTTCGGGTCAAAGCATAGAGGAAGCGAAAAAAAATACACTGGAGTTGCTAAAAAAACAGCTGGGGCAAAAAAGTTAGTAATTCTGCTACAATTACTTCATGAAGGTTGCCTTGGTTCATGATTATTTACGGGAATATGGGGGGGCAGAGAGGGTTTTGGAGGTTTTACATGAGATTTGGCCTGATGCTCCCATTTTTACTGCATATCTAAATTTAGATGCCATGGGGGAAAACGGCAAGAGATTTGCAAGTTGGGATATAAGACCTTCCTGGTTTCAAAAGTTTCCTTTTGCCAATAAATTACTTTCTCCTTTTAGAATCTTTGGCCCCATGATGTTTGAAAGCTTTGATCTGTCAGAATATGATTTAGTCATCTCATCTTCTTCTGCAACACACTTGGCTAAAGCTGTTATTACTAAGCCGGAAACTTTGCATATAAGCTATATTCATACTCCTCCCAGGTTTTTATATGGTTATGTCACGAGTTTTAATTATAAAAAGCACTGGTGGACAAGGATTGGGGGGGAGATCATAAATCATTTTATGAGGATTTATGATTTTGAAGTCTCTCAAAGGCCGGATATTTTAGTGGCCAATTCCAAAAATGTGGCAGCCCGCATAAAAAAGTTTTACAGAAGAGATTCTGTTGTTATTTACCCGCCTGTGGAAATCAAAAAGGTTACAGGTTACAGGGGACAGGGCACAGGTGAGTATTATATTTCAGTGGGGAGGTTAGTTAGAGGTAAAGGATTAGATGTTATAGTGCAAGCATGTGATGAATTAGGATTGTTTCTTAAAATCGTAGGATCTGGCCCTGAATTACAAAATCTTAAATCATTAATCGTAAATCATAAATCAAATATAGAATTTTTAGGGCAGGTTAGTGATGAAGAACTGGCTAAATTATATGCCGGGGCCAAGGCTACTATTGTAGCGAGTGAAGATGAGGATTTTGGCATTGTGCCGGTTGAAAGTATGGCTTGCGGGACACCTGTTATAGCTGTTAAAGCAGGCGGATTTTTGGAAACAGTTATTGAAGGGAAAACAGGTGAGTATTTCAATAATGCGACGGTCGTTGAACTAATGAAAGTTTTAGAAAAATTTGATCCTAAAAAATATCAGGTAGAAGATTGCAGAAAACAGGCCCAAAGATTTTCCAAAGAAAGATTTAAAAAAGAAATTTTGGAGTTGGTGGAAGAAAACATTCATGAAAAAAGTTAAAGATCATATAATCCGCGCTACAGAATTAACTGCTATTTCAGTGGCCAGACTAATTAGGGAAAAGGGGTTTTCCAAAGACGATCTTTTAACAGAAGAAGAGTCCAGAGCTCGCGAAAAGCTGATTGATCAAGCTGGGGTGGATGCCATGTATGCGGCCCTGACTGATATTCCCTTTGTTTTGGAAGTGGTAGGTAGTGAGGGAAGAAAGCATATTCACCAATATGGTGAGGCGTTGCCTACTTTAATGGGCACTTTTGGTTCGGGTAAATTGAAATTGGATATGGTTAATGATGTGGTGGAAGGGTCAAAAGCTGCCAAACTAAACTCTCCCGGAGCAGTTTCTGTCATTGCTGTTTCTTCCCACAAAGGCCTTATGGCCACGCCCGATGATATTGATTACATGGATAAACTCTTTGGCCCGCCCCAGCTGAAAAACAAAATTTCTATTAATAATCCTGTTGAAGAAAATCTGGCAGAAGTGGTGGATGAATTTAGGGTAAAACCATCCCAAATTAATGTGGTAATGATGGACAGGGATAGGAATGCCCATTACATTAATGCTTGCCAAAAATTTGGGGTAAATTTGATTTTAATTCAGGCAGGGGATTTTTTGCCTTCTGTTTTAGCTTGCATGGATCCTAAAAAACACAACAAAGGCATTTATTTAGTAATGGGGATTGGTGGGTTTGAAGAAGGGGTATTGGCTGCTGTTACTGCCAAGGCTTTAGGCGGCGTGGGAGAAGGAAAAGGCTGGTCTGGTGATAGCCGGATTCAGAAAAAATATACTAAAGTTTGGACAACAGATGATTTGGTTTCTGGCAAACTGGAAGATTGTTTGGTGTCGGTTTCTGCGATAACTGATGAAAATAAGTATTTTTATCTTGACGGAGTAAAAAATGGTAAGGTCACAACCTTGACAGTTGACACTAGCGGTGTAAAGATAGTTAGGAATGAACATAAATGAATTAAAAGATATTGTTAAAAGATTAGTGGCACCAGGAAAAGGGATCCTGGCTGCGGATGAATCTTCTAAAACCATTCAAAAAAGATTTGAAAAAATTGGGGTAGAGTCAAATCCCGAAACAAATTTAGCCTACAGAAAAATGTTATTTACTACTTCAGGAGTAGAGCAGTATATTTCAGGCGTAATTTTATATGACGAAACTATCAGGCAATCAATTGATGGAATTCCTGTCCCGCAATATCTGGAGAGCAAAGGCATTTTACCCGGTATTAAAGTTGATCAGGGGATAGTAGACGAGATTACTACTGGTCTTGATGGGTTAAGCGAGCGTTTAACCGAATATAAGAATCTGGGGGCTAAGTTTGCCAAATGGCGGGCAGTTATCGTTGTAGGTCAGGAGGATACTCTTATTGAGAAAAACGCTGAAAACTTGGCAAAATATGCCAGTCTCTGTCAGGAACAGGATATAGTGCCGATAGTTGAACCGGAAGTTTTAATGGATGGGGATCATGATCTGGAGAAATGTAAAGAAGTGACAAGTAAAACCTTGAAAGCGGTTTTTGCCAAACTGGTTGAGCATGGGGTAGTTTTGGAGGGGGTAATTCTAAAACCAAATATGGTAATTCCCGGAAAAGAATCAACTGTTCAAGCAAGCCCGCAAGAAATAGCAGAGACTACAGTAAAAACTTTCCTGGAAACAGTGCCAACGCAAGTGCCGGGGATAGTTTTTCTTTCAGGTGGCCAGACTCCTGATGAAGCCACAAAAAATTTATATGAAATTAATTTAATCGGCGGTTTATGGGAATTAAGTTTCTCCTATGGCAGGGCTTTGCAGGATGAAGCCTTAAAAGCTTGGGCAGGAAAAAGCGAGAATGTTCCTGCTGCCCAAAAAGCATTTTTGGAAAGAGCCAAAAAAGTCTCCCTTGCCCGCCAAGGTAATGCCTAAGTGTTATAATAATTATTATGGGTGAAATAATACCTTTTCCTAGGAGAGATAAATCTAGAAGAGTAACTCCACTTCAGGGGCGGGCTGCTCTACTGGCGGGAATAGAGCCAATTTCTTTAGAAGCATGGAGAAGAAATAGACACCGGCGTGATTTATCAGAAGAAGAAATAGATTTATTAGCAGAACAGCAAAGAAGACGCGGACCAGAAAACCCTTAGAAAAGCTTTAAGAAGTGGGAGACTAGTTAAACTGATTTAACATGCCAGCCATATTTTTTGCCTTATCTTTTGGAAGTTCTTTTAGAAGGAAACTTGGCAAGGAAAATGAGAAACAGTAATACTACTACTAATGCCAGTCCTACGCCTATATTTACTCTGGTTGCAAAATCTGTTAAATCTATCATAATTCCTCCAAAATATCTTCTATTTTAACTGCCATCACTATAGATACTATAGCAAATGATAAAGATACGGTCAACACCATAATATCCTTTACTGTCAAAGGTAAAAGCAAGAGTCCTGATGCCGCATTAGACAAGATCGCCGACATTACCCTAAGATGAGAAGCTCGAATTTCAATAGACATGAATATAGTATAAAGGGTAAAATGAATTAATGCCAGCCATCTTTTTTGCCTTAATTTCTTTTATTGGATGGGGAATAGGGGATATCTTTACCACCATCGCCTCAAGAAAATTAGGAGGTTATTCCATAGCTCTGTGGGGTTTTATTTTAAGCTTTTTAATTTCCAGTCTGTATGCTCCTTTTGTTCTGGATAAATTGAGTCAGCTGACATGGGGACTTTTGATCTTAAGTATTTTTCTAGGTTTTATCCTGCTGGCAGCTTTTGTCTGGTTTACTGAAGGATTAAGAATTGGTAATCCGGCGCTGGTGGGGACAATTACATCCGGCTTTGTGGCTCTGGTGGTAATTTTTTCCATTATTTTCCTGGGAGAAACGATTACTTTCAGTCAAGCGATAGCTATTGCAATTATATTCACAGGATTACTTCTGTCATCTTTAGATTGGCGGATTCTAAAAAACCATCATCAGTTTTTTAATAAGGGGGTGGTTCTGGCAATTCTAGTCATGATCGCTTGGGGTATTTTTTATACTTTTATAAAAATCCCCATTAGTAAAATCGGTTGGTTTTGGCCAAGTTACATCGCAGGAGCGACATTTCCTGTATTGTATGGATACATTAAATTAAAAAAAATTAAATTGCAGTCTCCTGTCCACCAAGGAGCTTTTTGGCCATTACTTACTCAAGTAGTCCTTCTTACTGGTGGGGGATTTAGCTTGAACTTTGCCTTGGAGAAAGGATTGACAAGTATAGTAGTTCCTATTGCAGGCGCATATCCTGCCTTATTTGTCCTTTTGGCTTTTTTAGTTTTCAAAGACCCCATTACCAGACAGCAAATTGCAGGGATTATTACCACTTTGGTGGGAATTGTGCTTTTGTCTGTATTTAGTGTTTAAACAGAGGAATATTTGCCAAATTTAATAATTAAGTCTGTATTTAAAACTTGAGCCAGTCTTTTTAGGAAGGAAACAGAAGGGGTGGTCTGGGCATTTTCCACTCGCGATATCACAGATTGTCTGGTGTTGAGCTTTTGAGCCAGTTGAGCTTGGGTTAAATGTTTTTCAATCCGGGCCCGGATTAAAGCCCTGGCAATTTCATATTCCAGCCTAGTCCCTTCATAAACCTTTCTAAATTCAGGATCTTTTAATAATATTTTTCTGTGGGTTTCCCAATCCATATATTAATAATATCACAATTTTGTAATATTTGTCAAGACATAATTCTGGATTGGTATTCTTTTAATCTAGCTAGGGCAGTTTTTATCTCTTTGGTAGGCGTTTTCTGGGTCTTTTTGATAATTCCATGCAACAGTAAGAATTGTTTGCCCACAATGGCCACATAAAACAGGCGAATAGAACTTTCACCTAAAATACGAAGTTCCCATAAAGGTGTGCCAGCTAATTTCTTGGCATGGTGAGAACCAATTTGGATTCCATATTCAGCTAACAAATCTAAGACATCCGCTATTTTATTCCGGATTCTAATATCTAAATTTTGAATAAAATCAAATATGGGGGATTGTCCCTGTGCAGTTTCATAATAGATAATTTTCCAGCGATCCATAGTACAATAGTATCATGCCAGCCGTCTTTTTTGCCTTAATTTCACCAAGAAGATGATAGTCTGCCTAGTTTAAACCTAATAAGAACAGTTAGGAGTAGGGTAACTATCAAAATATATACCGGCCAGCCAAAGTATGCAAAACTCCAAGTTTTTATAGTTAACAATGTAATTGCAGCAGCTAAACTACCGAGAAGATATATTTTGTAATCTTCTGTTTCAGGGGCGTGATATGATTTAATAATTGTCGGTATAGCTGCCAAGCAATCAGCAATGATACTAAATATTATTGCAGTGTTTCCGGTTTTTGTAATATACCAGAGCAATATACCTGCTATAGAGAGCGTACCACAAATTATATCAAGACGGCCCAATCTCCAGAATGATTTTTTATTAGCAAATGAAGCAAGAAAAATCATAAGCGGCGTGAATCCTGTCATAAAGGTCATTAGAGATTGCAGGCCAACGCCCTGTTTAATTTGGGCAGTAAAAGCGATAAATGGTATCACCGACCATAAAAGCCAAGTAACCCTATCTGGTTTTACCCCCCCCTTGATTGTAGCCACAAGATAATTAAGGCTCCCGATAAGGTTTAGAATTGCTCCTACAATAACAAAATTTTCATTTAACATATTTTGATTATATAGTAAAATAAAGCCATAATGCCAGAACTCCCTGAAGTTGAAACAATTAAATTGGTTTTGCAAAGAAGAATCATTGGATTGACCATTAAAAAAATCCAGATACTTTCGCCTAAATCTTTCATAGGAAATCCCAATTCAGCAGAGGGACAAAAAGTACTCAAAATTGAGAGATTTGCCAAGTTACTGGCTGTTAATTTAGGCGAAGTAAATTTACTTTTCCATCTAAAGATGACTGGGCAACTGATTTTGCAAGGGGAAAGCGTAAAGCGTGAAGGGGAAAGGTATATTGGCGGGCATCCGACAGAAGATATGATGGGCAAAATGCCCAATTCTCATACAAGAGTTATTTTCAGTTTCTCGGACGGTTCAAAACTTTATTTTAATGACCAGAGAAGATTTGGATGGGTGAAGATAATTGACAATGGAAAATTGACAATTGACAATTTAGGGCCGGAACCATTGGAAAAAGAATTTAATTGGCAAATTCTTAAAAAAAATTTATTAAAACATAAATCACAGCCTGTTAAAGTGGTTCTGATGGATCAGTCTGTTGTTTCCGGAGTGGGGAATATTTATTCTAATGAGGCTTGTTTTAATGCCAAAATTGATCCCAGAACTAAAGTAAGTAACTTAAGTAACTTACAATTTAAAAGATTACACTTAGGGGTACTTAAGTCTTTAAGAGATGGGATAGCACATGGAGGTTCAACCAGAGCCCATTTTCGAGACCCTGAAGGCCACAAGGGCTATTTTCTAGACTATGCCTATGTCTATGGCTTGGATAAACACCCCTGTAAAGTCTGTAAAACCATCATTAAAAAAATCCAACTGGGAGGTAGAGGCACTTATTATTGTTCTAACTGTCAGAAATAGTATAATGTGTTTATGGCAGAAAATCCATCACAACATGTGGAAAATCTCTCTCGAAGAAGATTTCTAAAAAATGTTGCTAAAGGGGCAGCAGTGGTAGGAGGTTTGGCAGTGGCAGCAAAAGTTCTCCCCCCGATTCTTTTTCCGGAAGGAATTTCTCCCGAGGACGGGGATAATTCTCCATCTACACCCCTGCCTGAAGGATTATCTGCAGATACACTTACTCAACAAGAGTTAGAAAAAGCTCATATTCGAATAATTCCAACACCGAAGGTAGCACTTTATTTGAGAAAAGGTATTTTTGATTTTCCTCTTTTTGAGTATGCAAGAAGAGGGGGATTAAAAGAGGTGGTAGTAGTTTTGGTTGATCACCCAAGTCTTAGCTGGAATGCGAGGGATAAATTACCAGAAGATATAAAGCCAATCTATGAGTCTGGTATTGTTAATCCGAGAGAAAAATCAGCACCTGAGTATAAATCTAAATTAAACCCACAACAACTAGAACAAGCTATCGTAAGTGAGTCGGAAAATACTACCAAAACTGGTACCATCATTAGGCTTGATTATCCTTATTGGTATGTCAATAGTTCACCTGTCAGTGACCTTCTAATGACAAAAGGTTTTTCAGGAGAAGCAAAGAGATTGAAGAGGGGAGCTAGACTACGAAGTAATTCAGAATTAATAAATAAGATATTTGTTTTTGTTGCTGTCGGAGGAAAACAAGAGCCCTCGCCTGACCAATCATACTTGTCGCCAGACCAGTTTAGCGAAATACCTGGAGCCCGTGGACCTAGCTTTTATGATGAAGGAACTTATAGATTTATCAAGCCTAATACTGCAGGTGTCATACTAAGGCACGAAAGCTCACATTACAGCTCCTCATCAACTAAACCAGAGTATTATGCGGATACAGAAATGTTTAAATTTATCACTCGTGCTTGGGAAAAGAAACAAAAAGGAGATACCAGCGGTTATGCTTTTGTTTTTGTTACAAATCAAGGATTAACCTTCACCAAAAAGCAAAACGGGCCAGAAGAACCAAACCAGTCAGTTTGAGAACCATTTACTAAACACCCCTGTAAAGTCTGTAAAACCATCATTAAAAAAATCTCCCTAGCCGGCCGGGGAACATATTATTGTGGAAGATGTCAAAAATAAACTGTTGTGGTGGTGGATTTTAGGTGATATAATATAAACATGGAGAAACAGGTTTTAAACTACAGAATTATTATTGAACCGGAAAAAATGGGCAAAAAGACTGTCTATAATGCCTATTGTCCAACATTGGGCATAGCAGATTACGGAGATTCAATTGATGGAGTTTTGAAAAGTATTAAAGATGGAATTGAATTGGCTTTGGAAAGTTTAGCAGAAGAAGGTAAAGAGATTCCTATTGATAATATTAGGGAGCAAACTGTCACTACAACCGAAGTAAGAGTGCCTGAAGGTGCCAGAATTGCTTTTGCATGAATAAACTCCCCCGCAATGTTAAACCTCAAAGACTGATTAAGTTCTTGGAGAAACTTGGATTCCAAAAAGGGAAAGGTAGAGGAAGTCACATAAGACTTACTCATTCAGACGGCAGATGGACACAAGTAGCAGTTCATCCGGGCCCAGTTCCACGGGGGACTTTAAGAAAAATCATCAGACAAGCAGAACTTACAGAAGAGCAGTTAAATAATTTAAAATAAAGGATATCCAACACACCTTCTTTACACCCCTGCAAGATTTGTGGAAAGTTGATTAAGAAAATCACTCTTGGCGGACGAGGAACATACTTTTGCCCACACTGCCAGAAATAACATTATCCCAGATTATTTAAACTGTACTTGAAGCGTGGTATTTAAGGCTGCTGCCAAACGTTTAAGAAAAGAAATAGAGGGACTTGTCCTAGCTTGTTCAACCCGGGAGATAACAGATTGGGTGGTATTCATTTTTTCAGCCAGATCCGCTTGGGTTATTTTTTTCTCTATCCTGGCACGAATAATTGCCCGGGCGATTTCAAACTCGGGTTGAGACTCGTCGTAAAGTCTTTTAAATTCAGGGTCTTTTAATAATTTTTGTTTATATGTGTTCCAACTGGTCATATAATACATATTATCGCAAATTTGCGATAAATGTCAATACCCCAAAAGTTAATTTTGGATTTTTCCCCTAAAATATTCCTGCAAACGCTCCTTTGCAATTCTAATTTCTTTGGTAGGTGTTTTTTGCTTCTTTTTCTTAAATCCATGGAGGAGGAGAAATATTTTTCCAGGAGTTGCCACATAGAATATACGGATGTTGTCTGATCCGAGAATGCGGTATTCCCACAAGTCGCTTCCAGTTAGCTTTTTAACATGCGGGTATCCGCCTTCCAGCCCAAATTCCTGCAATAATTCAATCGCGCGAGCCACTTTTAGCCTTGCTTTTGCTTCCAATGAATCAATAAACTTTTCAACTGGTTTCTCACTTCTTGCGGTTTCATATAGTTCAACCTTCCAAGCAGCATGCATAAGCCTATTTTAGCAAATTCTTAAAAAAATCTCCCTGGCCGGCCGGGGAACTTATTTTTGCGAACGCTGTCAAGCGTGAGCAAAATCAAGAAGGAAGCGCCATTGAACTTGTTCAAGGCGACTCTATCTTATTTTTACCCAAAATGCCAAGGTTGACGAACCCCCAAAAGTGATGTATATTAGTGATGTATATGCATCAACTACAGAGAACCCAAATTTATTTACCTGCTGATTTAAGGCGCGAAATAGACCGCCAGAGGGCATTAAATGGTGAAAGTTTAGCTGAATACACCCGTAAGGCTTTGGGTAATCGTGTGCAAAAAGGAAAAAAAGAAAGAGCCAATTTAAAGAAACTGGCCGATGAGGTAGTGGGTGCTGCTCGCGGCACCAGAACTAAAGAAGGGGTATTAAAATGGGAAAAAGAAATACGGCGTGATCGTAAATTAGCTGATCAACAGTGGATCAATCGATGGGACGAAGCGGTCAAAAAAAATGTATCTGCCTGACACCAATATTTTTATCAAAGCTATCCAGGGTTTTGAACCAGAGGCAACATTTCTTAAGAAAAATATTAAGCGCGGGAATATTGTTATTTCAGTAGTGGTGATTGGTGAGTTTTTCGCCAAATCTAATCCTGTGGAAGAAAATGCCTTTAATAATCTTTTAACTAAATTCAAAGTACTTGATATTGATGAAGATACTGCCAGAGAAGCCGGATTATATAGAAGAGGGATGTCCGAGAAAACAAAACAGGGATTATTGCTGGATTGTTTTCTGGCAGCCTAGGCCAAACTTAATCATTTAACTTTGGTGACCAATAATAAAGCCGACTTTCCCATGAAAGACATTGATGTCAAAAAGGTGTAAACTAACCTTTGGGTAATTATGGAACAAAAACCGTCCTTTGCCTCGGTTTTGGGGAACCGGGGATTTTTAAATTTGTGGATCAACCAGATCCTGGTCCAGCTTTCTTATAACTCCTTAAATTTTGCTCTCATCATTTGGGTTTTTAAGCTGACTGATTCCAGCATGGCAGTGGCTGTGCTGCTGCTTGCGGTTTACCTGCCGGCAGTTTTACTGGGTTTATTTACCGGAGTGTTAGTGGATTTGATTGACCGTAAAAAGATTATTATGTTGATTGATTTTTTCCTCTGTCTTTCCTTTTTTAGCCTGATTTTCCTTAAAGACAGCTACCCGGCTATTTTGGCTGTAGCTTTTTTTGTTAATGCCCTAGGCCAATTTTACGCTCCGGCAGAAGCATCAGCCATCCCCTTGATAGTCAAAAGACCACAGTTGTTAGTGGCCAATTCGTTTTTCTCCATCACTTTGTATTCCAGTTTCCTGCTGGGATTTGGTTTGGCCGGACCTTTTATTAACCATTTTGGCATAAATATGGTTTTTGTCGCGGGAGGAATATTTTTGGGCTTGGCATTTTTCCTTGCTTTTACCTTTCCCTCAATCCGGGCTAAACCTGATGAACAAGGCAAAAAACTGGTTTTGGCTTTGAAAAAAAGAGATTACCACAAAATTTGGGAGGTTGGTTTATATGAGATGGTAGAAACAGCAAATTTAATCAGAGGAAAATTGCCTGTTGCGTCCTCAATTCTCATTTTGGCAGGAGTGCAGATGGTTATAGGGGTTTTGGCAGTACTTATGCCGGGACTTCTGGAGAAATCTTTGCATATTAAAGCTACAGATGCTTCTTATGTTTTGGTTATCCCTTTGGGCCTTGGTATTATTTCAGGAGGATTAATTTTAAGCCGCATAGGATATCTTTTGGTACGGAGAAAACTGGTTGCAAAAGCAATTCTTTTTGGAGGATTGCTTTTTTTCCTGATCGGAATTGCTCCAATTATTTCTCCTGCCATAAAACATTTGCCCAGACCCATACCTTTGCCGTTTTTCTATCAGCCGCCGCTATCTGCTGTTGTAGCTTTTAGTTCGTTTTTATTGGGGTTGGTGATGGTATCTATTTTGGTGCCGTCTCAAACAGTTTTACAGGAAAATACGCCGGCAGGCGGCAGGGGAAAAGTTTTTTCGGTTTTGGGAGTAATCATGGCAGGACTGTCTTTGATACCTGTTTTGCTGTCAGGTATTCTGGCTGATATTTTTGGGACAGCGCCGATTTTTATAGCATTAGGGGTTGTCATATTACTGGTGGGACTGTTTGGACTTAAACCAAGTTTGTTTTTTCCAGGTAAAAGCCTATCTTTTAAAGTAAGGGAATTTTTAGGATTAGGGCATTGGGAAGGGAAGTAGATGTTTCTCAAGCAACTAAATTTAATTAATTTCAGGAATTACGGAAAACTAGATTTACAGTTTGACGAGCGTCCCACCATTTTTGTAGGCAATAATGCTGCTGGAAAATCCAACCTGTTGGAAGCGGTCTATTTTTTATCAACCACTAAATCAGGCAGGGTAGATGAAGAAACGGAACTCATTAAGCAAGGAGAAAATGCGGCCTTAGTCACAGGATTGATTCAGGAAACTAAATTAGAAATAAATATGCAAATGATAGATGAAAAATTGCATAAAAGAGTCAAAGTTAATGGGGTACCACGCAGGGTGGTGGATTATATTGGTAATTTGCCGGTGGTACTATTTTCTCCTTCAGATATCAATATGGTCACAGGCAGTCCAAGTCTGCGGAGATGGCATCTGGATTTAAGTTTAGCCCAAGTTGATTCCCATTATAAGAAATCTTTAACTCTGTATGAACAGGTTTTAGTAAGCAGGAATAGGGTTTTAAAAAGAATCAGGGAAGGGCAGGGAAAAGTTGATGAGTTGGACTATTGGACAAATGAGCTGATTAAATATGCCAAAGTAGTATCAGACGCTAGAATTGCTTTTCTGGAATCAATGAATAATTTTGAGAGTCCTTTGGGTAAATTCATTTTTGAGTATAAGCAGAGTTTATTAAATAAAGAGAGATTAGCAGAATATAATGGTAGGGAAGTGGCTGCTGCAGTAACCCTAATTGGTCCTCATCGAGATGATTTTGTACTCAATCTGAATAATCGAAATTTGGCTTATTTTGGTTCCCGAGGTGAACAGAGAACAGCCACTTTGGCTTTTAAGCTGGCTACTTTGGAATATATGGCTCTCTCATTGGGCAAAAGGCCGATTTTACTGCTGGATGATGTTTTTTCAGAGCTGGATGCTAACCACAGGGCTCATGTGGTGGAGGTAGTCTCCCGCCAACAAACCATTATTGCCACAGTGGAACTGGAAAACCTCCCCAAATCTTTCCTAAATTCCTCCAGGATTTTAAGGGTGGAGGAGGGAGTTGTAAGGCTATAGGATTATTGATATAATTAAAATCATGATTGTTTTGGAACTAGAGCAACAAAGATTTATTAGAGTTGGTGCTGCTCAGGTGGAGCAGGTAGATGATCCGGAAAAAAACTTGGGGACTATAGTGGGGATGATGAAAATTTGGACCCCTTATGCGGATATCCTGTGTTTTCCGGAAATTTCCTTGTCGGGTCAAGCCAAAGACCGAGATTTAACAGATCTTCATGAAGAAATTAAAAGACAAGCCAGAAACACTAATCTATGGGTGGTTTACGGGGCTTATACCAGACGGGGTGATCAAATTTTTAATGAGGCCTACATTGTTGATAATAAGGGGAGTCTTCGTTTAACCTGTCAAAAGCAAAATCCATGGAGGGATGAGAAAGGGGTTACAGCCGGCAGCGAATCATCAGTAATTCACACCGAATTGGGTAATTTGGGAGTGGTGATTTGCTGGGATCTGGCCAGACCGGAAAATTTAAGAAGATTAGTTGCCCAAGGAGCGGAAATTGTTTTTTGTCCGTCTTATTGGTATGTCGGGAGGGAATTTGACGCCACTGATGTTATTGATAAATTGCCTTCAGCTACTGCTTTTCAAAATCAAGTTTATCTTGTGTATTGCGATGCCTACACTCAAAATGGAGAAACAGCCGGTTTAAGTAAGATTTGCTCACCCACATATGTACTGGTAGCTGCCAGACCAGACAGAGAAGAAACCATTACTGCTAGGCTGGATCGGGAAAAACTTTGGCAAAGCAGAAAAATCTTTGACTGCTGGTAAGTTTAACCTGAAGTGGTCTGCCTACACAACTTGTTGATTTTTCCAAGGTAAAGGTTTATATTGACAATTAGCTTTCTAAGCTAAGGAGGTATATGGAAAGAGCTCGCGATGGGGGACGCGAGCGGGCAATCATTACAACAGGGGGAACAAGAGAACCTGTTGATGATGTCCGCTTTATCACTAATTTTGCGACTGGAAAGTTCGGGTATGAGATAGCCAGACAAATGGTTGCCCATGGCTATAATGTGACTGTTTTATGCCCAAGGGAGGTACCAGCCCTTGCAGGCTTAGAACTTCCTGGAGTTAAACATGTAAACTTCACAAACGCTAAAAGCTTACAACAGGCATTACTTGGGCAGGAAGCCCCGGACATCATCTTTCATGCTGCAGCGGTGGCTGATTTTAGACCAAAAGAGGTTGCTCGTGGAAAAATTCCTTCTTCAGAAGAGGAGATCACCATAACTTTAGTAAGAAATCCCAAAATTCTCGACGAGCTACGCGGCAGATTCGGGCAGACTGCGTTTCTAATTGGTTTTAAACTTTTATCTGGAGTTTCTCATGGGGAACTTGTTGGAGCAGCGCTAGAGCAAAATAGAAGGGCCCATCTGAATCTTACGGTTGCTAATGATTTACATGAGCTAACAGGCGGATTTCATCCAGTTGTTTTAGTAACCGCCGAAGGAGGGGCTATCGATTTGATGGGAAGACGGGAAGAAGTTGCCGCTAATCTTGTCGAATTTGTCAAAAAAAGATCAAGAGTTACTTGGTACCATACTGAAGCAGATTCACATTTGCCAGAACCACCGGAGGAAGAGCAGAAAAGATTTGCTGCGTTGCTTCAATTTGCCCAAAAGTCGCACCTTTTATATGATACATCGGGTAATGTCTCTCTAAGATTTGGGGATTTTATGATTGTTACTCCAAGGCAAGTGGATAAAAGTGTGGCGGAGTCGGAAGAAGCCTGCGTTGCATGTGCAGATCAGAGCAATAATGTTGTTTTCTATAGAGGAGGATTTAAATCGTCTATCGATACTGGTGTTAATGATGCTTTATATTGTCAATTTCCTAGGATAAAAGCTATGCTGCATTTTCATAATCCTTGGGGTTTAGCTTTAAATGTGACATCTTTTCCTTATCCTTGCGGAGTGAAAGAAGAGGCGCAGGAAATTCAAAGACAACTTGGTGACAATCGGGACAGAGATAATTTTGCTGTCGAATTATTACACCACGGTTTTCTTTTAGGTTTGTCGGAAGCTGGTTTAGAACGACTTCAAGATGGGTGGGACCACGCAGTTGGAGAATTTAGGGATCATTTGGCTGCTGTCAACCAACAAGCATCTTTTGAGCCGGCAAAATTAAAACCAGTCTTTTGGGATACTGAAATCGTTGGTGTGGTAATGGAAAATCCGGATGGTGGTGTTGTTTATCTTAGAGAAAACGCAAGAGGTAAGGGCGTAGGCAGAAAGGTGGCGGAACAATTAATCGAGCGGCGATTACCTGTTAAAACAATGGATGAATGCAATGTAGTTGAGTTTTATACGAGATTTGGATTTACCGGAGAAAAAGATTCACAGACCGGTCTCTATACTTTGTATCCTCCAAGGATCACCAGTTCCGACCAGCTTTTTAATAGAATTTCTGAGTGGAGAGTTAAATAATAGCTACAGTAGAACTGGAAAACCTCCCCAAATCTTTCCTAAATTCCTCCAGGATTTTAAGAGTAGAAGAAGGAGAGGTTAAAGAAACATAACATTATTGACACGGCCGCTGAATTAATGTTAGGTGACTTGGTTCACCGCTTTTTTCTTTGCAGCATGGTAGGGAGGGCCATGAGGACAATAGTAAGAGCGAAAATTGCCAATATTAAATATACAAGTAATGTATTATCCATGTTATCTCCTAAACCATAGGCTAATTAGCCAAAAAATAATTGATGCTACTGAACCTAATAATATCTTAGTTAGGTTAAATTTGTCAAGCGCTGCTGGTAATATTACAGAGGCTACAGCTACTAAAGCCAAATCAGATGCTATATCAGAAAGCTTATCTAATTGTTTTTTGTTAAGTTTTGCAATCCTCATTTTTTAACTCCCCAACGGGAGGCGAGACGGGAGAGTTCGTAGGTGATGAAAACAGCAAAAGCGGTGATGATTAAAGCATAGATCAATTTGGAAATGGCTCCTGACTGGTCAGGAAAAATAGTTTGAATATATTCTTTAACAAAAGTTTGTATAGCTTCGTTCCAGGCTAAAGCTGCCACCAGACCAAAACCCGAGGTGGATAAAGTTACCAGTTGCTGAATTAGTTCTTTGTGGAAAGACCGTTCTTCCTCTTTTTTAGTTGCCATATTGACATTTTACATAAATAATTTTAAACTAGCAAATAATTTATGTTAAGACTGGTTAAGATTTATCAGTTAAATAGAATTTGAAATTCCGCCTGTGAGGCGGATTTTTTTTGAAAAAATGTATAACTTTAAAGGACGGGACATAATAGATATTAATGATTTTTCCAAAGAGGAATTGCTTTTTATTTTAAAAACAGCCAAAAAATTTGATCCGCAGTATGTTAAAAGAGATAGATCCAACTATACAATAGCCCAAGGTAAAATCGCGGCGTTACTTTTTTTTGAACCATCCACCCGGACAGAACAATCTTTTAAATCGGCAGCTCAAAAAATAGGCATGGGCATTATTGGTTTTGACGACCCGGAAGCCACCAGTATTCATAAGGGAGAATCTTTTTCCGATACTGTGAGAATTATGAATTCATATGCGGATGTTTTGGTAATGAGGCATCCTGAATCAGGCGCTGCCAAAAAAGCAGCAGATGTGGCAGATATTCCGGTGATTAATGCCGGTGACGGGGCTAACCAGCATCCTACTCAGACTATGTTGGATCTTTATACCATAATGAAGGAAGCTGGGCATTTGGACGGGATTACTGTTGCTCTGATGGGGGATTTAAAATATGGCCGGACAGTTCATGCGCTATCTTTGGCCTTATCGCATTTTAAAGTCAAGCAAATTTTTATTTCTCACTCCACACTTTCGATGCCTGATGAATTTTTGCAGATTCTGGATCAAAGGAAGGTAATCTATGAGCAATTTGATCATCTGCCTGATAATTTGCAGGCTGATTTTCTCTATCAAACAAGAGTGCAAAAAGAAAGATTTAAAGATCTAAATGAGTACAAAAAAGTAAAAGACAAATTTATCTTGGATGCTTCTTTTAAAAAATATTTGGACAAAGGAGTGAAATTAATGCATCCTTTACCCCGTATCAACGAGGTTGATCCAAGTTTGGATTCTCATCCCAATGCTATTTATTTTTCTCAAGCCAGAAACGGGTTGTATATTAGGGAAGCCTTGCTGGGATTGGTATTGGGAAGAATTGACCCGCCTGTGGCGAGGTCATCCTGAGGAGTGAAGCGACGAAGGATCTCTATTATGACAGGTAAACTGATTCTGTCCGATGGGACAGTTTTTTTAGGACAAAGTTTTGGGGCTGCTTTTTCCACCTCGGGGGAGGTGGTTTTTAATACCGGCATGGTAGGGTATCCTGAATCGCTAACAGATCCTTCTTACTACGGCCAGATCCTGGTGTTGACTTACCCGCTGCAGGGAAATTACGGAGTGCCCCAAAAGCGCTTTTGGGAGTCGGAAAGAATTCAAGTTAAAGGTTTGATTGTGCAAAATTATCTTGATAATCCATCCCATTTTGAAAGCCAAAAAACTTTGGGTCAGTGGTTAAAAGAAGAAGGAGTACCTGCGTTACAAGGGATAGATACTAGAGCGCTGACCATTAAATTACGGGAGCATGGGGTGATGCTTGGTAGAGTAGAAGTTAAAAGTCAAAAGTTAAAAGTCAAAAGTAGCGGGATTTATGATCCAAATTCGGAAAATCTTTTGCCTTATGTAAGTACTGACAAAGTACTGACATATGGGCATGGGAATAAGCATATTATTCTAATTGATTGTGGAGTTAAGGAAAATATTATCAGAAGTTTCGTTAAAAGAGGTGTACGGGTAACACGGATGCCGTGGGATTCTGACCCGTTACAGGCAAAATTTGATTTTGACGGGATATTTATTTCAAATGGACCCGGTGATCCAAAACAAGCAAAGCAAACTATTCAGAATGTTAAGGTTTTGCTTGACAAAAATATTCCCACTTTTGGCATTTGTCTGGGAAGCCAGATTTTGGCTTTGGCTGCAGGTGGAAATACTTACAAATTAAAATTCGGCCACAGAGGCCAGAATCAACCAGTACTAGATCAAAATAGCAAAAAAGCCATTATTACATCTCAAAATCATGGCTTTGCTGTTGATATGAAAAGTTTGGGTTCTGATTGGAAAGATTGGTTTGTGAATTTAAATGATGGGACAAATGAGGGCATAAGACACAGAAGCAAGCCTTTTATGGCAGTACAATTTCATCCTGAAGCCAGTCCGGGACCAACAGATGCAAGTTATTTGTTTGATGAATTTTTGGATTATTTATGAAAAAAGTTTTAGTTTTAGGATCAGGCGCTTTGAAAATAGGTGAGGCCGGAGAGTTTG
The DNA here is from genome assembly GCA_003519445.1 of Candidatus Daviesbacteria bacterium. Lineage (GTDB taxonomy): Bacteria > Patescibacteriota > Microgenomatia > Daviesbacterales > UBA10151 > UBA9644. The sequence continues at coordinate 48,678 of DOWS01000012.1, forward strand.
ATTACTCCGGTTCACAAGCCTTAAAAGCCTTAAAAGAAGACCTGCCTGTCGGCAGGCAGGAAATTCAGGCTGTTTTAATTAATCCCAACATTGCGACTATTCAAACCTCAAAAGATTTGGCAGAAAAAATTTATTTTTTGCCTGTTACTCCGTATTTTGTTGAACAAGTAATTAAAAAAGAGCGCCCTGATGGAATTTTTTTAAGCTTTGGAGGTCAAACAGCCTTAAATTGCGGTTTGGAACTTGAAAAATCAGGAATATTTAAAAAATATAAGGTGGTGGTTTTGGGAACAAGCGTTAAAACAATTCAGATCACAGAAGACAGGGAACTTTTTGCTAATAGTTTGGATAAAATTAGTATTAAAACTCCCAAAGGTGGTTTTGCTAAAACTGCTAAAGAGGCAGAAAAAATTGCCTTAAAGTTAGGTTTTCCCCTACTTATCAGGTCTGGTTTTTCTCTTGGAGGATTAGGTTCAGGAGTAGTTAGCAATATTGAAGAACTAAATAAGATGGCAGAGAACGCGTTAAAGCATGCTCCGCAAATAGCTGTTGAAGAATATCTTAAACACTGGAAAGAAATTGAATATGAAGTTGTCAGAGACAAAAGTAGCAATAAAATTACTGTCTGCAATATGGAAAATATGGATCCTTTGGGAATTCATACAGGTGAAAGTATTGTGGTGGCGCCTTCCCAAACTTTAAATAATTATCAATATCACATGCTGCGTAAGATTTCTTTGCAGGTGATTGAGCATTTGGGGATTGTGGGGGAGTGTAATATCCAGTTTGCCTTAAATCCTAAAAATAACGATTACCGGGTGATAGAGGTTAATGCCAGATTATCCCGATCTTCGGCTCTTGCTTCCAAAGCTACCGGTTATCCGCTGGCTTACATTGCTGCCAAACTGGCTTTGGGTTATACCCTACCTGAACTTAAAAATTCCGTGACTAAATCCACCAGCGCTTTTTTTGAACCAAGCCTTGATTATCTGGTAGTGAAAATCCCCCGATGGGATTTGCAAAAATTTGCAGGAGGCAAAGACGAAATTGGTTCGGAAATGAAAAGTGTGGGTGAGGTAATGGCAATAGGTAGGAGTTTTCCCGAAGCTTTGCAAAAAGCCATCAGGATGCTGGAAACCGGTCAAGATGGACTGCTGGGGAATGAGATAGATGAGACGAAACTTTTGCCAACCACAGAGAGACTATTTGTGATTGCTCAAAGATTCTCCAAAGGGGAGTTGGTTGAGAGTATTTATAAAGCCACAGGTATTGATCCCTGGTTTTTGCATCAGATCAAGGAGATGATTGAGTTTGAAGGTAGCTTGCAGTCTTCAGCTTTCAGCTATCAGACTATCGCAAAAGCTAAAAAATTGGGGTTTTCAGATAAACTTTTGGCTAAAGCACTCAAGAAATCAGAAGATGAAATTAGAAAGTTTAGAAAAAAGCAGGGGATTTTGCCCAAAGTTAAACACATTGATACTTTAGCAGGGGAATTTCCGGCCAGGACTAATTATTTGTATTTGACATACCATGGGGAAGAGTCAGAGAGTCAAAGAGTCAGAGAGTCAAAGAAGAAAAAAGCAATAGTTTTGGGATCGGGGCCCTACAGGATTGGATCTTCTGTGGAATTTGACTGGTGTTCGGTGACTGCTGCCAAAACTTTAAGGGCAGAGGGTTTGGAAACTATTATTATAAATTGCAATCCGGAAACTGTTTCCACTGATTATGACTCTGCAGATAAGTTATATTTTGAGGAACTGACTTTTGAAAGGGTAAGTGATATTTATGAGATAGAGGAATCAGCCAGTTTAGTTTTGGGCTTTGGCGGCCAGACTCCCAATAACCTGGCCATGAGTTGTTTTAAGGCAGGATATAAGACTTTGGGGACTTTGCCGGAAAGTATTGATAGAGCAGAAAACAGGCACAAATTTTCCAACATTCTGGATAAATTAAATATTGATCAGCCTCGCTGGCAAAATGTCAGAAATACCAAAGAGGCAACTGCATTTGCCAAAAAAATCAATTATCCGGTTTTAATAAGGCCTTCGTATGTTCTTTCAGGTTCGGCCATGAATGTGGCTTTTAGCCTATCAGAACTTAAAAAATACTTAAAACAGGCCAGTGATGTCTCGAGCGTACATCCGGTGGTAATTTCCAAATTTGTGGAAGGGGCTAAAGAAATCGAGATAGACGGGGTGGGACAAAAGGGTGAGCTTTTGATCTATGCCATATCCGAACATGTTGAAAACGCCGGAGTGCATTCGGGTGATGCCACGATTGTCCTGCCGCCCCAGAGGCTATTCCTCCAAACAATCAGGCAAATCAAAGACGCCACCAAAAAAATTCTCAAGGAGCTAAAAATCAGCGGGCCTTTTAACATTCAATTTTTGGCCAAAGATAACAGGATTTCAGTGATAGAACTTAATCTTCGCGCCTCCCGCTCTTTCCCGTTTGTTTCCAAAGTCACAGGTTATAATTTTGTGGAAATGGCTACCAAAGTGATGTTGGGAGAAAAGTTAGCAGGCGATTTTAAAACTCTTGATCTGGATTATGTAGGGGTCAAGGCTCCCCAGTTTTCTTTTAGTAGAATCAAAGGAGCAGATCCAAGATTGCGGGTTGAGATGTCTTCCACTGGAGAAGTGGCCTGCTTTGGCGATGATCTGCAGGAAGCCTATTTAAAAGCGCTTTTGTCTGTTGGATTTAAATTACCCAAAAAATCAGTATATTTGAGTTTGGGTGGTGAAAAAAATAAACTGGAATTTATTCCGTTTGCCAAAATTTTATCTGAAATGGGCTTAATAATTTATGCTACAGAACATACTTCAAAAGTTTTGAAAAAACATGGCATAAAAAATACCAGAGTTTTTAAAATATCGGAAAAAGTTCATCCTTCAGTGTTGGATCTTTTGCAAAAAGGCAAAATAGATTTGGCAATAAATATATCCATGCCCAGATCTGATCAGGGGGAGACAGATGGGTTTTTAATAAGAAGAAATTGTATTGATTTGGGAATTCCTTTAATTACCAATCTGCAGGCAGCAGAGCTGTTAGTTTCTGCCCTATCTTCCAAAAAAATGTCTGATTTGCAAATTAAAAGTTGGGATGAATATGTAAGCTAGTTTTTTTGCGGGGAAAGTGCAATAATTGAGGAAATGTTCATCCCTAAATACACAATTACAAATAAAATTCTAAAAGACATTGGCATTGTTGAGGCCTCCCGTGAGGTGATCATGCATGCCCCCTTAATACCTGCCTGGGAGGCTAAATTCAGAAAAGAAGCTATTGAGCGGACTATCCATCATGGAACCCACTTGGAAGGAAATCAGCTGTCTGAGGAAGAAGTCAAAGATGTGCTGGATGGCCATGAAGTGGTAGCCAGGGATCGCGATGTGCAGGAGGTATTAAATTACCGCAATGTTTTAAAGTTTATAGATGGGGTGGCTACGCAGATCGGTTCATCCGGAAATTACAATTTTACCATTGAAACTATTTTGGAAATTCACAAATTAACAACTGAAAAAATCCTGCCTGAAGGTTCAACAGGCAAGTTTAGGGTTAGACAGGTGGTTGTTAAAAATACCAAAACAGGAGAGATAAGCTATACACCCCCACCGGCTGTTGAAGTACCTTATCTGATAGAGGATTTGGTCAACTGGATCAATTCTGATGAAGGAAAATCTGTTCAGCCAGTTATTAAAGCAGGAATTATTCATTATGAAATTGCCAGGATCCACCCTTTTGTTGACGGAAACGGCAGGGTGGCGCGGGCTGTTGCTACTTTACTTATGTTTTTGGATAACTATGACATCAGGAAGTTTTTTTCTTTTGAAGAATATTTTGATGAAAATCCCATGGACTATTATTTAACACTTCAAGCAGTATCAAACCAGCTCGTACTAGATACACACGAGCGGGATTTAACCCCTTGGCTGGAGTATTTTACCGAAGGCGTGGCCATTGAACTAAACAGGGTTAAGGAAAAAGTGCAAAGGATTTCTGTTGATGCAAGGGTTAAAGATAGGTTGGGGGAACAAGTGGTTTTGAATGAACGGCAGATGATGATTATGGAGTATTTGCACAGGCATAACGGCATGAGTAACAGGGATTTTAGAAAAATTTTCCCTGATTTTTCCGATGATACGGTTTTGCGCGAGCTTAAATTCCTGCGCCAAAAAGGTTTGGTTAAAAAAGCCGGCGGCACCAAAAAAGCCCAATATGTATTAAAATGATCATTGACAGATGTGTTAAATTTTGTTAAAGTTTAACAAACTATGCAAGTTACTACTACTATCTCATTTCCTAAAAATCTAGCTCTGGAGATGGAAAAACAGATAAACGAGGGCAAATTTACCTCCAGATCTGAATTTATCCGCTCTGCTGTTAGAACTTACCTACTTTTTCAAAAAGGAGAACTTTCCTGGGAAATTCTGGCAACCCCTTTCCGCACTTTTGCCAAACAAACAAAGATGACAGAAGAAGATATTTTGGAAGTAGTGGAGAGAGGTAGAATTGGCAAGAATAAAAAGAGTGGTAATTGATACTAATGTCTGGCTTTCAGCGCTTTATTTTTCCGGTAAACCCGCACAGGTAGTTAATCTTATTGAGGACAAGAAAATGATTTCTATTATCTCTGGTTTTATTCTGCAAGAAATTAAAGAAAAAATGGTAATTAATTTTGATACTCCTGTATATGCAGCCAATGCGACCATATCTTATATTTCTTCTTTATCTGAAGTAGCTTCCTTAAAAGGAGTGGATTTTGACCTTCGTGATTCTGATGATAATCAAGTTTTAGAAACAGCAGTAGTGGGTAAATGCGATTTTCTAATAACAGGAGATAGGGATTTGTTAAGCTTAGAAAAATATAATCAGGTGAAAATGATCACCCCTGCTCAATTTTTAGCCAATTTTAAGATATAAAATCTATTGTGTAGAGAAAAACCTGCAGGAGAATTTAAAAAAGGCAATTAAGGTTTGATAGCAATAGCGTCTGCTGCCGAGAAAACTTCTAGAAGAAGAGGCTTTTTATTTTGAGGATCAAACGGGGGCTTAGAAAGATCTGTTAGTGGTTGCATTTCTGCATAGGCCGGTAGGTTTTCGTGACCAACGGTTAATCTGAATACAGGCATTTTATTATGAGTTAGGACTAATTGAGCTGCTTCATTTATTATTCCAGAAGGCTGTGATGAACATTCTGCTATCACCTGTGTTCCTTCCAATCTGAGTCTAGGTTCAGGTGCTACCCAGATAAGCATGTTTAAACCATTGCCACTACAGCCGATCCAACCTAAACGCTCAGCGCCTGGCCTTATTGCTAATCTTTCTTTTAGTGGGATTTCAATAGGAGGATCAACCTCCCAGTTAGCAAAAGAATTAGTCATAAAACTATTCTACAATAGGATTATATTTATTACAATCCACGGAGTCTGGTTAAAAGGAGAAAATAGTGTTAAAATGAAGCTGTGGAATTTGGTAAACTGGCAGAGTATTTTACAGCCTTTCTTTTATTTCGGCAATGGTTAGCCTTTCCTTATTTTGCAATCGCCTGATCTTTTTGACTTGTTCAACCATTGACGGTTCGTATAATTGATAACCTCCTTGCGAACGGTTTTTAACTTGCAGCAAGCCCTTTTGTGTCCAAAATCGCAATGTGTGAATAGTTTCACCTGCTATTTTTGCCAATTCGCCAATTTTAAGAAGTTTACTGGTTTGAGCGGGGGATAAACCGGCCATTATGGGTTTTCCTTGTCCGGCGCTTAAGTATGCGTCAAGTGAACGCCCAGCAGCTTCCTCAACCAAATCGTAGAATGGTTTAAGATTATTTTGCTTTTGTGCCATTTCAAAAGTAGCAAGGTAAGCTATCCTATCCTCGTTTCTTATTACAGCCATGGGATAACCGTACATAAATAAAATTAAGTTCATCAGTAAGCGGGCAGTCCTACCGTTTCCGTCAATAAAAGGGTGAATACTGACGAACTTAAAGTGAGCGTCGGCGGCTATCCTTACCGGGTGCTCATCTTGCGTGCCATGCAACCAACTTATAAGCTCCTGCATGGAGTAGGGAACTGCATTAGGTCGGGGGAACTCTGTATCTGAACCGCGTATAAATACGTCTGTCGTGCGGTATTTGCCAGCCCACTTGTCATCAATACCATCCAAAATTATTTTATGGATAGCCTTAATATCCTCCCCGGTTATGAATTGGTGTCCTTTGCGTAGCTTGGCAAGTTTCTTGATAAACTCAATCGCTTTAGCGTGGTTGATTGCTTCTAACTGGTCTTTGAGCGGTTTTCCGCTTATAACAGCGGCTGTGCCGCGCTCAATGACCTCTGCTGTTTCAATGCGGGACAGGGTATTGCCCTCAATGGCGTTAGAGGAGTAGGTAAGCTCAACCTTAAACCATTCCTCCAGGTTTTGAACCAGTTCCGGCGGTAATGGGCGCAACTTATCAAGCTGTGCTTTCTTTTTTATTAATTGTTTTAATTTGTCGTTCATAGTAAAGTATAAAGCAACGCTTTATGCTTATTACTATACCGGATTAAATGGGGTTTGTCAAGTGGTTGGGTTAGTGTTAAAATGAAGCTGTGGAATTTGCTAAACTGGCAGAGTATTTTGAAAAGCTGGAAGAGACTTCTTCAAGACTTGCTTTAATTGATATCCTGTGTGACTTATTCTCCCAGGTTAAAAAAGAAGAAATAGCTCAAGTTTGTTATTTACTTCAAGGCAGGGTAGCCCCATTTTATGAACCGATTGAACTGGGGATGAGTGAGAAGTTAGTTGCTGCTGCTTTGGCCAGAGCCTATGGATCCAGCAAAGAAGATATCCTCAAACTTTACGGAAAATTGGGGGATATGGGGTTAGCTGCGCAGCAGCAAAGTTCAAAGTTCAAAGTTCAAAGTTCAAAGTTATCAGTTACAGAAATTTTTACTACATTAGTGCAGATTGCTAAAACCAGTGGCGAAGGAACTGTTGAGAAAAAAGTGTCTGCTTTGGCCGGACTTTTGCAAAAAGTTGATCCTATTTCTGCTAAACATCTGGTCAGGGTGCCTTTGGGGGTATCCCGTTTGGGCATTGGTGACCCGACTATTTTGGATGCATTTGCTAAATTAAAGCTGGGGGACAGATCTAAAAGAAAACTTTTGGAAGGAGCGTATAACCGGGTGTCTGATTTGGGCTTAATAGGTGAGACTTTATGGGAAAAAGGTCTGAAGGGAGTAGAGGGACTGCAGGTGCAAGTGGGCAGGCCAATTAGATCACAGCTGGCTGAGCGATTGCCCACTGCTGAAAAAGTAATCGAGAAAATGGTTAAAGTTAACGCGCAAAAAAAATTAGATGGATTCAGGGTGCAAATACATAAAGATAGGGAAAATATCCGGCTTTTTTCGAGGAATTTAGAAGAAACTACTCCTATGTTCCCGGAGATTGTGGCATCTGCCCAAAAACAAATCAAGGCCAAAACCGCTATTTTAGATTGTGAGGCTATTGGCTTTAATCCCATATCCGAGGAATTTTTGCCCTTTCAGGAAACCACCCAAAGACGCAGAAAATACGGCATTGTTGAAATGGCTAAAAAAATTCCCCTCAAAGCTTTTTGTTTTGACATTTTGTATAAAGACGGCAAATCATTAATAGATCAGGAATTAGGGACTAGGTTAGAGGAATTAGAAAAGACAATTGATAATGGCGAAACTATTTTAATAGAAAAAGGGGAAATTGTAGATGATGCAGGGAAGCTGCAAATAATACTGGATGAGGCTATTTCAATAGGTCTAGAGGGTTTAGTGGTAAAACGGCCGGATTCAAAATATGAGGCAGGGGCCAGGAATTTTAACTGGGTGAAGTTAAAAAGGCATAGTTCAGGGGAACTGCAGGATACCATTGACTGCGTGATTTTGGGATATATTTTTGGCAAAGGCAAAAGAGTTTCTTTTGGGGCCGGGGCCTTACTGGTGGGGGTTTATGATGATAAAAAAGATGAGTTCGTGACTGTTTCTAAAATAGGCACGGGGTTAACTGATGAGGAATGGAGAAGTATTGAAGTAAAAAGTAAAAACTTAAAAGTAAAAAATAAGCCGGCAAGGGTGAACTCGAAAATTACTCCCAGCGTGTGGGTGGAGCCAAAAATTGTGATTGAAGTATTGGCAGATGAGATTACCAAAAGCCCGCTGCACACAGCCGGTTTGGCTTTGCGTTTTCCCAGATTAATTAAATTTAGGGAGGCCGACAAAAAAGCAGAAGATGCAACAACCTTAAAAGAACTGATGGAAATGTATAAACAACAGTTTAAAAAATAAACTTTGAAAACGACTCAGGATTAGTATATTTAAAAACTGATATAATATGTTTAGAGTGACATTGAGTAGGGAGCGTATGGAAGAATCAGAAGCAGTCAATTCATTACTGAAAAATAAGTACAATCTTCATATTTCTTCAGAGGTAGGCACTGCTGCAAAACGCACCAAGATGCGAACTGGAGAAAGAGTTCCCCAGAATCCTTTAGATAGAATACAAAATTACCTAAACCGCTTTCATGACATTTTAGACCAGGATACTTCTGACAAAAGAGAACATGTTTTGGATTTAATAAAATGGCGTTTCCATAGAAAATATGTCATCAAGCCTAATGAAATACCGGAAGATTATTTTGAAAATCAAAGAAGGCTGGCAAGAGAACAAGGTCATGGAGATATTCAGATTGATGCGCAAACAAGAAAACAATTAACAGAAGTAATCATCGCAGATCAAACATCAAGCCTTGATAAATGGATGGATTATCTCTCTTCCCCTGATGCGCCATATTCTGATGGACTTAAATACTGGATTTTAAGAAGTGTTGTGGATATGGCTGAATATGATAAAGACAGAAAAGCCTATCCTCAAAGATCTAAAGGCACTACCAAACCATTCCCTGATTTAGATCGAGAAGCTCTTGCATATGTAGATGATGCCATTAAGAAAAAATACCAAAGCAAACAGTAGAGGAAAGAGCAGCCGAAGCACGGCAGATAGAACAGGAAGAAAAAGATCTTACTTCCGAAGAAAGTCAGCAACGCGCAGCTGACAGAAAAGAATTTGGCAAACTTCTTCAAACGGAGAATTTTGCTAGGTTGTATGCTTGGGCTATTGAAAAGGTTACTCCTGCAACAGAAGAAGAGCTTTCCGGAATAGGTGGTCACTGGGTGAAGTATACACAAGGTTCTGATGTTATGCCACTCGTACAATCCTTGCAGGGACATGGCACTGGTTGGTGTACTGCCGGAGTGTCTACTGCAAAGATACATCTTCAGGGTGGAGATTTTTATGTTTACTATTCTATGGATAAAAGTGGTAAACCCACTGTACCAAGAGCTGCTATCAGAATGGAAGAAAATAGGATTGCTGAAGTAAGGGGAATTGCCCCGGAGCAAAACCTAGATACAGGAGCAGTAGCTATTGTGGAAGGAAAATTAAAAGAATTTCCTGATGGGACTTCTTATCAAAAAAGAGTATCGGATATGCGAAGGCTAACAAATATTGAAAACCAAATAAAAGAAGGTCATAGTCCTACAGGTGAAGATTTGGCATTTCTTTATGAAATAAATGCTCCTATTGAAGGTTTTGGATATAGTAAAGATCCGCGTATTGGAGAGATAAGGTCACAAAGAAATTCAGAAGAAGATATGCCAATCGTCTTTGGCTGCTCAAGAGATCAAATTGCTAAGAGTGTTAGGGAAATTAAAGCAGATACAAAGGCCTATGTAGGACCTCTGCAAACAGGTATTTTTGACAGATTAAAGGGTATTGAACATGTCTATACTTCCTTTCCTGAAGGGAAAATAAGAAGACAAACAGTTGAGATTGGTGGAAAATCAAAGGATCAACTAAAAGCTGAGCTTAAGCAAGCTGGTATAAACATAAGCTCATATGTAGATGATATGCTTGAAAGTCCGGATTTTACTACTCTTAAAGCCCCAGAGGGATTAGATACAGTAAGATTAAAGGTTGGAGATTTAGGTTTAACAGGTGCTCCCACAACTGATCAGGTTTACGCAAAAGCCAAAGAGTTAGGGTTGGAGCTTTGCCCTGCTGAAGTTGGTCCTCACCTTAGGTTAAAAGATACGAATCAACCCTTAGGAGAATGGTACTGGATTGCAATGAAACAAATTACTTCCCGTCTTGGCGATCCGCGCGTGTTCGATCTGGCGCGCGATGAGGGCGGAGTGTGGCTGAACTACTCTTGGGCTAGGCCTGACTCTGCGTGGCGTCCCAGCCGTGAGTTTGTCTTCGGTCTCCGCAAGTCAGTTGAAACTCAAAACACTCCGACCCCTGGACTCTTTGACAGAATTTTCAGACGTTGATGCTTTGGCTGCTTGACCCTTGGCTTTCCCGCGGAGCGGTCGATACAAATTTTTAAATTCACAGCTTATAAATCTTCATAATGATATACTCATATTAGATTGGTTATATTGAACGGCTAAGGTTTTTCAAGACCTTTCCGGCAGATACAAATTGAGAATATGCAAGGTTATGGCTTTGTATAGAGTGATTAGTATTTTGCCTATAAAAAAAGAATATACTTGGTGTGGTGTGCTGGTGGATTTTATATCCCAAAGAAAATACAGCCATGTGTCTTATGCTAAACATATTACACAGGCAGTGAAACAGATGGCACATCATACTTAACTAACCGTAATGGCAATCCGAACGTGTTCAATCTGGAACGCAATGAGGACGGAATGTGGCTGAACAACAATTGGGCTAAACCTGACAATACGTGGAATCCCAACAATGAGTTTGTCTTCGGTCTCCGAAAGTCTTGTCTTTTCCGCACTACAAGGTGCGGTTTTTCTTTTGTGGAGTGTCTAAGCTTTTTCTCCATCCCCACAGCATCTTGCCTATCTCATCCATCCTGACTGCTATTTCTTCATACTGCTTATTAGCGATAAATTTACCATCCCACGCTGTAGATATGAGAAACTTAAGAATATCTGAGGCAAAAATACACTCGGAGATTTTTTCGGCCTTTTTCTCTTTTTCGCTAAAATATGAAGCATATGTTAGTTCTAAAAGATCAAGAAACTTATTTTCAATCCTTGCACCGATTGTGTAACGAGCTGTTTTAGGAATATGAGGAACAATAGCCATCCAAACCAGATACCCCTCTTTAATCTTGTTCAGGATCGATGCGTTCCCGAGAGAGAGAGAGAGAGAGAGAGTAGAATTCCGTTTCATGTTACTTTCAATAGTATCATGAACCCGTTTCAAAACTCCAT
>DOWS01000013.1:0-4550 GCA_003519445.1 Candidatus Daviesbacteria bacterium
TGATGGGGCTGGTAATAAAGTTGTCTATAAAGAGAATACTGATGAAGAATTTTTAAATAATCATTCATTTCTTTGGGATAGGAATTTTTTAAAAGATTATTTAAGTAAAAATCCTGATGTTTATATGTTTGGAGTATCTGGAAATATATTTGATATGCTGGATTTATTTGATAAAGTCTATTTTTTAAAAGTTAATCCCGAGATACAAAAGGAAAGATTAACGCATGAGTCAAGAGAAAATCCAATGGGTAGTACAGATTATCAAAGGGAAAATGCTTTAAGGTGGGGGAAAGGATTAGAACAAAAAGCCAAAACTTTGGGAATTAAATTTATTGATGCAACACTTAGTCTAAAAGAAATCCTTTATGAAATTCAAAGTTAACCCAAAAATATTTGAAGATTTTGAGGAGCCTGTAATTGGGGTGATTTTATGCAGCGGAATAGATAACAAAGATGATAATTTGCAAATTCAAAAATTGTTGCGGGAGGCAGAAGAAATTTTAAGAGAAAAATTAAATAATGTAGAAATTTCAGATCATCCGTATATTGCCCCTTGGAGAGAAACCTACAGAAAATTTGGTAGTAAACCCCGAGATTTTAGATGCAGCGCGGAGGCGCTAACCAGAATAGTTTTACGGGGCTCGGAAATAAGAAAGATCAGCCCTTTGGTTGATCTGTATAATTTAATATCCATCAAATATATTCTTCCTGTGGGGGCTGAAGATTTGGATAAAATGCAGGGGGATTTGGAACTGACTTTTGCCCAAGGTACGGAAGATTATACCCCTTTGGGAGAGCAGGAAAATGACCCGCCCCAAAAAGGAGAGGTGATTTACAGGGATGATTTCGGGGTAATTTGTAGAAGATGGAACTGGCGGGAAGGGGACAGGACTAAAATTACCAAAATTACAAAAAATGCAGTGGTGGTTTTGGAAAGCATAGCATCAATACCAATAAAAGAGGCTGTTGAAGAATTGGCAAGCTTAATTAAAAAATATTGCGGAGGGCAAATTTCTGTTTTTTATCTGGATAAAGATTCCCAAGAGATTGATCTAAAATTTTGACAGAGATATATAAACCTATGTATACTTGGGTTAAATAAGTAAGTATTAAAAAATTATGGATTTTCTACCTGTTAGCCTAATTTTAGCAAAAATAATTTCTCTAGGATTACCATTAACTCTTTTATCTGTCATTGTTGGAGGAATCATAGACATTAAGAATAAGAAATTTTACTGGATGAAATATGCATTGGTTTTATTGGGTGTTATTGTTTTATTGCTCATTATTCAAATTAAATTTGTATACAATACAACTTCTCAAATATTAAACACAACCACATTTCAAAAATTATTAAATGCGCAGTGTTCAACTCCAAAGGAGGGAAGGTATGTTGGCGATCTACAGCCTAGTAAAATTAATTTAGACACTCTACCGGTAAAAATTGCGCTAGATGATTTAACAAGAGACAAAAGCATATGTGCTTGGCCAAGTAGAAATTATGTTTCAATTCCTCTTGACGATGAAGATTTTGTTAGATATGGTTCAAAATCTTTTATCACAATTTCCGATTTTGAATCTAATCACTGTTGTGAAGGACCATCAAACATAGAACCTACAGGAAAACTTATTAAGACTGATGGTAGCACGAATATTTATATTCATACCGGACATTGGGGGGAAGGACCTGGTGTGGGATATAAACCTATTATCGTAAGAGGCGTCAAGACAATAAAATTATCTAACGGAGAAGAGATAAAAATTGTTTTAGATAGAATTGCGATCGAAAAAACTGACATAAATCTTCAAAGTATAGAAAATAAATATAAAGTAATAGATCCTTATTATGAAACCGGAGAATATATTTTTACCACTGAAACAGTAGAAGAAATGTTAAGGGATAGTTTCTTTTCAAACTTCGAAGATCACCCCGTTGTAAGTAAAGTCCAATCTGACTTGCAAAAAATTACACTTAAATAAGCAGGGATAAGATATAGTTTAATTTTAGGGTTTGCAGACCCCGATTTAATCGGGGCAGAGGGGGGATTGGGAGGCGGATTTGGGATTTGTGAGTACTGTGCTACTATTTAGTTAATGAAGTCTGTTAAACAAAAACTTTCTTTTTCGAAGAAAAATAGTGGTTTTGCGAAGCAAAAACTTTACTGCTATGTTGATGAAACAGGACAGGATACTGAAGGTAGATTGTATATAGTAGCTACAGTAGTTGTTGGAGACGAACGGGACTCATTAAATGATTTTTTAGGGGAAGCAGAGGCAAAAAGTGGCAAGACCAGACGCAAATGGACTAAATCTCGGGATAAAGAGAGGCATCAATATATTGAGTTGGCTTTGATACCAAGACAGTTTAAGGGTAAGATATTTTACAAAGTATATAAAGACTCCAAAGCCTATGAAGATCTCATGGTTTTAGTAATCGGAAGAGCTATCAATATTTACACCACAACTAGAGATATCACTGATTATAAAGCAACTATAGTTATAGACGGGTTACAGGATAGAGTTCAAAAAAGAGTTACCAAGTCGTTAAGGCAATTAGGTATAAAGATGAGAAAGGTTGTGGGGGGTAGAGATGAAAGTAGTCCACTTTTGAGATTAGCAGATAATTTAGCAGGGATGATCAGAGAATCAGAAGAAAATAAAGGAGATTATAAAAAGATTGTATCTAAATTGAGTGATCAAGGGGTAATCAGTGAGTTATAGCCATAAAAAAACCACCGTAGCCTTGCGACCAGAGGGTGGAACAACCTAGCTTTTTATAGCACCCGCCCATAAAGGGGTAGTATTCGGTTGCGATTTGAATATATCTTACCATAGTTATTCCCAAAATGCAAGATGCAATATCTTACCCGGGTCACCTTTACTTCCATCCTAAACCTAGCCATTGTATTACTTAATTTTTGAATTTAGCTAGATCTATCTGCCCAACCTCAAAAATGCTATAAAATCCGTCCAATTACAAACCAACCGAATAAAAAACCACCTATTATTCCAAGAGTAGTCCAAACCGTAGGCCAACTCACGTCATTATCCCAAGAAGAATTTTCCTTATCAAACTCATCAATATAGTTTTCCATATTTTTATCCCTAAATTAGAATTAACTCCTTAATTATACTCTTTTAGTCAAATTATGGTTTAATGTATTCGTTAGAGTAATTTAGCTCACCGAGAGGTGGGCTTTCTGGTTTAAAGGAGGTGATTTATATGAATGTAGGAGAATTTAAAGAGTTATCAGATAGATTGAAGGATATTACAAAAATGTTACATATGATACTTTCAAAAGATAAAGACCATAAATGCAAGTTTTGTATAAAATATTTACAAGATGGCGCTTTAGTATAATTAATGTATGCAAATAAATGTAGCTGATTTATTTAAGAAGATGGAAGATATGGATAATCTATTGGAAAATGCGTTTGCTTTTACAGAATCGTTGTATTATCTCGAAAAAATGTGTCCAGAACATGGTGTTGGAGAAAGAAACCTTATTCTACAAAGATATACTTGTTGGAAATGTGGAAAGCTTTTAAAAAAAGGTAAGAGTTTTCTCAAATGAGAAGGTCACGTAATTATGACTAGAAAATATTGGGTTGATAAAAAAAGATTAAAAGATCCAATATATTGGTTTATGAAAGCCATTACTTACCATTCAACTGTTTTATTTATAAAAGAGGAATTCGATAAAATCAAATCCCTTGACGCAAAACCATATATTTTTAATGCAAGTTTAGCAACTCCGTATTTAACTGGTTTAGCAAGTGAGCTTTATATGAAAGGTTATTTAGTATTTAAAGGTAAAAAACCAGATAAGCTTCGTGGTAAAAAAATTGGTCATAATCTAAAAATTTTGAGAAAGATGTGTTTTAGATATGGAGATCAGAGATTTGAAGAGGATAGTTTGATATTTGTGACCGATACCCTTGGAGAACATTTAATGGAAGATGGGGGAATTAGATATCCAGATAAACATGATATGCCACCAATTTATTATAATGAATTTGAAAAGGCTCTTAATATTTTGAGAGAAATATCAAGTGAAGCAAGCTTACAAATTCAATACAAAAGCTGATTTTAGTTTAAATCTTATTTTTGAGAAAGGAATGGGCGAACATCTCAAGTTTTTGGTGGTGGGTGGATTTAGGGTTTGCAGACCTTGATTTAATCGGGGCAGAGGGTGCTTTTGGAGGCGGTTGTTTTTACTTAAATTGCACTGAAAGGGAAGTATCCAGCACCGATGCCAGTCTTTTTAGGAATGATAGGGAAGGGGTAGACTGGCCGCTTTCCACTCTGGAAATAACAGATTGTTTGGTTTTAAGTTTTTTGGCAAGTTGAGCNNAAAGCCCTGGCAATTTCATATTCAAGCCTAGTTTCTTCCCAAGCTTTTCTTACTTGGGGGTCTTTCATTAATATTTTTCTGTGCGTTTCCCAGTCCATCATAGTTTTAATAATATCACAATATTATGATATTTTCAAGAGTCAATTTTTATCTTAACGCAATTTAAAGTCATTTAATCTATTAATGGCGGTTTTT
>DOWS01000013.1:4675-5133 GCA_003519445.1 Candidatus Daviesbacteria bacterium
TTAATCTATTAATGGCGGTTTTTATTTCCCTTTTGTCTGTCTTTTGTTTCTTTTTCAAAAATGCATGAAGCAGTAAAAATTTTCTGCTTACTACTGCTACATAAAAAATTCTAATGTTGTCACTTCCTAAAATTCTTAGTTCCCATGGGGGTGTACCTGTTAATTTTTTCGAGTGGGGAGGGCCTACCAAAGTACCTAATTCTTTTAATAATTCCATTACTCCTATGACTTTAGATTTAATTTTAGGATCCAGACTTTGTATAAATTCAAAGACAGGAAAGTTGCCTTGGGAGGTTTCGTAGTAGATAATTTCCCATTTCTGATCCATGAACCTTAGTTTAACAGATTTCCTATTTGCAGAGGGTAGATTGGGAGCCGGATTATCTGAAAAGGTGTAAAAATCCCTAGGTGTCCTATCTAATCCACCCCGCGCCGCCGGCCCGCTTCGCCAAAGCTCC
>DOWS01000013.1:5248-5569 GCA_003519445.1 Candidatus Daviesbacteria bacterium
CATAGCCTTTGGCGACGCACGGCCTAGGTGGACAATGATTTCATATTTCATATTAGGAAAAGTGTTATAGTTAGTTTAGTGATCAAAATTGGTTTGGTAATTGCAATTCTAGGAATTATTGGAACCTTTGTTTTCTTTAATCTTAATTCTGATAAACCTAAAATAGAGGATCGAAATGACAAAAAGGTTAGCCAAAATACAGATGAGCCACCCTTAAAATTAAAAAGTATTGGGGTGGAATTTTCCGACTTTAAATTTACAAAAGAAAAACTGCAATTTAACAGGTTATTTATGGGTTATGGATTTGTTATTCCCGGCAGT
>DOWS01000013.1:5647-6916 GCA_003519445.1 Candidatus Daviesbacteria bacterium
ATGGATTTGTTATTCCCGGCAGTACCTCAAGTACAGGAAAAGATAAATCCAATCCCCAGCCTACATATATTGTTCCCTTGGGCACAAAGGTACGCTCAATAGTAGATGGGGTAGTGGCTGCTATGCCAACGCTTTGGAGTGGAGATTTTTCTATTCAGGTAACGCAAGATGGGAAAATGCAAAAGTGGATTTATGAAACAGAACATTTGATTAACCCGCAAGTTAAAAAGGGTGATAAAGTCACGGCAGGACAAATAGTGGGAGAGGTAAGTGATTTTAATAATGGGGCGCCTCCCGGATATGGAGCTGTGGAAATTGGAATTTTAAAAGGAGGACAGAAACCAGAGCATGTTTGCCCGTTTGCATATCTTGATGATTCTATAAAAGAGGAAACTTTTACAAATTTTAGGAATCTTTTTAAAAACTGGGAAAAATATATTGGAAACACAAGTCTTTATGATGAGTCGCTACCGATTCCGGGCTGTTTAACTCTAAATCCAATAGAAGGGTAACTAAAGTATCTTTTAAGATGTAAATTTTATCGCATATCCAAAACCAGCCCGCCCCAAGTGAAATTTTTTGCCCCTAATCCTTCACCTGTTAAAGGGTTAAAATATTCCCTAAAGCCTGATTTTTCCAATAAAGAAATAGAAGATTTCTTAATTGTATCAGCCACATCTTTAAAACCATAGTTCAAAAGTCCTTTGTAAATAAACCAATTAATTGCTATCCAAACCGGTCCTCTCCAAAAACCTTTAGGATCAAAAGAGGATTCATCTAAAGATACTGTGGGTATAGGATATTTGGTCCAGAATTCTTGAGGATTAAGTAAATGCTCTTCTACTAATTTTTTAGCTCCTTTTTGAGTAAGAATCTTGGCAAAAAGAGGCGCAAAAATGGCCCATGTTTTTGCTTTAATTTTTTGGTAGCTTTCCCCAAAAGTGGACCAGAAAAGATCATTTTCAAGCATTAATTTTTTCATCGCCAAACTAATATTTTTAGCTTCTTTTGTAAAAAATTCAGCATCTTCCAGATAGCCCAATTTTTTAGCAATGCCGGATAGCGACATTAAGTTTTTTACCATTATTGCGTTAATAGGAACATCTTTTACCCAGAAAAAATTTCTCATGCAAAAAGGGGCATCAAATTTACACTCAATGTGTTGAGCTACCAGATTAAGTCTTTTTTGGTAATTTTCCTTAAAGCTGTGCTTGGGAGGTAAATTCAGGGGAATATCAAATCTGGGGGAGTTATCCTCACCGGATTCAT
>DOWS01000023.1 GCA_003519445.1 Candidatus Daviesbacteria bacterium
CTCTGCCTGGAGGGGCTATTTGCAGCCTGCTCCAGCTGTGCCTACAGCCGACCCGACAGAACCACCCGCTGGAGTCCCAGCTCCGGAACCACCTACGGCAAGTCAAGCAGGTGAAGCAGCCCGAGAACTTCCTGCAGGAATAGTCAGAATTAATGAAATTCTGCGGGGGGCTTCCGGGATTGAAGCTTCAGTGGATATTCACAACAGTGAATTGAGAGAATATCTAAAATCATTACATCTGCCTGGAAATTTGGAAATTTTGGATGCAGATACCTTTTGGTTTGAAGCAACTGGAGTATACCGTATTGGTCTATCTCTGCACCATCGTATTGAGGTGGTTGATGGACATGTCTATCGAGCTCTATATTTTTTAGAGTCTTCCCGATCAAGCTACCCCCGGATAATTGAAGATGGAGTTGAAGGAGCGGTTAGTCAATCAGCCCGGGAATTGGAAGATTATATGAGAAATCTGCCTGTGGAGATTGCTCAAAATCTTCAACCTCAACTTGAACAGGGCTGGGAGATGACAGGTATGAGAGTGGATGACAATGGACAACTATATTTTGATTTTAGAAAAATAGAGACGCCTGCAAAACCAGCCCCGGTTGCTGGGGCAGGAGAAGCCGATGCAGCCGCAGGACAAACAGAACCTGTTCCTCCAGCAGTTGATCAAACAGGAGAACCGGTTCCTGCGCAAGAAATAGGGCAACCTGAGACTAAGCAGAGGTTTATAGAATTGTGTAATAGATGGAAAGGTGAAATCGGAAGGCTTCATCTACAACGGCCTACACTAGTAGAGTTAATCTCCGCATTAAATAAGAGCAATGATTTGCAATTTACTGATTCTGGAGTTGAACAATTTTCCGATAGTGCTCGGAGACAGGTAGCCGATTTAATATTTGCAGATAAAATTTCTCCTGGTGATCCTATTTTGCAGGAGCTTTTTGGGTTGCTGGCAGAGGAAGAGACAGGGGCAATAACAGCCCTGATCGAAGAAAAACTGGATCAAACTAGGGATTGGATCTCGTCTTGGAGGGTATATTTGCATCCTGCAGGAGCAGCTCCGGCTGATGCCGAGGGAAAAGTTCCTCTTGCTGATCAGCTACAAGCGGCTACACAAGAAATAGAAGCATTAAAAATCCAGCGGACAGAGTTGGAAAAAGAACTTGATTATAAACAAAAGTGGGTTATTCTTCATTCTGAGCAATCAAGAGGATGGGAGGATCGAGCTTTCAAGATGAACGCCGAAGTAAAACTCTTACGATCGCTACTCGCTCAAGCCGAAGCTCAAGCAGCGGATAGATCAACTGCGCAAGAACCGCGAAGACAAACTAAAACACCATTTGAGGTGTTAGAAGTGCAGGAAGATGCCAGCAGGGAAGATATTATTAAGGCTTATCGAGAACTTCAGATGGCATTTCACCCTGATGCTGTAGGAGCAATCCTAGCACGGCAGAACATAGATCTCTATAGCAATCAAGGGAAAGGGTTTATCAGAATAGCCAATCAACGGGCGGCCGAAATTAATGTAGCCTATGCCACATTAAAAACGCAAGGAAAAGTATAAAAAGATTTGAGAATTAAAAATAAGTAAGTATATTCTGCGTCATGGTAAGCGCAGAGAAGAAGCTAGCATTAGGAATAGCGGGTTTGCTGCTGGCTTCCTGTATGGGAGCGGAGGCAAGCGAACACAGTGATCCTAGATGAAGCAGCCAAAATAAAATTCCGCATGCATATGGGGATTGGTTGATCGGTCGTCCTGATTTTACCGGTGACTACGCCGCTTGAATGGACTTTTGCCAATGTAGCGGCCTATTTTCTTTCCGCGCGTAATTTCTGCCTGTAGTGCTGAAATATCAACAATTCCTTCACTATCTACGGATACCTCGTCCAAAGGTCTGCCGGATATGACAGGCGTTCTGGATATTATTCCATGGGGTCTCTTGTGGACAGCATACTCAACATTATTAGGATTGCCCATAACGGCATTTTAAACAGATTTTCGTCAAAATTCAATGTTTATTTTTTAGTTGATTTGCGGGGGGATCTGGAAGTATACAAAAGCACGGTCACTCCAATAATCATTACCCATGTGGCAATGGTAGCAAGATCTAAAGCCTTTAACCAATTATCTGCAAACATAGATTATTCCTTTCTTAGCAAGTACAAAGAGAAATAGATATTACTTAGTATATTAACAATATAGACTAGATAGGTCAACAGTCCGATTTCAGGTTTTATAGCAGGTGTAATAAATGTTACCACAAACCAAGCCACAGCAACATTATTAAAGAAAGTTGACAGAGACTTCTTTTGATCCAGATTAAGCAGGATGATCATTTAAACAGCCCCCTGGCATATTCCAGATATTCCGGATGGCTGTTGGCGGCCATAAAATACCACCATTCCGCTCCCCAAAGATAAATTTCCTTGAAGCCTGTTTGGCGGGCAAATTCGATATTTTTTTGCAAGCTTTTTGGGGGAAATCTTTTGATTTGTTCCTCCAGGGGGGTTTGAGAAAGAGGCTCTCTGCTCCAGGGTTCTGTCTGCAGTTCTACAACAATGGTTTTTTTCCTAACCAGGTTTGCTTTAAGCCGGTAAAACCAGGGAGGAAAGGGATAATGAAACGAGCCAAAAATCGGAGTTTCCACTGTTCTATACAGGGTAATTCCCAAAATATCAGATAGCTTTGCCGGAGTAAACCATAATCTAAGTTCACCGGAATCGGTGATAATAACGGGTTTTTTGGTGAGGTTTTTGACAAACCCCACCTCTTTTTTCAAAAATTCCCGATCTGGTTTGGGACAAAGGCCAAAATCAAGCAAAGGCTCATTTTCTACTTGCCAAGCGGAAATAGTGGGATTTTGGTCATAATGCCTAATAACTTTTTCAAGCATTACCAATTGCTGATCTCTTAAATTTCGAATTTCGACTTGCTCGCTTTGAGCGAGTTTCGAGTCGAAAAGCGAATTTCGAATTTCCAGCCAATTTGGCTGGCGGCATTCTGGCCAGCGGGGGAGTTTATAGCCAATGGCTAAAAGTACCTTGGCTTGATTTTTCTCAGCCTCGTCAACATACCAGTCTAGCTTATCAAAATTAAATTTATCTTCTTCGCTTTCTATTTCATCCCAATAAGCAGACAAACGAACACTTTTTGTACCCAATTCTTGTAAAATAGATTGGTAGGTTAGTTTGGGGTTTAGTCCAAGTTCCAGGGCATATCGTGGGGAAAAAGAAACCCCAAAGCTGATTGGTTTTTGCAAGTTTTGCGAATCAGCTATTGTATTAACAATAACAAAAGCAGAAATTGCCAGTAATAGTATTATTCTTTTCATAGGCTTAACAAATAAACTCCTAAACTTAAAATCCCTGCTCCTAAAATTTTTTGCCAAACTACGGCTTTGGATAAATTTTCATCAAGCAGTTGGGGCGCTTTTTTGGCTAGAGCTAAAGACACCCCTAAAATAACCAGATACTGCATCCCAAACAAAGAATTAACTAAAGCAGGAGAAGCTAGTGATACGGCAAGTGCGAGCAAAAATCCCTGGGCCGCCCCCATGCTTTGCCCTGTTAAAAGCAGCAGGGAGGTTTTGTTAAAAAAATTATGTTTTTTGAGACTGGAAGCAAAAATCTGGTTTCTAAAATCAGGCATAAGCAAAAACAATAAAGCCGCGGCTGCTCCAAAAAAGCGCGTTAAAATAAGCCCGGTAATAAAGTTGCTTTGTAAAAACACTTCTTTTAGAAAAACATATGACAGGGCAAAGAAAAATCCGGAAAGAGTCATGGTTAAAAGCTGTTTTTGGGATTTAATTCTGGAAAACCACAGGTTAAAAGTTAAAATTGCCGTACCCAAAATTAAAACTAGGATGGCTATAAGCTGTGAGCCGCTGATAAGTTGATTAAAAAAAGTGATCCCCAGGATTAGAGCAAAAAGAGGATTAAATGCTCCTATTACCGGTCCGGCAACCGAAGCTTCCCCTGATTTTAAACTTTGGAAAAAAGTTAAAAGAGCCAGGGTAGCAGTGACTCCTGATAAAAAAGCAGGGAGGAGGATGCTGTTTTTCCACTCAAAGCCAAAAGGCAAAAGCAAAATGGCCAAAAGTCCCAGCATGCTGATGTAAAAAGTGTAAATTGCGGGTTTGGGAAGAGAGGTATTTAGTAGGATTTTATCAATCACCACTGCTCCGCCATTTAAGATATAACCTATGATGGCAATGGGCAGAAATCCAGTCATTCTTCTATTTTCTCCTTCAACACATCTTTAACTCTGATGCCGTGGCCCAGCAGTTTTAAGAGGTCATGGGGGATGCCGTTTCGTTTGATTATCTCGCTATAAACCTGGGCCGAATTGCGGGGGGTTCGCTTGAAAGTATCATAATCCACCTCCACTAGCCCAAATCTGGGGTCAAAGCCCAGATGCCATTCAAAATTATCAATTAAAGACCAGTAAAAAAAGCCCCGGACATTAACTCCTGCCTTAATAGCCCTGGACACTTCCTGAAGATACGCAATAAGGAACCTGTTGCGGCGGTCGTCATTGGTTGTGGCAATGCCGCATTCTGTAATATAAATGGGAATATCATCGGACAGGTCTGCCAAAACATCAAAAAGTCCTTCAGGATAAACTTCCCAGCCCAAATCAGAGATTTCGTGAATTTGCTGGAGTTTGTTAACAGGCTCGGGTATTAAGCCTTGATGTTTGAAACGGACATGAAAATAATAATTAATTCCCAAAAAATCATGGGTGCCTTTGGTTAAAAAATAAAACAAGTGATTAATAAAGATGTCGTTCAGGGTTACAGCCAGTTGTTCTGTTAGAGAATGTTTATGAAAGGCTTCAAAAGACATGACATTATTAGCCATGCCCACCGGCTTACCCGCGGGGTAGATTTGATGCAGGGCTTTGTAGGCTTTTTTGTGGGCAGAAGCAAGGTTTAAAAGGGTTTTGATTTGTCCAAGCAGACTTTTTTTGGCATGAGGCCAGGCTCGCACTATATAGGTTTCATAAACATAAACTCCGGGTTCATTAACGGTTATCCATAAATCAACAAATTCTCCAATTTCAGGAATAATTTTTTTGACAAACCGCTCAAAATATTTAACTGTCTGGCCATTTTCCCAACCGCCTTTATCTGCCACCCATTTGGGTAAAGTCACATGCCAAAGGGTCAGCATGACCGTGAAATTAAGTTTCTTAAGATACTTAAGTAACTTAACATAATGTTCTATTTCTTTTTGATCAAACTCTCCCTCGCTTGGTTCAATCCGCGACCATTCAATAGAAAGCCGGTGGGAATTGTGGTTTAAAGATTTGGCCAGGTCAAAATCCTGCTCATAAAGATTATATTGGTCAGAGGCTTGCCCTGCGCTTTTAAAATCTTCCCAGTCAGCATGGATGTTGCCTCCTTCCACCTGATAGGCAGATGTGGCAGCCCCCCACAAAAAGCCAGTGGGAAAATTCAAGGGTCCATGGTCATGTTTTTCTTCAGGTTCTTGAGGCATAACTCAATAGTAGAATATTTGACATAATTTTGCCAGTAGCCTACTATGATCTTATGGCCGAAATAACTGTTGCTTTGCCCCAGCCGCCCATAAGTGAGGTTCCCGGCCGGAAAATGGAGCATTTTCGTGAAGAATTGGTGGGTGTGTCTGTCCATCTTAAGGGAGGGGAGCAGAATTTTTCCTTTGCCCTGATGATTGATCCAAATGATCCCAAGGGCGAGCGGATTATCAATCTGCCTGATTCCCGCCCTGACAAAAATATCTTAAATGCAGATCAATGGCAACGGGTTGGTATTTTGCAACAGGAGAATGAGGGTAAGGGTGATTTTCTTGTTGTAACTATTGGTGAGATACAGCGGAGAGTTTCTAAGGCAGAGTTGAAAAGACAATCTTCTAAGGTGTGGTTAAATCAGACTAAAGGGTTTGAGGTGTTGGATTTTGATCCTAAAACGCATGAAGTTATTATTCACCAGATTAACCGTTTGGCTCCTCCCGTAGCCCGGGTTGTGGAGACAAAAAAATCCGGATGGGGCAAAAGGATTATTGATATTGTTCCTCCAATTGCCATTGGTCTTTCGCCAGCCCCCATATTGGAAGATCCTGCAGTTCGGCCGCCTATCATTGAAGAGCAGCCGGCAGGGTTGCCTTCCGAAGAGGCATTTACAGAAAGAGTTTTTCCCCTGCCCGAAACAGAAACCCCGGAACTTGATGAGTCTCTCCGCTGTCTGGCAACAAAAGAGTTTGTTATTAAAGCCGGAGGCAGTTTAACCCGGGCCTTGGTGGAAGTAAACGGGCTGGGGCGATACTTGAACGATGAGGCTAAATTGGATAAGGACCAGCTCTATAAAGATCTAATGTGTCTGATTGCCCGACCGGAAAACCTGACTGCTTTGCAAGAATCCGATCCTAAAATAGCAGATCTTTTACAAGCTTTAAACAGCCAAGAGTCAAGAAATTTAATCGGGCCGCTCACTGCCGATATGCTGTCTGAAGCTTTAGCCAAACTGAATACCAATGATCCTGCCCGCAGGCATCTTTCTGATCAGCTGGTAATTGTCCAGCCCGGCCAAACTATCCAGGTACCTCAATTTAGCTACCCGGGGGAGTAAATTTAAGAGAAAGCCAATTTGGCAGGGGCGGGAGGAGTCGAACCTCCAGTCCGGGATTTGGAGTCCCGTGGTTTACCGTTAACCGACGCCCCTTTGTACAAAAGTATTGTAGATTGTGGTCAGTTCTTTTGCAACTTTAGCGTCATAGTAGCTTACTGATACACAACCAGAGTAATTCACATGCTTCCGCTTACCAGTATTAGGTTTTAAGTATGATCTATGAAATTGCTTAAAAGGAATTTTAGTGACCTTTTTCCAAAAGTTCTTTTGCTTTTTTTCAAGGTGATATTCATGTAGGTGCATGAGAATTCTTAGCTTGGATTCATCAATTTTAAAACCTATTCTTAATAGATTAAGAAATAACCTTATTAAAGAGGGGTCTGAATTTGTAAATTTAACTGATGTGGTACTTTTAGAGCCTTCACACCAAAAGAGGAGCGCACAACATAGTTTACATATCTCCGGAGTTATTAAGATTCTTGATAATAATTGAGTAGCTTCATTATTTAAAATCTTTTGTTGTACAACCCTTTTCTTATGTGCAGTCTCCATACTTTTATATTGTCCTAAAATTCTGCGTTTTTTTAATCTTTCTTGGGCTCTTGAGGATAGTAAAATACCACTAAGCCACATGGAGGAGGTGCTCTTTGCAATATTAAAAATTTTTGCAATTTCTTTAATAGAGTAACCCTGTTTCCTTAAGTGCGTAGCTTTTTCCTTAACTTCTATTCGATAAGCCATAGGTTGTATAACTATATTAGATGGTTTGATTTTAATTTGTCAACGAGGAAATTTTGGAGACCAGTGCTCTACCAGTTGAGCTACACGCCTAAATCTATTCAATTGTACTTTAAGGCATCTTTAGTTGCAAATGAGTTTCCTGTGGGGTAAAATCTCAAAAATATGCGGGATTTGGAAAAAGAGTTAAAAGCAGCTACTTCTGATCAAGATATTCGAGATTTATTCCGAGGAGTTTCTTGTGATTTTTTTAGAACACATATTAAGGGAGAAGATGCGTTATTAGGGCAGATTGGGCCTGTGGCAAGGCAGGAGGGTTTTCACTATTCTCCCAGACATGCTTTGGAATTTGCCGAAACTCTAGATAGGCTCGTTCCTATTGGAACTTTAATTGTCCCAACTGTCAGAAAACGCGGAAATCCTTTAAGATACTTTTACTATTTAAATAGCCATCAAGAAAGAGTTAGGCTAGCTTTGCATGAAAGCGCTAATTTGCAGGAATTCAAATTGGCAAATCTAGTTTCTCAAATATGTGGTGAGCCTGAAAAGCTGCCTTTAATTCATGATTTGTATGATCCTGATCAATTTCACCGGACCGCAGTAGCCCTAAGAAAAATAGGTTTGCGTGTCGGTCCCCATAATGTGACAGTGGAAGGAGTTTTATTACCAGGCTGTACACATACGGTTTTTAGTATGAAAGCATCATTTGGAAGAAATCATGGCAGTTTAAGTTATTTTCACCATACAGGAGAAGAAGATACTTTACTTGAATTTGCCAAACAAAACTGCCAGAGAAAGAAAAGCATCTAATCCAGTTTATTTGTTTCCGTATGTTCCGTATGTCGGCGGCAGTGTTTACAAAATTTACTCAAAGTTAGTTTTTCTTTGCTGTTGATAGTGTTTTTTGAGCTGATGTAATCCCTGTTTTTGCAAACAGAACAAACAAATGCTATTAATTTTCTGTTACCTTTTTTTGCCATAGGGAACAGTATAACATATGTGAGCGAGTATATCACATCGTGTCCTAGTTCACTACTTTTGA
>DOWS01000044.1 GCA_003519445.1 Candidatus Daviesbacteria bacterium
AAATATAAAGGGCTACCGAAAGTAACTGAAACTTTCATCTTCTTTGAAAAAATGTTTTTAAGATTCAAGTCTTCTAACCCTTGAATCAATACAGGTATGATTGGAGCTTTGCTTTGTTGAGCAAGAAAACTTACGCCACCTTTTACTTTAACAATTTCTTCCTTACTCTTAATTCTTTTCCCAGTAGGAAAAATTCCTACATTGTTGCCAATTTTGAGAGTTTCAAGGTGATGCGGGAGTGCCAGCTCATAATTTTTTAGTCCAACATATGTTGGATAAGCACCTATCATTCTGAAAAATGCTCCCCCATATAGTATTTGCTTCCACTTGTTCCAACTCTTATTCATAAAGAATGATTTTTCTTTTGTTACATATATTATTGGAAAAAAATGGGAGAAAAATGGTAAACACGCAACTATTAAAAGCGGGTCAAGTTCGCTTTGATGGTTACTGGCAATAATCATATTACTTTTAAGATTCCTGAGATTATGAACTCCTTTGATCTGAAGTGAACAGAAAATTATCATAAAAAACCGTAAAGGTCCCCAGATAAGGCGTTGAAAAAACTCCGGAAAGATCATATGCTTTTTTTTCATAAATTTAAGTGTTAAATTGGTACTTGCATATTCATAATACTTTATGCATATTATATTTAATATACCATTCAAATGAATTTATTAGTAGCATTATTTTTTCTGCATAATGTATTAGCAACTGCTTTCCTAGGTGGTAAGTTTTTTTCACGAAATGACAAAGTTCTTAAAAGTTTTGGCATTGCACTTCTTTTAAACTGTGTGGCTTTTGCTATTTGGTCATTTGCAGTAATAACTAAACCAGAGAATTTAACAACTTATGTCACTTATGGGGTAATCTTTTTTATTGCCGCACTTGTTTTTCTGCTTAATACAGGAGCTCAGAATTTAAAATCTGATACCCGTATGAGGTTACTAATCGCAGGATCAATATTTGGTTTAGTTCTATTTTATTTAAGAACATTTGCTTATCCTGCAACACCATCATTCTCGCCTGAAGGATTTTTCTTCTTTAATATTCATCCTTTAATTCAAATGTTCTATATTTTTGGACTTGTGATTAGTTCTCTACCTGCCCTTAATCTTGTAGCATCTAAATTTAAAAACATGTATGGGATGTTAATCTGGTTTTGTTTTGTTATTGAGGTTATTGGCGGAATTATACTTATTACAACCACAGATGCTCAGGTGTTATATTTGTCTGGTTGGATTATGGGTATTGCATACTTTACACTTTGGGCTTCCTTACTCTTTAGCAAAAAAGCTTGGTTAACAAATAAATAATATATTCCTCTTTTCCCTATTTCACTTAAACTCTATATACTGTAATTATAAAAACTATGAAGGTGCTTCTCACAGGAATTAATGGCAATTTAGGACATGAAGTAGCTCTTGATTTAGATAGAAGAGGTTTTAAAATTGTCCCAATTATAAGAACAGGTAAAAATGTCGATCTAAACACAGGCAAAATATCTTTTACAAAAGTAATTCATAATAATCTCTTGTCTGATGAGGAACTTAAATTTAGCGGATCCGCTGATTGTATAGTTCATTGCGCTGGGAACATTCATTTTCGTGCCGCTGGAGATTCCAATGAAAAAATGACAACTAAACTGGTTAAACTTGCAAAAAGATTACAGATTCCCTTATACCTTATAAGCACAGCATACATATATAGACCACCTGGTGTAAACCAGGTTTCTAACAATGCTTATGAACTTGATAAATTCCGTTCGGAACAAGTTCTAATATCTTCTGGGATAAAATATGGAATTTTTAGGCCATCTGTTTTGGTCGGGAATAGTAAGTCAGGAGAGATTCAGAATTTTAGTGGTTTTTATAGTATTGTAAAAGCATTTTTAAAAACGCTAAAGGGTTCAAAAAGGAAAGGTAAGAAACTCCGATTTCCAAACTTGCCGGGAAAATCTAATCTGGTGCCAGTTGATCAGGCAGCATATTATATTACGAATGAGGTTCAGAATTTAAGATTAAGAACTTTATTTATTACAAATCCCAATCCGCCACAAGCGTCTTGGGTATTTAAAGAAACACTGGATTTTTTTAGCTTCACGGACACCATAAATCTTGTAGAATCCACATTCGAGGATTTTGGAAAACTCGATCTATCGCCTGAGGAACAAAGTTTATATGAGTTTATTAAATATTACTACCCTTACTGGTCCATTACCTATAATTTCCCTCCATCAATATGTAAAGAAAATTTAATCGATCATGATTACCTTGTTAAAACATTAACCTTTTTAAATTCATCAAACTATTTGAAGGATGGATAAAGATATTATAAATTATAGCCAGTGTTGGGAAGATCCAGACATTCTTACAAAAGCACTCAAAATCAGTGCTGATGATATTGTGCTTTCTGTAACTTCCGGGGGTGATAATGCGATAGCTCTTTTGCTTTGTAACCCCCAAAAAATCACATCTATTGATTTAAATTACGCTCAAAATTATCTTCTTGAATTGAAGTTAACTGCCGCCAAAGTCTTAACTTACGATGAGTATCTATCTTTTTTAGGTATAACAGATTCTTCTAATAGAGGCGACTCATTTTCAAAAGTAAAACAATATCTTACTCCTGAAGCTAGCCTTTTCTGGTCTAATCATTATACCGCGATCGAAACGGGTGTTATTAATAGCGGCCGCTTCGAAAAATTCCTAAACTCATTTCGAAAATACTTATTACCATTGGTACATTCCAGCAAAACAATTACTCAATTTGTAACTGTCTCATCCTTAAAGCAGCAGCGGGAATTTTATAATAATCGCTGGAATACAAAAAGATGGCGTATGTATTTTCGTTTAGCTACCAGTCGCTCAATATTGAAATACTTTGCCAGACAACGGGGAATGTTTAAGTATACTAAAATGAAGATGGTTTCTGATGAGTACCTTAAACGTCTTAAATCAAATCTAAGCAATATTCCCCTCACCAATAACTATTTTTTACATTACTGTCTTACCGGAGGATTTGGTAAAACCTTGCCTGCATATTTACAAAAAAAGAACTATGCTCTTCTTAAAAAGAACAAAACTTCTAAATTATCAATTGTTTCAAGTAATACTTTGACTTATTTAAAATCAGTTCCAGATAATTCCTACACAAAATACAACTTATCTGATATTTTCGAAGCATTATCAGATAATGAGACTAATATGCTTTGGGAAGAAATTATCAGAACATCAAAAAAGGATGCTGTCATAGTTTATTGGGATAATCTCCTGTCAAATCCTGTTCCGGCGCGTTTTTCCAATATAGTTAAATCAGAGAAACAGCTTGAAAGAAAACTTTCTTCAAAAGACAGAGTTTTCTTCTACGGCGATTTCCATATTTATAAAATCATAAAATGATCACAACAATAAATTCACTCTCAAAAAGATTTTATTTTTATCAAAAATTGCGTTTCCCTGTTATCGTACTATCACTGAGTCTTCTACCTGCAATCCTGAGTTCGGGAACTATAGTCACTGCCAACCCGCCCTTATTTCAGGTAGCGGGTGTTCTTATCTCTTCAATCCTATATCTACTGCACATTCGAGTTATTGATGAATATCGAGATTTTAGCCATGACAATATACACCATAACTTAAGACCTATTCAAACAGGTCATATATCAATAAAAGAGCTTCAAATTATAGATATTTACGCAATGGTTATATTTCTTGCAATAGCCATATTTGCTGGTAGCTATTCTTTTTTGGTCGGAGTATTTATGTTGATTTACTCATACCTTGCGAGTAAAGACTTTTTCATTGGAGAAAAATTACGTCAACATTTTTTTATTTATAACGGCATCAATATTATCCAGATGTTCCTTTTGCAATTTTTTGCCTATACTATTTTTGTCGGGTCCATCTCATTTACTACCCTTTTAGTATTACATTATATTTTTACTTGTATTGGTAGTATCATTATTGAGTTTGTACGAAAGCTTAAAATTCCAGGTACAGATGGTACAGGAAAAGATACTTATACTTGGTATTTAGGATTCAATAATGCAGTCATTGTCTATCTTTTTTTTGTTTTACTAAATACAGTCTTTTTTTACCAAATTATGATAATAATAACAGGACAAAATACCCTTTGGTTGTTTTTTTCTGTTGTATTATTTTGTATCTCCCTACTATTTGCATTAGTACATCTGATAAAAAAGGGGACTAAGACAGAACAGTTGATGCAATTGTCTTTTTTAATTGTCTACGCTATTTTTAACCTAGTAATTTATTTTGTTAAACTTTATTGATCTAAAATGAGAAACTTAGGTAAAGCAAATTCTTTGAGCAAGCTTGGGAAGGCGGGATTTTTAGTACCCCGATTTTTTGTGTGTAATTCAAGTTGCCCTGAGAAGAAGATTTTATCAAAGATTGAAGCAGAACTTTCGAGTGTTAAATTTTTTGCTGTGCGTTCATCTGCTGCAAATGAAGATTCTAAACTTAAGTCCTACGCTGGGCATTTCTATTCAGGAATAGGAGTAACCAATGAAGCTGTTTTTACTGAGGTAAAGAAAGTACATGAGTCGTTTGGTCAAATTGCTGGTAAAGTAATAATTCAAGACTTCATACCAAGTGAATCTGCAGGCGTTATGTTCACAGAAGTTGAAGATAATAATATTGTTATCAATTCTACAATTGGACTCTGCCAACCTGTTGTTAGTGGACTAGCATGTGATGAATATATTTGTAACAAGAATGGTGATATCCTTAGTAAAACTATCTCCAAAAAGAAAGAGATTAGATTATTTATTAATAACAAAATTATTAAGCAAATAAGTGATGTCGAATCATTAACAGAAAAACAAATTAAGCAGTTAATTCAGCTTGGTAAAAGAATTCAAAACTTCTTTGGATCAAAACAAGATGTCGAATGGTGTTTTTTAAATAATAAATTGTATGTTTTGCAATCCCGTCCAATAACACGGGATTTTACAATTTTCAAAGATCGGGTATATTTTGACAGTGCAAATATTGCTGAAAGTTATTCAGGTATTGTACTTCCGCTTACACAGTCATTTGCTCGGGTGGTATATGCTCAAGTTTATAGGGATTTATTGCGAATGTCTGGTGTTTTTGTAAAAAAACTCGATCATCACCCGGAGATTTTTGAGAATCTCCTGGGTTTTTTTTATGGAAGGATGTATTACAACATGAACAACTGGTACCTTATGGCTGCCTTTATACCTGGTTATAAAAGAAATAAAGAAAATTTCGAACTAATGATTACCAGTAATATTAAGCAAAATATAACCACATCGATCAAACCTTCCTTGATATTTAGCTTTATCTACCCGTTAATTGTGATTGTTAAGGCTGGTATATATGGATTTACTTCAAAATACTTTAAGAATACTGTTACAAAAGAACTTCGCAAGCTTCAGGATCAAAATTTCGATCAGTTGCAATATCTAGACTGTATCGATCTATTTGAGGTCATAAACATGAAGTTACTCAGACAGTGGTATATAGCTGTAGAAAATGACTTCTTTGTAATGACATATTTAGGAATTCTTAAAAAGCTTATCAATGAGCAATTGCTACAAAAGGTAATTAAATTTCCTAGCAAATCTACGGAACAGGTTACAGAGTTGAGTTTATTAAGTAAAAAGATGTATGAAGTGAAAAATCTTTGGAATGCCATAGAGGCTAATGATGTAAAAAGGTTTAATAATGAATTACCCCATCACAGAGAGTTAGAGAGATTGCTGAATAAATATTTGCATTCATTTGGAGGTAGATTTGCCAATGAACTAAAGCTTGAATCCGTTGGAGTTGATGAGGATACTACAAAACTTTTTTCAGTCTTAAAAGCATACCGAAATTATAAGCTTAAATTAAATGTCTTATCGGAAGAAATTAAGTTACCATTTTTCAAGAAAATTATCGTTCAAATTATTTTAAGTAAGTTTAAAAAACACGCTTCTTTACGGGAGGAATTCCGCTTACTGCGTTCAAATACATTTTGTATGGCCAGACGTCTTTTTAGACGAATGGGGGTAATATTAACTGAAAATGGAGTAATAGAAAATGCTGACGATATTTTTTATCTTCAGATGGAAGAACTTCTTGATCAAACAGCTCTAAAGAATAAGCAGTGCTTCTCTTCGAGTAAAAATCTTGCAAAGATAATCCAGCAAAGGAAGAAAGATTATAATTCATACAAATCCATTACACCTCCATCTCATTTTGCAACAACCAATAATTTACCACCTAGTGTCAAACAAGATATAAAATTTGAGGGTAATATTATACATGCTAGTCCAGCTTCTCCTGGAATTATTAAGGGTAGAGTTAGAGTGTTCAAAGAATTTTCCATGCCCGAAAAAATTGACTTTGATATATTAGTGACTTCTCATACTGATCCTGGATGGACATCTCTTATTGCTCTGTCTAAGGGTTTAATAATCGAACATGGAGGAGTTTTATCTCATGCATCAATAGTTGCTAGGGAGTTAAATATCCCAGCTGTAATTGGCGCAAGAGATGCGATGGTGGTTTTAAAAAATCAGCAGATGGTAGAAATCGATGGTTCAACTGGAACAATTAGAATAATATAGCAATGAAAATTTTAAAATATAAACCCAGTAAAACTCCTATACCCGAACTTGTAACACTCGTTAAGGATAAGTATGGGGATAAAAAGAACTTTGATTTCTTCTTCTCAGATTTTCAGAAAGCATACAATTTTTGTATAGATAATCCAAATATTAGCTTCCTACCATTTTCATCATTTGAAAATGAACAACTGGTTGCTCATATTGCTCTTATTATTGACAAACGCTTACTTGAAAATGAGGCTTTTTTCGGATTCTTTGAAATGGAACAAAATTTATCGGTACTTAAAGCAATATGGCAGAGCTTGAAAGAAGAAGCAAAAAAAATGGGTATATCGGTGCTTAAAGGTCCTGTTAATGGAAGCATTTGGCATCAATACCGCTGTATTAAAGAAACTGATAGTTCAGAATATTTTAAATCAGAACCGATGAGCGAGAGCTATTATTATAAACTGCTTACTCAGATGAAGCCGTTATCCGAAGTTTCTTACTACTCAGCTTCCAGGGAAAAGTTTGATAATGTTATGGAAGTAATAAAAACTGAATTTAGAAAATTAATTACTGTAGGATTTCAGATTGAAGAATTAAAGAATGTAAGTTATGAACAATTACTCCAGATTGCCGAAATTTCTAGGATAGCCTTTCGTAATAGTTGGGGATACACGGATCTTACAGAAAAGGAATTTTTACAGCTTTATTCTTCAGATAAATTAGAAACCCATCTTAATAAACTGTATTTACTTTATAAAGATCAACAAATAATTGGCTATTGCGGAACAAGCGTGGAAAATAAACAAACTCTGATACTAAAAACAATTTGTATTCTACCTGAATATCAAGGATTAGGTTTGGGTAATGCTCTGGCATATAAAATCCATCTTGATGCTCAAAAAGAGGGTTTTAAGAAGGTAATTTACGCCTTAATTAGAGAAGATAATAAGGTCAAGAATTTTCCCAAAGATGATACACTAATTTTTAGACGCTATGCAGCTTTTGAATTTAAAATTTAATGATTTATGAATTTAATTATATTTTTAGTTATTTCAACAGCCTTTCTTCTAGCTGTCGAAATTATAAAGAGAAAATTTTTGCTTTCCTCAAGTATAACCAGGAGAGTAAGTCATGCTGGAGCTGCTCTAATCGCTGCTGTTTCTCCTCTATTCATAGATAAAAACTTAATAGTCTTTGCTTGTTTTGGTTTTGCTGGAGTTATGTTTATATCTCGTAGATTTACTTTTCTTTCATCTCTACACTCAATCGGGCGTAAGACTTTTGGGGAAGTATTTTTGCCTCTTGGAGAAGCTGTCTCAGCCGCAATTTTCCTGCCACAGACAGTTGCTGCTTTTCAATATGGGGTGTTGGTAATGGGTCTGTCTGATGCATTTGCTGGTTTTGTGGGAGAAAAATATGGCAGGCATCAAATTAATATCTTTAATCATAGAAAATCTCTTGAGGGATCTCTGACCTTTTTTTTAACTACTTTATTCTTAACCTTTTTTTTTGCCCCCAGCTTTGGGTTCTATTTAATTTTTATACCGCTTACTCTGACTTTAGTAGAATTACTTTTAGGGTATGGTGCTGATAATTTAGCAATCCCTATCCTTGCTGCTTTTTTATTTTTGTCTTATGTCCATTAATCTACCAGAATAGTCCAATCTGTGGACGGTGCAGGATTTGAACCTGCGACATCTTCGATGTAAACGAAGCGCTCTACCGCTGAGCTAACCGTCCAAATGTGCGGACGAGAGGAGTTGAACCTCCACACCCTTACGGGCATAGCCACCTCAAGGCTACGTGTATACCATTTCACCACGTCCGCATTCAGTGCCGAAGAGAGGAGTTGAACCTCCACCCCATTGCTGGGACAGCGCCCTGAACGCTGCGTGTCTACCATTCCACCACTTCGGCTCTTTTTAACAAACATATTTTATCATTTTTTTCTGGTATAATGTTGGCTTAATGGTCTACAAACAAAAAATAGTTACTTTTGGCGGGGGGACAGGCCATTTCTCGCTGCTTCGGGGTCTGGTTGAACTAAATCAGCCCGAACTGATCTCTGCTGTTGTTGGCACATGGGATTCAGGCGGATCTTCAGGCAAGCTCCGGACAGAACTGGGCATTTTACCGCCCGGGGATATTAGGCAGTGCATTTTGGCTTTAATGGAAGATCCACTTCAGCGGCAGGTAGCCCAAAAATTGTTTGATGACAGGTTGTCTGATGTCAGCGGACCTTTAAAAGGCCACAGCTTTGGCAACCTGATCGCAGCCAGGTTGGAGAGAATTTATAAAGGGTCAGACCGCGCTACAGATGCGGAAAGGCAGCTTTTTAGGATCAGATCCAAGGTTTTGCCTGTTTGCTTATCTGAACTAAATTTAATTGCCAAACTGGAAACAGGGGAGGAAATAGAAGGCGAAACCAATATTGATTTAAGGGGAGAAAATAAAGACTATAATCCCAAACACAAAATAATGAGAATTTATTTTGACTCCAACCCGGATCCAAATCCGGAGGTGCTGAAAGCCATTAAAGAAGCAGACAAGATCATTTTTTCATCAGGAGACCTCTACACTTCTTTACTTCCTCATCTTTTAATAAACGGGATCCGAGATGCAATAATAAAATCAAAAGCCAAAGTTATACTGGTTTTGAATTTAATGACCAAAAAAGGGGAGACAGATTCTTTTAGGGCTTCTGATTATTTAAAGGTGTTTATAAAATATCTGGAGGATAAAAATAGAATAAATTACGCGATTGGAAACACAAATGGTTTAACAAGAGAGATTTTAAGAGTATATAAAAAAGACGGGCAAGAGCCTGTGGAAATTGATGAAGATGCTTGCGTAAAAGTGTCGCCCAAACTTAAAATAATTAAGTCCCCTTTGGCTGTTTATCATATTCGGGAACATCTTCTGCGCCACGACTGCGAAAAACTGGCTCAAACAATCCTCCAACTTGACAAAAGATAAAAAATAAGTTTAATATTTTCAAAACAAGCAGATGGACAAAAAAGCTACTACCCTGGTGGTTGCGTGGTTTGGCGCAACCTTCATATCTTTAATATTTAGTCTTTTTTTATCTGTCTATTTGTCAACCGACAAAGTTGTAGATAGCCAAAATCAAAATTTTAAGCTGTATTCTGCCCTGCCTGCCGGCAATAATCAGATCTTTCAGCAAGTCGACTATCTTGATGCCAGGTCAATTCTTGTCAGAAACTTTTTTAAAAAATACAACTCTCCGCTTCAAGACTTAAATACACAATTTATTGAAGTTGCTGATAAATATGAACTGGATTTCCGTTTGCTGCCAGCCATAGCAATGCAGGAGTCATTAGGAGGCAAAAAGGTGATCAAGGATTCCTATAACCCTTTTGGATATGGAATTTATGGCAATCTGGTCATCAAATTTGCTTCTTGGGAAGAAGCTGTAGAAAAAGTGGGCAAGGCACTTAAACAGGACTATTTAAATCAGGGTTTGAACACTCCGGATAAAATCATGGCCAAATATACCCCTCCTTCTCTTGCAAGCGGAGGAACCTGGGCCAGAGGCGTTAAATCCTTCATGCAAGAACTACAATGAGCTTGACTTGTTAAGACAAATCTGCTATACTACGGGCTTCCCCTGTACTATCTGGTACAGGGTTTTTAATGCTATGAACAAAATTTTACTGTTCGTATTCTCAATTTTAATATCTCTATCTTTTTCAAACACTAAAGCACAGGCAGATGTTCCTGCAACAGAACCTGCATTTGAAAAGATAGAGGCTAAACAGCTTGATGAAGAAGCAAGAATCCTAGCAGAATATTTTTCCTTGCACAATTCTCCTTTGGCAAATCATGCGCAGGATTTTATTGACGCTGCAAAAGAATATAATTTGGATTGGAGGCTGGTAGCTGCTATTTCCGGAGTAGAATCTACTTTTGGTAAGTTTATCCCCGGAGGATATAATGGTTGGGGTTGGGGAGTTTACGGAAATCAGGCTATTTATTTTAAATCATGGAGAGAAGGCATTTTCACAGTTTCCAAAGGCCTGCGGGAAAATTACTTAAATAAAGGTCTTACTGATCCATATCAAATGAACAAAAACTATGCCGCTTCTCCTGCCTGGGGTGGGAAAGTTGCTTATTTTATGAAGGATATGGAAAACTTTTCCCGGAAATACCCTGTTATCACTTCTTCTGTTAAAATAGCGGCTGTTTCAGGACAGCCCAGTTTAAGGTAAAATGCCTCATATGCGGTTATTTCTGGCAATCCTAATTGGTAAAATCATTATTAAACTAACCAGATTTTTAAAACTTGGAGGCGGCTCGGCTGCTCCGGGACTGTATGCTTTAAAAATTGATCCAAGGCTTGTTGAAAAATTAGTTAAAAAAATACCTCAAAATATAGTTATTACAGGCACTAATGGCAAAACCACCACAGCCAGAATGCTGGCCCATCTGGCTAAAGAAGCCGGATTAAAAGTCATCCGAAATCATACAGGATCAAATCTGGAACGCGGCATTGCCTCTGTTTTAATTACTCACTACCAACTACCAACTACCAACTACCAACTAGGTATCTGGGAACTAGACGAAGCTGCTTTTAATACTGTTGTCCTAAAAATCAAACCTGATATTATTATTTTCTTAAATGTTTCCCGGGATCAACTGGACAGGTATGGGGAAGTGGATAAAGTAGTCAATGACTGGTGCAATACATTATCTAAGATTGATCCCAAAACTACTATTTTAATAAATGCAGATGAACCAGATTTTAAAAAACTGAAAAATTATTTTCCTAATATTAAAGCATTTGGTAAAAAGGATCTTAAGAATACTAAGCTAAATGGCTTAAAGGGCTCAGAATTCAGAATTCAGAATTCAGAGTTCAGAATTAATCTACCTGGGATTTACAACATTTATAATGCTTTAGCTGCCATAACTTGCGCCAAACTGCTAAATTTACCGGTTAAAAATTTAACTAATTTTCAGCCGGCTTTTGGCAGATTTGAAAAACTGCCCTTTGGTTATATTTTCCTGATTAAAAACCCTACAGGAGCAACAGAGGTTTTTAAAACTATTGCTCCTCATATTAGACCACAAGACAGATTGCTATTAGCTTTAAATGATAATATAGCTGACGGCACTGATGTATCATGGATTTGGGACGCTGATTTTGAAAAACTACGAACTACGAACAGCGAACAGCGAACTATTTGTTCCGGAAAAAGAGCTTATGATTTGGCTGTGCGCTTAAAATATGCCGGATTTGATACTAAATACATACGGGTTGAACCAAGCCTGAAAAAGGCTCTGCGAGAGGCTAGAGAAGGTCTAAAAGGTCAACTGTTCATATTGCCTACATATACTGCCTTGCTGGAGCTGCAAAAGATTCTAAAAAGCCATTACTGGGAGGAATCATGAAATTAACTATTGGTTATTTATACGGTGATCTAATGAGTATTTATGGGGACACAGGCAATATAACTGCCTTGAGAAAGCGGGCGGAGTGGAGAGGGATTGAGGTTAAGTTAAAAGTTAAAAGTTTAAAGTCAAAAATTAAAAAAGGGGAATGTGACCTAATCTTTTTTGGGGGAGGACAGGACCAGCAACAAAGTTTAGTCGCTAGGGACTTAGAGTCTAGTGGCAAGGGGAAAATAATCAAACAAGAAGTTGAAAGAGGAGTGCCGCTTCTGGCTATTTGTGGAGGGTATCAATTATTAGGGGATTATTATCAACCCCATAAAGGTCCAAAACTTGCGGGAGTAGGACTATTTCCGGCTTATACCATAGCCGGAGACAAAAGAATGATTGGAAATATAATAATTAATTCTCAATTTGGTAAGTTAGTCGGGTTCGAGAACCATTCAGGAAAAACTTATCTTAAAAAAGAAGGCCAACCCTTGGGTAAAGTAATCAAAGGTTTTGGGAATAATGGACAGGATAGAGGAGAGGGCTGTATTTACAAAAATGCCATTGGCTGTTATATGCACGGCTCGTTACTTCCCAAAAATCCGGCTCTTGCCGACTGGTTGCTGGAAAAGGCTTTAAATATCAAGCTCAAACCCCTTGATGATACTTTAGAACTGGAGGCCCATCATGCCTGGCGAGACATTTAGAACCATTATTGTACCTACCGGAGAAACCAAACATACTGTTGTTTTAGGAAGCGGCGGCAGCGAATATTGGGATAGCTTACCTGCGCATCAGAAAGCAGCAAACCATGACCAATTGGCTAAAATGGAAGATTGGTTAATAAGACATCTTCCAGAACCACCTCCTCTACCTCCGCCACCCATTCCAGAAAATCTTTTAGCCTCCCGATATCTGACTTTAGGCGGCGCTTTAAATCGACAAATAGATCCAAAAACCTGTACCTATATTACAGTAGCAAATGCTTTAAGAATACTGGGTGAACCAGGTTCGGATTATTCACTAAGAGCTTTACAACAAAGAACAATTACGCCAGATGGAGCTTTTCATAAGCAATTAACAATAAGTGGCGTAAATAAAATTTTGAGTTCAGGAGAGCCTTTTGATAAATTCCAGGCAACGGTTGTTACGGGTATGTTTACTTTTTTGAGAAAGTTGCAGACGAGAAAAGCAGTAGCTATCATGAATTGGCCTTTCTCTCCAGCCCATCTCATAAGAAATGATAAGGTTCATACCCACGCCAGAACTGTAACAGGTTTTACAAGAAACAACCAAGGTTTATTTTTTTACTTTGTGGATCCCTATATTAATCCAGAAATAAAAGTTTATTCTTTTAGAGATTTAATGGTAGCCAGTCTTAATCAAAGCTCTGCTCTTGCGAATGGAGTTACTCCCAATTCTATTGACAGGGTAGCCAGAAGTGCATGGATAATAGAAAAAGTATCCTGATTTTTTTATGTTAAAATAATCTCGCGCCGGGGTGGTGAAATGGCAGACACGCAGCGTTTAGGGCGCTGTGCCAGAAATGGCGTGAAGGTTCAAATCCTTTCCCCGGCACATTTGACAACTGGCTCCAAAGTAGTAAAATAACGCTTTATGAATAACCAAAGCGGACAACCGGAGAAAGGATCGACAAGACTAATCAGTCCCGGAAGTGCGATAATCGACTTTCAACATCCTAGACTCAAGCCAACAATTTCATCACATCTGGAATCAAAAGCGATAAACTTGGTAGCAGAAGGACATCATCCTGCAAATATCATTGAAGGATTATTTACTAGTGATCCTGATACTGATACTCAGGCCAGGGGACTTTCGAGAGAGGAGATATTAGATATAGCTCTTCATAGAGCAAAAAAAGCCGCATAGGTGTATAATATACATCTATGAACAAGCAACGGAATATTTTGGGAGGAATCCTGGGCTCATTTGAAGATGATTTTGAAAGAGAAAGTACGGTTATTCAAACCGTAACCCAAGCCGCAAGCGGAGTTTTTGAAGCAATTGTCAGCCTAGGCCAAGAGGTCAAAGGTGCAGAAAAATTTCCCTCAAAAGGCTCAATTGAATTTAATACAAAGCAGGCTCAAGCAGAAGAGTCCCGGAAACAAGAGACAGACAGGAAGAAAGCTTTTTATCAGGCTTTAAAAGAAGATCAGGACAGAGCCCAAAAAGCCAAGGATAAATTACTTTTTGAGGAAGAAATGGATGATATTGTTACTAATTTACCAACAGAACAAAAAAATAGATTACTACACTATCAAGTCGGTTATAAAGACAGAAGCATTTATCAACGAGCCGAACTCCGGAAAAAACTGATTGAAGAACAAAGAAAATCAGAAAAACAGGAAAAAGCCGCATCTATTCCCAGCCCGGCCAAACAACCCAGTGCTATGGAAGGGGCTTTTGAAGGCAGGAGCGGCACACAGGGAGGCGGCACAGCCAACCTTTCTGCACAAGCCGTAGGGTAATTATTTATG
Organism: Candidatus Daviesbacteria bacterium; assembly: GCA_003519445.1. Lineage (GTDB taxonomy): Bacteria > Patescibacteriota > Microgenomatia > Daviesbacterales > UBA10151 > UBA9644. The sequence continues at coordinate 14,488 of DOWS01000044.1, forward strand.
GGCAGTTAGCTCAGTTGGTAGAGCGTGTCATTGACGTTGACAATGTCGGGGGTTCGACTCCCTCACTGCCCACTATGAGTTTACAAATTACTTTAACCAAAAGTCAGTGGGCAAGAATATCGGAAATTCTTGGAAACGGAGGTTTATTAGGTTTTGGTTCAATCGTAATACCTGCGGTGTTTGACATCTTTAACTGGATGATGATAGTATTGGGTTTGTTGGCAGGTAGTACGCTTATTTATTTAAGTATACTATCCGCAAGAAGGTATAAACTATGAATTTTAATCCTGATAATATTGTTTTTTTCTATCTAACTTTGGCCATCCTCGGATTAACTTTTGCAATTCTGATAGTTTTCGGCAAAACAGAAGAAAAAAGTACTAGGAAAAGATAGCCTTGACAACACTCTCTCCAGATAATCAAAACTTAAATAATATTCGCCATTCATGTGCGCATCTTTTGGCTGCGGCTGTTTTGGAACTTTTTCCGGGTGCCCAAAATGCCATTGGCCCAGCCATTGAAAACGGTTTTTATCAGGACTTTGATTTTGGTGCTGTCAGGATTTCCGAAGAAGATTTACCTGAAATTGAAAAGAAAATGCAGGATTTACTGCAAACTTGGGGCCCATTTGCAACAAAAGAAGTTTCAGTTGAACAGGCCAGAAAAGATTTCGCTTGGAACAAATATAAATTGGAATTGATAGAGGAATTTGGCAAAGAAGGCAAAAAAATAACCGAGAATAATCCGGGAAATTTTCTGGATCTTTGTAAAGGCGGTCACTCTGAAAATCCCAAAGAAGAGCTTAAATACTTTAAATTATTATCCGTAGCAGGAGCATATTGGCGTGGGAGCGAGAAAAACAAAATGCTGACTAGAATTTATGGCACTTGCTTCCCAACCCAAAGTCAACTGGATGAGTATTTAAAAATGCTGGAAGAGGCCAAAAAAAGAGACCATAGGAAACTTGGTCAGGAATTGGAACTGTTTACAATCTCGGAAGAAATTGGACCGGGTTTAATTTTATGGCTTCCCAAAGGCAACATCATTAAAGAAGAACTGGAAAAATGGGCTAAAGAAACAGAAAACAAGTGGGACTACCAGCAAGTCACCACCCCTCATATTACCAAATCGGGGTTGTTTTACACATCAGGCCATCTACCTTATTACAAAACTGATATGTACCCACCCATGAAACTGGAAGAAGGAGAGGAGTATTTCTTAAAACCAATGAATTGCCCGTTTCATCATATGATTTTTAAATATAAACCAAGAAGCTATAAAGAACTGCCGCTGCGTCTGGCCGAATACGGCAGCGTCTACCGCTACGAAGCTTCAGGAGAATTATTTGGACTAATGCGCGTGCGGGGCATGATTCAAAATGATTCTCATATTTATTGCAGCGGGGATCAGGCAGTAGACGAGTTTGTCAAAGTTATGAAACTTCATGAGTATTACTATCAAGCGCTGGGAATAAAAGAATATCATCTGGAACTGGGATTGCGCGATCCAAAAAAACAGGACAAATATCATGGGGATGAAAAAATGTGGGTTCTTGCGGAAAAATTAATGAGGGAGGCAGTGGCCAAAACGAAAATAAAAATGGTAGAATCTGTTGGTAGTGCCGCCTTTTACGGTCCCAAAATAGACTTTATTATCCGCTCCTCCGTAGGTAGAGAATTTGCCATATCCACTAATCAAGTTGATTTATACATGGGAGGACGGTTTAATTTAAAATATACTGACCAAAACGGAAAGGATCAAATTCCTGTGATCATACATAGGGCACCTTTAGGATCTCACGAAAGATTCATCGGGTTTTTAATTGAACATTTTGGCGGGGCATTTCCGGTTTGGCTGGCGCCGGTTCAAGCAATTATTATTCCCATTACCGAGCGAAATAATGAATATGCAAAAAAGGTCATGGATGAGCTGGTTGGTATCCGCGCAGAGATAGACTCACGGGGCGAAACCATGCAAGCCAAAATCCGTGATGCCCAGTTGCAAAAAGTGCCATATATGCTGATTGTGGGAGATAGGGAAGAAAAAGAAAATAAAGTGGCTCTGCGGACAAGGGAAGGTGTAGACATGGGAGCTATAAATATGTTAGAATTTTTAAAGATTATGAGGGAGGCAGCGCCAACTGGCTAAGTTCTACCGTCTAAACGAGAATATCCAAGCCCCAAACCTAAGGGTGATAGATCCTGAAGGAAAACAATTGGGTGTTATAACCCGTTTGGAAGCCTTGGAAAAGGCTAAAGAGTTGGAGTTGGATCTTATTGAAATTGCTGCCCAGGCAGATCCTCCTGTGGCCAGAATTTTTGACTTTCAAAAATTCAGGTATGAAGAAAGCAAAAAAGACAGGGGTGCAAAAAAGGGGGGGGAGGGTGGTTTAAAGGAACTTTGGCTTTCTCCGCGGATAGAAGAACACGATCTAAAAGTAAGGTTAGACCATACCAGGAAGTTTTTGGAAGAGGGTTACAAGGTAAAATTAACAGTAAAGTTTAAAGGCAGGGAAATGGCTCATCCTGAACTTGGACATAGAGTGTTGCAGGAAGTAATGGAACTTCTTGGCGATAAAGCCGCTGTTGAAGGAGAACCGAAATTTGAAGGAAGAAGGCTTTCTATGACAGTAACTAAAATTAAAGGAGGCAAAAAGAATGAACAAGATGAAAACCAGGAAATCAATACTAAAGAGGTTAAAAATAACATCAAAGGGTAAGTTGCTACGGAGGCATCAGCTTGGAGTAGGACATTTAAAAAGCAACAAAAGTAAAAGTGCTTTAAACAGGCAAAAGAAATCAAGTGTTTTTTTTGAAGGAGAAGCTAAAAGTTTAAGAAAGCTGATAGGATTATAAAATGGGCAAAGAAACCATAAACTTTAGACAAAGTAATAAATCCCGTTCAGGGGATAGTTCGGCTAAAAGCTATGCCAGAATAAACAGAACCGGCAGTTGGGGAAAATTACTTAATGTATTTAAAAAAGGAGATAAAATTTAATGGCCAGAGTAAAAAGAGGTGTTACCTCACACAAAAGACATAAAAAAGTTTTAGAGCTTACCAAGGGCCACAGGGGTGGTAGAAGTAAAAATATCAGGGAAGCAAAATCTTCTCTGCTTCACGCAGGAGAATATGCTTTTGCAGGCAGAAAAATGAGAAAACGGGACATGAGAAGGCTCTGGATAACTCAACTTTCTGCTGCAGTCAAAGCAGAAGGTTTAAGTTATTCCAAATTCATAAATCAATTAAAAGTTAAAGATATTAAACTAGACCGCAAAATCTTGTCCGATTTAGCAGTCAACCATCCGGAGGACTTTAAAAAAATTGTGCTAGAGGCATCCTCTTAAATGTGCTAGAATTCTAGCATGGAAGAAAAAATTTCCCAAATCCATAAAGAATATCTGAAAAAGATTAAAGAGGCCAAAACTCTAAAAGAGCAAGACGAGATTTTTTTGGCCCTGTTTGGCAAAAAAGGGGAGTTAACAATACTTCCAAAAGAATTCGGAAAGCTGTCTTCAGAAGAAAAACACAAAGTCAGTCCTTTATTTAATAAAGTTAAATTAGAACTGGAAAAAAAGATACAAGATACAAGATACAAGATACAAGAGGAAGGCTATAAAAAACTCGAAAGCGAAAGTCTTGATTTGACAACAAGTGTCAAAATAAAAAACCGGCACGGACATTTGCATCCTTTAACCCAAATTGAACAGCAAACAGCCGAGATTTTCCATAAAATTGGTTTTGCGGAGTTTGAAGCTCCTCATATTGACACGGATTTTAATAA
>DOWS01000002.1 GCA_003519445.1 Candidatus Daviesbacteria bacterium
AAAAGATTGCAATCTTAATTTCTAACAAAGGAACCGGTACAAATCTTCAAGCAATTATTGACGGGGTGAGTTCGGGTAAAATTAAGGCTAAAATAGTGGCAGTTGTCAGCGATACTAAAGAAGCATTAGGATTGCAAAGAGCAAAAAAACATAGGTTGCCAATTAAAATCTGTCCCAAAAAAGAAGACCTATTGCCTCTTTTGAAAAAAATAAACCCCGACTATATTTGTCTGGCCGGCTGGAAGCAGATTATTTTGGATGAGGTGATTGATGCTTTTCCTAACAGAATTTTAAATCTCCATCCGGGGTTAATACCTGATAATCGCAACTCTGATGGAACCTTGGGATTATGGAACAGAGGATTGTTGACAGATAAAGCAATCAAAAATTTTATCGACAGTAAAGCAACGCATGCCGGTTCATCAATTCATTTTTTAACAAAAGAATTTGATTTTGGCCCTGTAATGGGGCGATGTTTTGAGAAAATAAAAAAAGGAGATACTGTTGAGAGTCTTTATGCAAGATTAAAAATTAAAGAGAATAAATTATACGCTGATGTTTTAGCAAGGTTTTGTAAAGATGAAAACTTGACAGTTTTGATAGTTGATGGGGGTGGTAGGGGCTCTGCTTTGGTTGACAAATATGCTTCATCTAAAAAAGTTTCCAAAATTCTGGCAGTTCCCGGAAATGATTTAATGCAGATAAATACCAATAAAAAAGTTAAGACTTTCTCTCACTTAAAAACAACTTCTGTTGAGGAAATTTTAGAAATTTGCAAAAAAGAAAAAGTAGATCTGGTGGATGTAGCCCAAGATAATGCAGTTTCAGTTGGACTTGTTGATGAGTTAATGAAAAATGGAATTTTGGTTTTTGGGCCAACAAAAGAGGCTGGTCAAATTGAATGGGATAAAGCTTGGGCAAGAGAATTTATGAAAAAATATCAAATTCCATCTCCAAAATATCATGTTTTTAATTCTGAAAAAGAGGGAATTGATTTTATAAAAAAACATGAAGGTGCTTATTTTGTGAAAGCTTCAGGTTTGGCAGAGGGTAAAGGTGCCATTCCTGCCCAAAACCAAAAAGAAGCAATCGATGCAATTAACCAAATGTCTAAATTTGGCGAGGCGGGAAAGACCTATCTTTTGGAGCAGTGGCTGCAAGGTGAGGAATTTTCCGCTTTTGCACTGTCGGATGGAGAAAATTTTCAAATAGTGGGATATGCAAAGGATCATAAAAGAGTCTTTGATGGGGATAAGGGCCCAAATACCGGAGGGATGGGTTGTGTGTCAAACCCATTAATTATAAATTCAAATATCAAATATCAAATATCAAATATTTTTCAAAAAGCAATTAATGGTTTGAAAAAAGAAAGTAGAGAATATAGAGGAGTTTTATATTTGGGTGGAATGGTTGTTGATGATGAAGTTTTTGTCATCGAGTTTAATGCCAGATGGGGAGATCCGGAGGCACAAGTATTAGTCCCGGCTATCAAAAATGATTTTATAGATATTGCCGAGGCAATAATTTTTTCTAAATTAAACAAAATAAAAATTAATGTCGATAAAAAGGTCAGAGTGGTTGTGGCAGCTTGCTCAAAAGGTTACCCAACAGATTATACAAAAGTTAAAGGAAAAAAAGTTTTGGGAATTGAAAAAGCCATCAAAAAAGGAGTAAAAATTTATGGGGCTGGAATTAAAAAAATTAACAACCATTTTGTTGTTAACGGAGGGAGAGTTTTATATTTAGTAGGGGAAGGTAAAAATGTAGTGGATGCTAGAAAAAAAGCATATGAAGCAATGAAATTAATTAGCATTGAAGGGAATAATTTGCATTTTAGAACCGATATTGGTTGGAAGGATGTTGAGCGATTATGATACAGACAGTAAGAGTTAAAAATAATAATGACTCCCAAACAGCCAAAGTTTATCGCTTGGAAGGTGTTAGCGAAAAACAGGCCAAAATACTTGCGGAAAATTTGCTGTGTGAAGAAATAAACCAAAGTTATACATTAAATAAACCGATACTCCGGGGTGTCACTTTTGAAATTGCCTACAAGCCCGGGGTGATGAATCCCGAAGTGGCCTCAATTATGAAAAGCGCAAAAGACTTAAAAATTGATCTTATTGCTTGCGATTCCTCACGGGAGTACTTAGACAAAGCACCTGTTTTTAATCCTTTAATAGAGTACATGGTGGAAAGAGAGCCCAAAACACTGCTTATCAAAGGGACAACCGGCAAGACTAAAATTATCCCGATTCGCGAACTTTCCGATAACGAATTGATGGAACTTTCCAAAGATAAACTATTCTTAAGTCTTGAGGAAATGAAAATTATTCAAAAATATTTTCAAAAAATTAAGAAAGAGCCAACTGATTGTGAGTTGGAAACTTTAGCCCAAACCTGGAGCGAACATTCCGGACACAAAACTTTCAAGTCTGAAATTATAGTGGATGGTAAAAAGAAACAACCTTTGATTGAAAGAATCAAACAGGAGGCACTGAAACATAGAAAAAATATTGTTTCGGCTTTCATTGACAATTCCGGGGTGATGGATTTTTATGAAGGCTGGGCCATTTGCGGCAAGGGCGAAACTCACAATGCCCCATCTGCCATTGAACCATACGGCGGAGCCATGACCGGATCGGGTGGAGTTTTTCGCGATATTGCCGGAACCGGTCAGGGAGCCAAAAATGTGATTTCCCAGGATGTATTTTGTTTTGCTCCGCCTGATTATCCCAGCGAAAAATTGCCGGAGGGGACTTTACCGCCAAAGTATTTATTAAAAAGAGTGGTTGAAGGAGTCCGTGATTATGGCAACAGAATGGGTATTCCTACTAACAATGGTTCAATACATTTCCACGAGGATTTCCGGGCCAGACCGACTGTTTTTGTTGGCGCTTATGGAATAATGCCCAAAAAATATGCCAAAAAAGGTGAGGCAAAACTGGGAGATTTAATTGTGGTAGTGGGCGGAAGAACCGGTAGGGACGGCATACATGGAGCTACTTTCTCGTCGGGCGAGATGACCGAGAAAACAAAAGAAGTTAATGCCACAGCTGTGCAAATTGGCAACGCCATCGAGGAAAAGAGAATGTTTGATGCATTGCTTGAAGCAAGAGATGAAGATTTAATCAGAGTGGTGCAGGATGTGGGCGGGGGAGGATTTTCCTCAGCTATTGGAGAAATTGGGGAAAATTTGGGAGTTTCGGTGGATATGAAAAAAGCACCCTTAAAATATCAGGGGCTTTCTCCCTGGGAAATTTGGGTATCGGAATCACAGGAAAGAATGATTGTGGTTTTGCCAAAGAAAAACTTAAAAAAGTTTGTTAAAATCTGCCAAAAATATAATACGGAAGCTTCGGTTTTAGGAAAATTTGACAACAGCAAAAAACTAAATGTTTACTTTGGCAAAGAGCAAATCTGCAATCTGGATATGCAGTTTTTACATCATGGATTACCAAAAAAAGTTTTACAAGCCATCCACCCCCGGGGAGTCAAAGCCACCCCGGGGGTGACCGAAGGACTCCTCCGAGGTGGACCAAAATCCGAAAAAGAATGGATTTTAGTTTCGGAAAAAGTTTTATCTTCTGGTGATGTTTGTTCCAAAGAGCCGATTGTGAGAATGTATGACCATACGGTTCAGGGAACTTCTGTCCTTCCTCCGTTTACCGGAGTTAAAATGGACGGGCCAAATGATGCGGTGGTGATCCGGCCATTACTTGATAAACCCTACGGCATGATTGTTGCTCACGGGTTAAATCCGGCCTTAAATAATATAGATCCGTACTGGGGCAGTATCTGGGCAGCCACCGAGGCGGTTTCAAATTATTCAGCAGTCGGGGGAGATTACAAAGAGGCATCTTTAATTAATAATTACATCTGGCCGTTTCCGGATGAAGAAAGTCTATGGTCGTTGGATCAATCTGTGACGGCAGTTTGCGATTTTATGAAAACGCTTAAAATTCCTGTTATTTCCGGCAAAGACAGTTTGTCAAGTACTTACCGTGGACCTGATGGAACAGTTATTAAAATTCCGCCGGTTCTGATTATGTCGGTTTTTGGCAAAATCCCGGATGCTAAAAAAACCGTTTCCTCGGATTTTAAAAAAGTAGGGTCAACAATTGTTCTGGTTGGTAAACAAAATTTTAATAACCCTCCTCATGTTGACCTTAAACTTTTGCCTAAAGTTTTGGACACTCTTTATAAAACAATTCAAACTGGTAAAGTTTTATCATGTCACGATGTTTCAGAAGGCGGATTAATAACTTCTATTTTTGAAATGTGTTTGGGGGGAGTAATGGGAGCAATTATAAACACCTCAAAAGACTTCCTTTTTAATGAAACCGCCGGATGTTTTATCATTGAAGTGGAAAATGAAAATGTTGTCAAAAAATTATTTCAAGGCATTCCATACCAAATTCTGGGAAAAACACAAAAACAAAATAATATTAAAGTAGATAAACTTTTTAAAGTTTCAGTTTCACAACTTGCCCAAGCCTGGAAAAAACCAATGGAGGAAATTTTTTCATGATCAAAGCAGTTATTTTTGATATGGATGGGGTGATTTCAAATACCTTGCCAATTCATAGTGAAGCCGAGAGTCGGGTGCTTTTAGAATACGGAATAAAAATGTCGCCAAAACAAATGGCAGAGGAATTTAATGGAGTGCCTGATAAACGTATGTTTGAAATAATATTTTCTCGCTTTAATAAAAAGTTAGATTATGAACAAGTAGCAAAAAGAAAATGGAAACTATTTCAAGAATTGGCAAGAAACAATATTAATCCAATTGCTGGAGCTTTAGAATTGATAAATTCGTTGTTAAAAAAAGAGTTTCTTTTAGCCGTAGCCTCATCCGCACCAATAAAAATCGTTGATCTTGTATTAAATACACTTGATCTTAAGGAGAAAATTAAATGTATTGTTTATACACATGAAGTTGAACAAGGAAAGCCATCTCCGGATATTTTTTTACTCGTAGCAAACAGATTGATGGTAGAACCGCAATACTGCGTAGTTATTGAAGATGCCTTACTAGGTATTCAAGCAGCAAAGGCAGCTGGGATGAAATGTATCTCGATCACAACAACTCATACAAGAGACGAATTAAAAGAAGCAGATAAAGTGATTGATTCTTTTGACGAGTTAACAATGGAGGAGATTAAAAATTTATGAAAACCCTTCGACTTCCCTTCGACAATGCTCAGGGCAGGCGCTCAGGGCGATCGCCTAAAGTTTGTATATTAAGAGCTGATGGGACTAATTGTGATGTGGAGCTATTTTATGCATTTAAAAAAGCCGGAGGAGACCCGGAATATGTTAATGTTAACCAGTTAAGAGACAAAAGCAAAAGTATGCAGGATTTTCAAATTTTGGCTTTGCCCGGAGGGTTTGCTTATGGAGATGATATTGCCTCCGGCAAAATCTGGGCAGTGGAACTTGTCAGTTTTTTCAAAGATGAACTGGAAAAGTTTCACAAAAAGGATGGAATAATTGTGGGAATTTGTAACGGATTTCAAGTATTAATTCGTACAGGATTATTACCGTTTGGTAATATTGGCAAAATGGATGCCACACTTTTACCCAATAACAGCGGTCATTTTGAATGCAGATGGGTTAGGGTGAGAGATGAAAAAAGTAAACGGATTTTTTGGATGTCTATAAATCACGGAGAAGGGAAGTTTTTTGCTAACAATGAAACAATCAAAGCAATCGAAACAAAGGGATTAGTTATCTTTCGCTACATTGATAACCCCAACGGGTCAATAAATGACATTGCCGGAGTTACTGATCCAACCGGCCGGGTCATTGGCCTAATGCCCCATCCGGAAAAATTTATGGATCTAACCCAATATCCAAACTGGAGAAGAGATAAAATCACAAAGCCCCATGGTTCTTTTATTTTTGAAGAGATGATAAAGTATGCAAAGGAAAATTTATGATAATAATAGTTGATTTCGGATCACAAACAACACATTTAATTTCAAGAAGAATAAGAGAGCTTGGAGTAGAAGTTGAAATATTAAATCCTGAAGAAGCATTAATAAAAGCTAGAAATGCGGATGGAATAATTTTTTCCGGCGGGCCGGCATCTGTGTATGCAAAAGATGCCCCAACTGTTGATAAAAAGATCTTTAATTTGGGAATACCCATTTTAGGAATTTGTTATGGGCAGCAATTAATGTGTCAATTATTAGGCGGGGAAGTAAAACCGGGTTTTAAAAAAGAATACGGGCCGGCAATAGTTAGGGTACAGGGTACAGGGTACAGGGTACAGTTGTTAGAAAATATTCCAAAACAATTTAATGTTTGGATGAGTCATGGGGATGAAGTGGTTAAAATCCCGCAGGGCTTTAAAACTTATGGAACAACCCAAACAATTCCTCATGCAGTAATTGCAGATGAAAAAAGAAAAATTTATGGAATTCAATTTCATCCTGAAGTGATACACACAGAGTTTGGTGAACAAATTTTAAGCAATTTTCTTAAAATCTGTGGAATAAAAATAAACAAACAAGAGATAGACAAAAAGTTTGTGGAAAATATTATTTCCGATATTAAAGATTCAATAGGTAATGAAAAGGCTATATGTGCATTATCAGGGGGGGTTGATTCATCAGTTGCCGCGCTATTAGTCCATAAAGCAATCGGCAAAAATTTAACATCAATCTATGTTGATTCCGGGTTAATGAGAGAAGGCGAAACAAAATCTTTGCAGGAGGTTTTCCAGAATCATTACAAAATGAATGTTTTTATTATTGATGCAAAGCAGGAATTCCTGAAAGCATTGAAAGGAATTACTGACCCGGAACAAAAAAGAAAAATCATTGGCCGGGTTTTTGTTGAAGTTTTTGAAAAAAAAGCAAAAGAGGCAGGAGCTAAATTTTTAATTCAAGGGACAATTTATCCTGATGTGATAGAAAGCGCCGGCAGCAAACTTTCCCAAAAAATTAAATCACATCATAATGTTGGAGGTTTGCCGGAAAATATGAAACTTGTTTTAGTTGAGCCTTTGCGGAATTTTTATAAAGATGAAGTTAGAAAAATTGGAAAAATTTTAGAATTACCGGATGAGATAATTTTAAGACAGCCTTTCCCCGGACCGGGACTAGCAGTCCGTATTATTGGGGAAGTGACAAATGAAAACTTAAAAATCCTGCGGAAAGCTGATTCGATTGTTCAAGAAGAGCTAAAAGATGTTGATCTTTGGCAGGCATTTGCAGTATTTACAGGAATTAAAACAACAGGAGTTAGGGGAGATGAAAGAGTTTATGGGGAAACCATAGCTATCAGGGCAATTGAAGCCAAAGATGCCATGTCTGCCAACTTTGCTCATCTTCCATATGAACTTTTGGAAAAAATTTCCACCCGGATTGTCAATGAGGTTCCTGAAGTAAACCGCGTGGTCTATGACATCACCACCAAACCCCCGGCTACTATGGAGTGGGAATAAATAAAGAGTGGGTTGGTGGTATAATTAGAAAGAGGTGAGATATGAATAAATGCTATCAGTGTGGTGGAAAACTAAAAAGAGAAAATATAGATATTGCTAGGTATTGGGGTAAAGATCTAATTGCTTTAAATGATGTCCCCAGTTTAGTTTGTACTAAATGTGGTGAGAGATATTTTGAAGCAAAAGTTAGTTCAAAAATAGATGAAAGGATACAAGGTGTCCTTGAAAGAAGATCTTTCATAGAAAAAATAGATGTTCCGGTAGTCCAGTTCTAGGTTTACCACCAAACCCCCGGCCACTATGGAGTGGGAATAATTACGCCTTGTTCTAATTTTATTTCTATGGCATGATTATTTAAATGAAGCTTTTATTAATTGGGATTGTTTTGTTTTTAGTATCAATGATAGTAATAGTTTTAGTTTTTAAGCTGGGTTTCCCCTTTTTGTATGCCTTAGGTATTAAACAAGCAGCACAAGAAACCATTTCTTTAAAAGGAAGATATGAAGGAATTGCTGATTTTCCTGACCTTAAACCTATAACTGCATTAAGTTATGATAATGCACGAATATCAGATTTATCAGAATTACAGCAAGCCTTGGAAGAATTTAAAAGAGATAACTCTAGTACTTCATACCCAATTGACGCCCGAGAATACGCGACTATAACCAAGTACTTAACAATAAGTGGTAACAAATTACGAAAAGACCCAGTTGCTAATAATGAGTATTGTTATTCGATGGGTTCTGATGGAAGAAGCTACTCTATTACAACTGTTTTGCAGTCACCTACAGCATCAAAGAAAAATAACACCGATGTATCTCAAATCTGTACATTTCCTGAAAACATGAAGGTGATTTGCTCTCCGTCATTGAAATGTTATCAAATAAAGGCCCTTTAATTTTTTAGAGCCTAATATATTCTTCTCTTTGAGGGCCGGTGGAGATGAGGGTTATTTTAATCCCCAGGAAATTTTTTATGAAATGCAGATATTCCTGGCAAGTTTTGGGAAGATCATGGAATTTTTTAACATTGGTTATATCTTCATTCCATCCGGGAAGTTCTTTGTAAACCGGAGTTAATTTAGCCAGCTCCTGATAACCGCAACTGCTATAGGGAATGGACTTGCCGTTAAGTTTATATCCTGTGCAAACTTTAATATTTTTAAGCCCGGACAAGACATCAATTTTGGTAATAACTATTTCTGTAACGCCACTAACCTGACAAGCAAATTTAGTGGCCTCCAGATCAAGCCACCCTATTCTCCTCGGCCTGCCGGTAGTTGTCCCATACTCTTTGCCTTTTTCCCTGATTTCATTACCTAATTTATCTGTTAACTCTGTTGGCAGCGGTCCTTCACCAACCCGGGAAGTATAAGCTTTCACCACTCCCAAAACTTTTTCGATTTTTTGCGGCGGTATTCCTGCGCCCGTATTAACTGCTCCGGGAATGGTATTTGATGCCGTAGAAAATGGATAAGGAGAAAAATCAATATCAAGCATTACTGCTTGTGCGCCTTCCATTAGAATTTTCTTGTTTTCAGAAATAGCTTTTTGCAATAAAGCATAAGTATCCGTGATATATGGCAAAACTATTTTTCTAAATCCGGCTATTTTTTCTAATTCTTTTTTGATATTAATTTCCGGAACTTCAAAAGTTTTTAAGATTTTATTTTTAATTTTTACTTGAAAGCTAAATTTTTCTACAAACAAATCCCAATTTTTTAGCTCATAAATTCTGATGCCGTTATAACTGACTTTATCGCTGTATGCAGGACCAATTCCTCTTACGGTAGTGCCAAGTTTTTGGCTGCCCCTTGCATTTTCATAAGCTTGATCCAGCGCTTTATGATAGGGTAGGATCAAATGGCACCTGTCGGAAATAAAAAGTCTCCCTTTTACATCAAACATTTTTATTTCCTCTGCTAAAACTTCCAAATCAACAACCACCCCATTGGCAATGACACATTTTGTTTTGGGATGTAAGATACCGGAAGGTATAAGATGCAAAGGATATTTTTTGTTGTTGACCACAATGGTATGTCCGGCATTATTTCCCCCGTGAAAGCGGACTACAAAATCCGCATTACTTGATAGCAAATCCACAATTTTGCCCTTGCCTTCATCACCCCATTGTGTTCCAATAATGACAGAAACCATGCTGGTATTGTAACATGTTTTTGACTTTTGGTAGACTATAGAATATAATAAGATATGGGAAACAAAATTTACACAATTGTAACTTTAGGTTCTCACTCGGCCCTGCAAATCCTCAAAGGGGCAAAGGATGAGGGGTTTAAAACTGTGGTTGTAGCCACTCCTGATAGAATTTCGCTTTATCGCTCTTACTCAAATTTCATTGACAAAATTTTAGAAATAAATTCATGGGAAGAATTTCCCAAACTTGAGAAAGACCTTTTGAAAAAAAATTGCATAATTATTCCTCACGGGTCATTTGTGGCTTATCTGGGAATGGATGAAAATAAAAAAATGAAAGTTCCTTATTTTGGGAATAAATTAGTTTTGGATTGGGAAGAAAACAGAAAAATGCAAAGGGAGTGGATGGAGAAAAGCGGTATTAAAGTTCCCCACAGGTTTAGAAAAGGAGATAAAATAGACAGGCAAGTGATTGTTAAATCGTACGGGGCTGCCGGAGGCAAAGGTTATTTTACTGCCAGAAACCAAAAAGAATTTGATGACAAATTAAAAAATTACAGCGAGGAAAGGTTTATTGTCCAGGAATATGTGATTGGAGTGCCGGTTTATTTTCATTTTTTCTATTCCCCTTTAACTAAAAAAGTAGAAGTGATGAGCATTGATAAAAGATATGAAACCAATGTTGACTCACTTGGTAGAATTCCTGCCCAAAATCAAAAAGGATTAAATATAGAACCAACTTTTGAAGTGGTAGCAAATATCCCTATGGCAGTTAGGGAATCCATGTTGACAGAGGCGGTTTTAATGGCAGAAAGAGTGATTGAAACATCTCAAACATTAATACCCCCCAAAGGGCTGTTTGGCCCGTTTTGTCTTGAAACAATTATTACATCAAGTGAAGAAATTTATATAATAGAAATTTCTGCAAGGATAGTTGCAGGGACTAATTGTTTTATTAATGGTTCACCGTATACTTATTTAAATTATGATGAACCCATGTCAACCGGCAGAAGAATTGCCCGAGAGATTAAGAATGCCATAAAACAAAATAGACTGAAGGAGGTTTTAGATTAATGAAAAACTATACTATAGCAGTCTTGGGTTCTCATTCTGCTTTAGATGTTTGCAGGGGAGCAAAAGATTTAGGTTTTAGGACTTTGGTTATTTGCCAAAAAGGAAGAGAAAAAACATATCAGAAATATTACCAAAATATTGTTGATGAAGTTTTAATATTGGATAAATTTGTTGATATCTTAAGCGAAAAAGTACAGAAAAAGTTATTGGATAAAAATTGCATATTTATTCCACACCGATCTTTTGAAGTTTATATAAATGATTACAACGCAATAGAGAAAAAATTCAAAGTTCCTATGTTTGGAAACAGGTTTTTATTAAAAGTAGAAGAACGCGGTGTCAAACCAAACCAGTATGATTTACTGGACGCAGCAAAAATCCGCTATCCTAAACAATTTAAAAATCCTAAAGATATTGACAGGCTTTGTATTGTTAAAGTTTTGGAAAAAGAACGCGGATTTGAACGGGCATTTTTCTTTGCAGAATCTTTTGAAGAATATAAAATAGGAGTTGCACACGGATTGGGTTTGGGGAAATTTACCGAAGCTCAAATAAAATCAGCAGTAATTGAAGAATTTATTGTGGGGGTGCAGGTTAACTTTAATTTCTTTTATTCACCTGTTAACGAACGACTTGAGTTGATTGGAACAGATACCAGAAGACAGACTAATATAGAAGGTTTAACAAAACTGCCGGCAATTTATGAAGAAGAAGTAATAAAAAAAGTTGGCATAAAGTATGAAGAGGCGGGACATATTGCAGTGACGGTTCTGGAATCTTTACTGGAAGATGTATATGAGCTGGGAGAAAAATTTGTGAAGGCTTCAAAAGATTTAGTGCCACCCGGAGTGATTGGCCCATTTGCTTTGCAAACAGTTATTACCCCGGGTCCGCCCAAAAAAGAAATTATTGTTTTTGACGTGTCTCCGCGAATGCCGGGGAGCCCGGGGATTTTTGCTACCCCTTACAGCGGCTATTTATACGGCGAAAATTTATCAATGGGAAAAAGAGTAGCCATGGAAATTAGAGAAGCCATTGAGAAAGGAAAGTTGGATAAAATATTAACATGAAAAAATATGCACTTTTGAGCGTTTATGACAAAACCAATATTGTTAATTTGGCCAAGGAGTTAATAAAGCAAGGTTATGAAATTATTTCTACAGGAGGTACTGACAAATTACTGACGCAAGCCAAAATAAAAGTTACCCCGATTGAAAAAATTACAGGTAATCCCAAAGAATCTTTTGACGGTAGGATAAAAACAATTAGTTTTCAGATAGAATCCGGCATTTTATTTGACCGCAAAAACCCCAAACATGTTGAGGAGGCTAAAAAATTAAACATTCCACAAATTGATGTGGTGGTTTGCAACCTTTATCCGGTGGAAAATATTGATGTGGGAGGACCAACTATGATCCGGGCTGCTGCCAAAAATTATGAAAATGTCATAGTTGTTGTTGATCCGAAGGACTACGGGAAAATAAATGGCAAAATAACTGATCAATTAAGAAAAGATCTGGCAGCTAAAGCATTTTATCATTTGTCACTTTATGACTCACAAATCGGAAACTTTTTTAATTCAGAAAAGTTTCCGGAAAAACTGACTATTCCTTTGCAAAAAATAAAAGATTTGCGTTACGGAGAAAACCCTCATCAACGCGGGGCTTTATACCAAATGCCAAATACTTCTTCACCTCTGGCTAAATTAAAACATTTTTGGGGACGAGAGTTGTCTGGTACCAACACTGGTGATATCTTTACCGGCATTGAAACAGTCAGGCAATTTAAGGAGCCGGCTGCCTGTGTGATTAAACATTTAAGCCCTTGCGGAATTGCTTTGGGAGATGATGCTAAACAAGCTCTTGAGCGGGCAGTAGCGGCAGACCCTGTTTCTGCTTTTGGAGGAGTGGTGGTGCTAAATACCAAGATGGATGAGGAAGCAGCGCAGGTAATTGGCCATATGGATATAGTCGCTTGTCCGGAAATTTCTCCGGAAGCTTTGGAACTTTTGAAAAGGGTGAGGAAAAGTATGGGAGTTTATACATTTGGAGACATACCCAAAAAGCGGAGTGAAAAATGGGATTTAAGATGGTTTGCCGGAACCATGCTTTTGCAGGATTTTGATGATAATATTGAAGATAGTTTTAATGATTGGAAAATAGTGACAAAAATAAAGCCTGATAAAAAACAACTGGAACAAATGAAATTTGGTTTCAAAGCAGTGAAAGCTGTCAGGTCTAATGCGGTTTTGGTGGTAGATGAAAATATTCCCATGACCCGGGGGATTGGTTCGGGTCAAACCTCAAGGATTGGGGCAACAAAAATTGCCCTAGAGCAAGCAGGTCAATTTGCCAAAAATGGCATTCTAGTTAGTGATAGCTTTTTTCCGTTTGATGACTCGGTTAAACTTGCCGCCAAGTATGGAATTAGTGTTATAGTAGAGCAAGGAGGATCTATTAATGATTCGGCTTCTGTAATGGCCGCCGATCAGGCAAAAATAGCAATGGTTTTTAGCAAAAGAAGGGCATTCCGTCATTAATATGAAATACGAATCACCATTTTCCTGGAGATATGGGTCAGAAAAAATGAGGGAAATTTTCTCCGAGGAAAATAAATACAGGTTGTGGAGAAAGATTTGGGTAGCTTTGGCCAGGGCCCAAAATAAAAATGGATTGGTTGGAAAAGAGGAACTGGAAGATTTAGAGAAGAATCAGGATAATTTGGATATTGAAAGAATTTGGGAAATTGAAAAAGATACAAGGCATGATGTGGTAGCTGCCATCAAAGAATTTGTTGAAAAAGCCAAAATAGGCGGAGGGAAAATTCACCTCGGGGCCACCAGTATGGATATTTCCGA
Source organism: Candidatus Daviesbacteria bacterium (assembly GCA_003519445.1). GTDB lineage: Bacteria > Patescibacteriota > Microgenomatia > Daviesbacterales > UBA10151 > UBA9644. The sequence goes on from DOWS01000002.1 coordinate 13,538, forward strand.
TAATGCGGAAACCATCAGGATGCAGGAGGCGCTTGAGATTATAGAAAATAAATTAACTGCGCTGTTAAAAGTTTTTGGGAGAAAGATAGAAAAATATGCTGATTTTGTTTGTATGGGATATACCCATTTGCAGCCGGCCGAGCCGACAACTTTAGGATACAGGTTTGCTTTTTATGCGCAAGATTTACTGCTGGATCTGGAACTTTTGCAGTTTGTTAAAAAGAATTTAAAGTCTAAAGGAATTAAAGGGGCGGTGGGGACATCTGCCAGTTTTGTTAAGTTATTGGATGAAAAAAAGGCAGAAGAAATGGAAGCCGGGGTGCTTAAAGAATTAAGGTTGGAGGCATTTGAAATTACCAACCAGACAGCGCCCCGAAAAATAGAATTTTGGATTGGAAGTTTACTTTCATCAATTGCAGAGAGCCTGAATAAGTTTGCTTTTGATTTAAGGATCATGCAATCTCCCGGATTTGGAGAGTGGCAGGAGCCTTTTGGCAGCTCTCAAGTTGGCTCATCAGCCATGCCATTTAAGAAAAATCCCATTAAAGCGGAGCAGATCTGTTCACTGGCAAGACTGGTGGTTAATTTGTCAAGGACAACCTGGGATAATGCAGCCAGTCAATTATTAGAAAGAACCCTGGATGATTCGGCAAACAGAAGAGTGGTTATTCCGGAAATGTTTTTGGCAATAGACGAAATGTTATCATCTGCCACAAAAATTATTGATGGTCTAACGATAAACGATAAACGAATAACGAAAAACATGGATACATATTGGCCGTTTTCTGCTACTGAAAGCATCATCTTGGAAGCTGTTAAAAAAGGAGCCGATCGGCAAAAAATGCATGAAGTTTTGCGGGAAATTTCCCTGAAAGCAGAAGAAGGAAACTCCATGCAAGATTTACTGGAGAGTAATCCGGAAATAGCTAAATTTTTAAAGCCGGCGGAAATTGATCAACTTTTAGATGCCAAAAATCATGTTGGCAATGCCCCCAAAAAAGCTTTGGAATTGGTTGGTAGAATTAAAAAAATATGACAAAAGTATTAATCATTTCTGCGTCAGAGTCTGATTTACCTGTTATGGAAGGAGCGGCCAAAGTTTTAGAGGAATTTGGAGTGGAGCATGAGATGGCTGTTTCATCAGCCCATCGGTCTCCGGATCGCACTGTCGAACTGGTTAAAAAATTTCATGAGGAGGGTGGCAAAGTGATTATTGCCGGTGCAGGATTGGCTGCACATTTGGCCGGGGCAGTGGCAGCGCGTTTTCCGCTACCTGTGATTGGAGTTCCGCTTTCTAGTGGAGCGCTTGAAGGCATTGATGCACTTTTAGCAACAATGCAAATGCCTCCGGGAGTTCCCGTGGCAACAGTAGCCATCAATGGAGCTAAAAATGCCGGATTTTTGGCTGTTCAAATTTTAGCAACTTCAGACAGCAGCTTAGAAAAAAAATTAATTGATTATAAACAAAAATTAGCTTTATGACTGTATTGAAAACAGTAAACATTAAAGATTTTGGGAAAAAAATCCAGGGAAAAGTAAGGGATATTTATGTGCAGGGTGACAAAAGAATTTTAATCGCTACGGACAGGATTTCCGCATTTGACAGAAATTTAGGCTATATTCCTCAAAAAGGCGCAGTATTAAATCTTTTGGCCGCATTCTGGTTTGGAAAAACCAAAGATATTATTAAAAATCACTTAATTTCTGTGCCGGATCCCAATGTTAGTCTTGTTAAAAGCGCCAAGCTTATTCCCATTGAAATGGTAGTTAGAGGATATATTACAGGTGTCACAAATACTTCTATCTGGGGTTCTTATGAGGCCGGAGAAAGATTAATTTATGGTGTTAAGTTTCCGGAGGGTTTGCGGAAAAATCAAAAATTACCAAAACCTGTTATTACCCCAACTACCAAGGCTGAAAAAGGACATGATGAGAGATTGACTGAAAAAGAAATTGTGCAAAAGAAAATTGTTAGTTTGTCACAATGGAAACAGATGAAAAAAGCAGCTCTTGCTCTTTTTGCAAGAGGTCAGAAAATATGCGAAAAAGCAGGAATAATTTTGGTGGATACCAAATATGAATTTGGATTTTTGGATGGCAAGCTGATTTTAATTGATGAAATCCATACTCCTGACTCATCCCGTTTTTGGATTAAAAAAACCTATCCGGAAAGATTTAAAAAAGGCCTGGAACCGGAAAATTTTGATAAGGAGATTTTACGGCTCTGGTATGCAAAAAAAGGATACAAGGGGGACGGCAAACCGCCCGAAATGAGCAAAAAATTAATTGCGGATTTATTCCAAAGATATATGGCAATTTATGAAAAAATTACCGGCAAAAAATTTGTACAAGATACCCCTAAAAATGTTAATAAGAGAATTCAAGATAATCTTCGTGGTATAATTTAAATAACCTATGCCAAATAGTAATGGTTTTGTACTTTTAACAGGAACAGCCAATGTAAAATTGGCACAAGATATTGCTAAAATTTTGGCAAAACAAGTTGATGAAACTGTTTCCGAGTTTGCAGATGGCGAGAAAAGAATTATTATCCCTGAGAATTTAAGGAAACGAGATGTTTTTATTATTCAACCCACCTGCCCACCCGTTGACTCCAATATTATGGAACTTCTTTTAATGATTGATGCTGCCAGAAGATCATCCGCCTCTGAAATTACTGCCGTGATTCCTTATTTTGGCTACTCCAGACAGGATAGAAAAGATCGGCCCCGGGTACCGGTTTCCGCAGCGCTAGTGGCAGGATTAATTGAGTATTCGGGAGCAGACAGAATTGTCACCATAGATATTCACTCCGAGCAAGAAGTAGGTTTTTCAAAAATCCCCTGGGATATATTATATGCAAGCTATAATTTACTGCAGGTTTTAAAAAAAGAATTCAAAGGGGAAAATCTGGTGGTGGCATCACCTGACAAAGGCGGGGTGCCAAAAGCCACCTTTTATTCACACCATTTACAAGCTGACGGTTTGGCAATTGTATTTAAGGTAAGAGATGTTTACAGGGAGAATATTTCGGAAGCCCTGGATATGATTGGTGATGTCAAGGGCAAAGATGTTTTGTTAGTTGACGATATGATTGATACGGCCGGAACAATAGTTGGGGCTGCTAAACTGCTTAAAAGCCGGGGAGCAAAAAGTATTTCCGTGGCAGCAACTCACGGAATCTTTTCTCCTCCTGCCATGGAGCGAATTAACAAATCTTTTCTGGATAAAGTTTTTATTACCGACAGCGTGCCGCTTAAAAAAGAAATATTAAACAATTCCAAATTCAGGGTTGTGTCTGTTGCCCCACTTCTGGCAGAAGCGATTAAGTTTATTTATAATGGTGATTCCATTTCGGGTAAACTTATACCTAAATCTCATGGCCACGAACGCTAGCGAAGATCCAAGGTACTGCCTTCAAAAATAATATTTTTTGGTTTGATCACAATTTTTCTTTCCCCTTCTTCTACAAATCCGCCGTCAAGAGATTCAAAACCATTTTGAGATATAATGTTTTGGGCTTTTTCAACATCTTCTGCTGATAAAAATATGGCATAATCCTGCCCCATGTTAAAAGTTTCATACATTTCATAATCATTTAAGTCCGCCTCTTTCTGAATAAATTTAAATACTTCCTGCGGCTCGAATAATTTTTCTATTACATAAGTAAAGTTACGGGAAGATCTCATGATTTTTCTTAAACCATGACCCGTGATATTGGAAATATAGTGGATGTTAATGTCGCTGTCCAGTAAATCCTGGATAAGTTTGGCATAAATATTTGTTTTAGTTAAAATTGTCTCTCCATCCGGTAATTTTTTAACAATAGCTCGAGCAAGTGATATGCCATTTGAATTTATGCCGTTACTTTTTAAAAGTAAAATTCTATCACCGGCAGATAAATTTTTATCCAGGATTAATCTTTTTTCAGAAGTGATTATTCCTATTGCACAGCCTCCTAAATCAATAGTGTTTGGCGAAATGATACCTTTTAATGTTGGTGTTTCTCCGCCGCCCCAGGAAACTCCTGCCAAGTCGCAGGCGCTTTTCCAGCCTTGAATTAAATCCTGCATCCGCTTGCTGTCTTGCAGCCAGCTGTTATCTTCTATGGCCCAATAGGCATGAATCACCAGAGGTTTGGCGCCGACAGTCACTAAATCATTAATGATAGTGGCTACCGTATCATGACCAATCACATCGTAACCATCTCTTAGTTCATCGGCGACCAGATTTTTGGTACCCAGTCCTTCGATTACGGAGGCCATGTAAATGTCACCTTGTTTCCAGACATAAGCAGATTCACCTCTGGTATCACTTACTTCTGAAAAACCGTTTTTAAGATTATTGCCTGTGGAGGCAGCAGCAGTTTGGGCTAATTTTTTAACAGGATCCTTAGTAGAATAATCATCACCTACTTGTGAATAAGTAATTTTTGACTTGCTCATCTTCATAATATACCATAAAACTAAGGTCATTTTTTTTATCAATGTTTTGGAATTCCCTTTCTGCTAATTCCTATTTATCTGATACTTCAGGACCATTCAATTTCCAAACTGCCATGTCCCGCTCTGTTTCCTTTTTTGACAAGTTCCTAAAAATGGACTTAAGGTTTTAAAAGTAGTAAAGTAAAAATATGAAAGCACCTTTTATAATAATTGCCTTGATAGTTTTATTGGGTGGTGGGTTTTTACTTTTTAAAGGTCAAGAAACTCCTTCTACCTCTACCGTTTCACCATCCAGCTAGCCAACAAGTAAAAAGCAGTATGTTTTTGAAAACCCTAAAAAGAGTGCCCACTTCGAGAGTAATACTCCAGCCCACGGCATGGTTTTAGCGGCAGTACCGATTAATGTGGTAATTGACTTTAATTTTGATTTGGCTAAACCATCGTCAATTAAAATTGAAATGGATGGTAAAGACTTAGGAGTAGGGGAAACTGTTATTGATAGTAATAAGTTATCCATGAGAAGAGATATTGATCCAAACGCGCCTGATGGAGTATACACAGTTGTCTATAATGCCTGTTGGCCTGACGGGTCCTGTCATGACGGAAATTTTCAGTTTGCAATTGATAGAAGTCTAGGCGCAGGATTTGCTGATATGACAAATAAAAAAGAAACGGAAATAAAATTATCCCAAATTATGTTTGATCCCCAAAATATCAAAATTAGCAAAGGGACCAAAGTGACATGGATTAATGATGATGGGGTAGGCCATTTCGTAAATACGGATTCGCATCCGGCTCATACTTATTATAAGGATCAAAATTCTAAAGCTTTAAAAAAAGAAGAAAGTTATTCAATAGTTTTTGAAATGAGCGGGATATACCCTTATCATTGCAGTGCCCATGCAGACACGATGATCGGAAATATCTTAGTTGAATAAAAGGTGTAAAATTTGCTCATTTTTTAGTAGCTTTCCCTATAATTTCTAAGATTACAGGTTCTTTGATCTTCATATAAGTTTTTGCATCTTGATTTGACAATTTAGCAGCCTTCATTTTGATTTCTGCGTATCTTTCAAAATCTTCCGGGTGAGTTATTAAATAATCCCTAAAGGAAGTTATTTCTATCCAGTCCTTACTTCCTTTAAAAGTAAGGTGAATGTGATATCTTTCTTCATCGGAAACTTTTCTTCCATGGAACCATCTTTCATCAGTTCCATCATCAGGATCAAAATAATATCCTGCTGCAATTAATTTAGATGAAACATTACTTAAATCATTTTTAGAATTAGCGGCAACGGCTATATCAATAATTCCTTTTCCACCCATTCCAGGAATAGAAGTACTCCCAATGTGTTCAATTAAAACA
>DOWS01000041.1 GCA_003519445.1 Candidatus Daviesbacteria bacterium
AATGAACTTATCTAACCTATCCGCATCATTGGTAAACTTTTCACCCACGCCTTCCTTGCTTTTTCCCTCCTGTTCGCTGACAAAACCAAACAGAGCATTATATTCATCCTGCGCCCCTTTGGTTTGAGCAACCCATTTTTGTAAGGCAAACAAATTAACCATTTTATATTCTTTATAACCAAGCATTCTCAAAGTATTCAAAGCTCCTCCTGACCCCCATATTTCCGACATTGAAGCAAAATGCAAAGGCAGTACCGAGGTAAGCGATCTTGCTCTTCTGATTTTCATATTAGGCCACCTGGCAGCTTCAAACATAAGGTTTTCCCACTGCTTTATAGATCCTCCGTCATCCTGCACAATATAGGCAGTACGGCTGCTCTCAACATCCGGGCCGTCAGGCAAAAACATCTGATTTAGCTCATCCCTAATCCTCCAGTGCCCCATGTATGATTCTTCAACCGCAGACAGAATGATTTTATCTTCCCTGCTTTCATGGCTCTTAAAATGCCCTGTGCGCTGCAGCGTCGGATCAACTATCAAACGCTGGGTTGCATAAGGCTTTTCATCTTCCGGCAGTGATTCTCCTGCTTTAATTCTTTCTGCGCCTTTAAAAGCTTCTTCGTTTAGAAACTGGCCTGTTTGCTCTTCCTGATAACCCGGATAAGGATGGCCTGACCAGCGGAAATAAGGATGGGAAAAAAGACGACGGGGTATTCCAAAACCCACATGGATTTCTCCGGGTTTAAGGCTACCGTCAGGCTGTTCTATTGGTGTTTTAAGCTGCATTGGGACTGCTCTAGAAGTTTTATTAAGATTGTCAAAAATAATGCGCTGACCCCCACTGGGCTTGTTATAAATCTCTGCCTGACCTGTTTTGTCATAATCCAAACCAAAAGGCCTGCCGTCAGCATCAAAAACCAAAATTACCTCTTCTCCGTTTTTGTTATAACCCAGAATCCTCGGGTTTACAGGAACACAATACCTGTATCTTTCCACAGGATCCCGTGCAGAAGAATTCTGACCATAAGCAATAAACTCTTTCTCTTTGCCTCCTGATTCATTATCCTGATAAAATCCATGATAACCCAAGGTATTGGGATCTACTGGTTTACCATTCTGCAACAGGGTAAAATCCCATAACACAGCACTGTGCCCATTGCTTTTTATAGCCCACATAGCCATTCTTCTGGCCTGGTCTACTCTGTATTTTAGTTCAGCGGCAGGTATGCCTTTGGGTCTTAATTTACCCTCAATCTCACTTCGTCTAGCATCTGACAGGCCAGCATTTCCTAGTTCTGCTTCGAGCCTACGATACTCCTCTACAGACATGCGTTCCCGCCCTATTTTCTCTTGAATCTCCGAATCCAATTCCCCTCCGTATGTAGCTTTAACCCAATTCTCCGCAAACTGGGTAAGTTGTTCTGCCTTGTTGTTTGGAATATAGTCAACAAACTGATTACTGCTTACTTTTTTATAAAACTCCAGATCTTCAACACTTAGTTGTTCTTGCTTTTTCTTGCCGGTTCTTAATTCAATCAAAAGATTTCCCAGTCTTTTCGCTTTTCTCTCCTCTTCAGTTAAACGATCGTCAGCAATATGTTCTTCCCATTTAGCAAAATTTATATAAGAGATTGCAACCGGATTTCTATCTACCAGATAAACCCCTCCTCTTCTTCTGGATTTTTCACCCATCACCCCATACATCTCCATAGCCAAATCTACGGCATTTTTGGTCTCCATATACATTTCATATAATCCCAAACCTGCCTTATCTGCTTTTTTCAAATCTTCCAGTTTTCCACCCTCATCAAAAAAATTCCGGATCGCTACTGCCTTAACAAGCCTTTCTTCATATTCTGTAAGTTTTAATTCTCCTTTTTTGTAACGCAGGTAGGCTACTCTATCTTCATTCGAGTAAGGTAAATCACCTAATCTTCTGCCATCTTTAAGCTGCAATTCAATTGCTTTTGCCGTCTGCACCATCTGCAGTCTGCGTTTAAATCCTGGATCCGCATAATAATTATCCTGATCCTCTAAAGTAAACCCTTCAAAAAGATTTTGTGTGTCTTCCTCTGGTTGAAATCTGGATAAGTCATCCAGGTTTGCCTCTCTGTAATCTACATGAATTCTTCTGGCAGGATCCCGCGGATCATAACTTTTAATATCAACTCCCAGCATTTCCTCGATTAACTTATCTTTAATCTGTTCCCGAAGCCCATGTAATTCCACAACATTCCTTTCTTCGAACAACTGCCCTCTTGAACCATAGGTAGCAAAGAATAATTCCAGTTCGGGATCATTGTCAAACCTCCATAAAAGTGCGGATATTTTACCTTTGTATGCCCTGCCTAATCTGACAAAACGGGCAGGGCCTTCATCTGCAGCTACAAAATCTAAAAACTGCCTCAAATAATCAGGATTATAGTGTTCATTTGCATGGTCGGCACCCAACACTCCAATTATCCCTTCCAATTCCTGTCTTAAGCCTACCATAAAATCTACACTCATCTTTGATCTTGCCCCAGCCGTGGTTAAAGCATCTTTAAAACCGCTGACACGCTGAAAAAGCTCATTTGGAGATTTGGTCAACCCTGATCTAAGCCATTGAGTAAAAGTATCTGCTGCTTTCTGGAATTGCTCCTCTGTTACGGCATAAACTTCATAATAGTTTGCGTAAGTCGGGCTCCAATAAAGCTCCCTGTCTATTGCAAGTCGTCTGTATGTATCCCGGTCCCCGGCCAAATTCTTTAATGCCTCTTGCCTCTCCTCTTTGTTACTTTCGTACCTTGCTTCCCTTTCCATGATAAGCATTTTGTATGCTGCATCTCTGTTATCAACCAATTGCTTAAATCTATCCTCATTACCACCTGCAAGCCGTTTTAATACCTCTTCTGTTTCGCTCCTTAATAATTCTTCTTCCGGGGTAAGAATTCTTCCCTCTGTACTAATATCTCTCTCCACAATATCCCTTAATTGTGTATCTTTTGGAAGAAACCTCCTTAACCCTTCTTCACCTGTATCAACACTAAAAGTAACTTCTTCGATATTAAAATTGTACTCACCGTTAATTGTAGGCCCGACCCTTACTCCTCCCTCCTTACTAAGCAGGGCTTTAAATCTTTCAATTGCTACATCTGTATAAACATTCCAAACCCCCTCCAGTCTAATAAGTTCTTCTTCGTTATGAACACCTACTTCCAATTCCATCTCAAAAAAGTCCTTTCCCATCTGTGAGATCTCTCTTTGAACCCTTCGTACTTCAGTTCTCCAAAGTGTGCTGGTAGGAACTTCTTTTTTAACTATGTTTTCTTTTAGTTTTTTATAGAGTGGTCCTAAGGAGTCATCTACAGCATTTAAAAGACCCAACCTTTTTGCTTCTCTGAAATATCTTCCCAACTGTCCTTCCACTTCATCTATCTGATCATCTGTGGCTCTTTCCCTACGCAATCGCTTATATTTAGTCAGTAAACCTTCTGTTACGCTTCCATCATCCTCTTTTCTATCTTTAAGTGGAGGTAAGGGAGTCCCACTCTCATCCAGTAACAAATCACGTTCACCAGCAGGCCGTTGCTCAAGCGGAGCTTCTTCATCGTATTCTGCTGCAGCTCTAAGCTCTTCTGCTGTATAAACTGCATCGCCTAGCTCTTCAGAAGGAGGAGCCTTACTTTCCTCAAAAGGTTTTCTTTTATCTGATTGATCCTCTTTACCGGCATACCACTTTTTCCATTCCACATAAAGATCATTCAGTTTCTTCCCATTTTCAGCATTGTACTTATCTTTATAAGGCAACTTTTCCAACGCAAGAATGGCTCTGGCAATTCTTCTGCCTTCTCTACGAAATTCCGGACTCCATATCCACTCTGGACTTTCAGGTCCTCTTGGCCCTTCGGGGGTTACTCCACCGGCATCTGCAGGGGGACCCGGTTCTGCTCCCGCCGGCCCTGCCGCATCATAATCAATTGGGGGGACATCATCATGTTGCGCTCTTGCTTGAGCCAAAAATTGCTCCGCTCCCCGCACCGTATCAACGGCGTCCTGATCAGGAGCTTCCACTGCTGTTTCTGCCATAATTATTTCTTTACTCATTTTAGTGTATCCCTTTTTTCAAAAGGGTGTCAACCCGAACAAATTTATTCAAAATTTGCGCGGGTCAAATCCTTTCTTGCGAGAAGTTTACACTGAGCGTTAGCGAAGTGCTTGATTAAATTCTTACAAAATCCTGACGGGGTTGAAGTTAAAAATTACTAAAGTTGAAAACCATATACAGTCTTACCACCGGAATACTCAAATGAAACCGTATTACCTGTTTTTAATTTAAGCTCTTTTACCAGTCTACTAAGTTTTGATTTATCGAAAAAGGTTGCTTTTGTTTTAACTTCGTAAGCTGTTTGCTTCTTAAGAATAAAATCTATCTCTACACCACTCTTACGCTGATAGTAATTAATACCACCTTTAGCACGCAACTGATTATAGACTGTATTTTCAAAAAGATTACCAAAAGAAATATTTTGTATACTGTTAACTAAACCGCTGTCACAGAGATATACTTTTTTTGCCAATCTTATTTCCGTATCTTTATTTGTGGAATACGGCGGGATAAGCGATATAAAATATGTCCCCTCCAAAAAGGCAAGGTATCCCATCACAGTTACTCTTGTTATTCCCAGTTCAGTAGATAATTTTTGTACATCAATTTTGCTGCCTACCCTGCTTATTAGTAAGAGTATTAAATCTCTGACAGCCTGATTATTTCTAAATCCCCCAATGTTTAAAACCTCTTTATTAAAATAAGCGCTAAATATATCCATCAATGCTTCACGCTTTTCTTCAAGTGAAGTTTTCATAACTACCCCTGGAAAACCACCAAACTCGATATATTCTTTGTACAAGGGGATTATTGCTTGGTGAATAGATTCACTAATCTTTTCCGGGACAATAATTTTACTTTCTTTAAGAAGCAAAAACTCCTCAAAATCCAAAGGAAATAACTCATAAATTATTTTTCTGCCTGCAAGGGATTCGGAGAATAAATTTTTAAGATAAAAACTGCTTGAACCTGTCAGAAAAAACTTGATCTGATAATGATCAATAAGGTATTTAACAACCGAGGGCAAATTAGAAACATTCTGTATTTCATCTAAAAATATAAAGGACTTTTGAGATATGTCTACACCTAATGTCTGGAATTTGTATTTAATAGCCTCATAATTTATTTCTTCAAAGTATTTTTGATTAACAGGATTTTCCAAATCAAGAAAAATTTTATTCTCACTATTTAATGAATCATATACTTGCTTAAGCAGCGTTGTTTTTCCCACTCTGCGCATTCCAGTCACAATAATTGCTTCTGGTACATCTATTCTATCAATCAATTGGTTGAATAATTTTCTTTTCACAATCACTAATATACATTAAGTATTACTTTTTGTCAAGTACTATTTACGGATCTTGACGGGAATGAGGGAAAAATTAATTGTTTTTAACAATCTTCTATATTTAGGACTTTAATTTCAGTAAAAGACTTAAAATCTTTCACATTGGCTGTAACTATATGCTTAATCTGATGAGACAACATGGTAGCCGCAAGATGCGCGTCAAAAACTCTGCCGTTTTTAATTTTACTTTCCTTGCAAAGCATGAACAATTTACCAATAGTTTCTTTATTGGGGAAAATAATCTCAAAAGGCAATTTCAAGTAATCTTCAAGTAATTCGCGGGCTCTTAGAGGCGGGAGCGGTTTGGCAATTCTTCTTTTATCCGTAACAATGGAATAAAATTCCACAAGATTTTGCTCTGCCAAAACTCCCCTAAACTCTCCCGCAATGGCTGCTTTAACCAGACTCAAAGATTGTTTGTGGAAAGGACTATCCTGATTATGCGCGTAGACTAAAACATTGGTATCAATAAGCAGTGGGTCAGATATTATCATAAATTTGCGCTCTTCTTAAATCACCTTTAACCTTACCCATACTGTAAACTTTTAAACTGTATTTTTCCGGTTGTTTTATCACAGGTCTGCCCAAATAGTTTTGTAATGCTTGACTAATTATATCTGCAAAGGCCACCCTTTCATCTATGGCTTTTTTGCGGGCTTCTATAAACAGGTCTTCCTGTAATCTTACGGTGGTGCGAATCATAATAATGACATATTAGCATAAAAGCATCTAAATGTCAACAGTCAAAACATGCTTAGCACCTGACATCTTTACCGCAGTGCTGGCAGTTGGGGATAAGCTGGCCGCGGGGCCTCCTGTTTGTAGCGCCACATTTTGGACACTCAAACTCCAAAGATCCGTATTTATCTTTTCCTGCAAATAAACTCTTTACCCTTCCCCAAACCTTTGAAATAATATTTTTGACCCCCCCAATAATATTTCCCAAAGAAAATCCTCCTGATAATCCGCAGGCTGCCAGGAATTCTCTTACCTGCTGCATGCCAAACCAGCCTGTCTCCTCTTGCGCGTTTCTAAAATCTCTGCCAATATGTTTAACAAAACTAACAGCAGTATTAAAAAAATTCTTACCTTTCTTATCCAGCCATTCCTTGACAGCATCGGCTTTATTAAGCACAGCATTAAAGGCTTTGGCAAGTTCTCTAGCATTAAAAATCTTTCCACATACGGCTTCTTTATAAGAATGGATCAGATTACTGCATTCTTTCAATATTGACTGCATATCGGCTTCTTCTGTGGCTTGTTGTTGCCCTCTGAACTTCTCATTAAATATGACATGCGCTTGCCTTTGGTCTCCTTTCAACGGATTTTGCAAACACCAGACATCAAAACTGCCTTCAAACCCGTCAAGATAATCAGGCTGCAAGCGGGTAAGTCTTTCTCTGTATTCATCATCAGTTAAAGAAGAGGCAAAGCGGCTCATGATAATAATTCTTCTGCCTGTTTGGGGGTCCAGGCTTGCTTCATAGATATCCACAAAATTATCTCTGTAACTTAGCCCCGGCGGAGAAATTACGATTTGTTTGGAATACAAAGGAGTTTTCTCTCTGGCAAGCTCTTTTTTGGCTTTTATGCCGCCCTCAACCGCGCTTAATTCTCTTTGCGGTTCGGGCGAACCTTGGGCTATTCTGTATAAGGCTCCTCTTTGAAATACAATATCTATTGGTTCGTTGGCAAAATCATTTTCACCATAAGCATTTCCCTGATCATCCAAAACATATTTTACAACGGTTCTGGCAGCATGAAATCTTTCACAAAGATTTGTTTCCATTTCCATGATCAAATCTCTTTTGAAAGCTGCTATTTGATCTTCTGTGGCGCCTTCTTCCAACAATCTCTCAAAATTTGCCCTGTCTAAAACAGGATTGTAAGACAGAATCCTGCTGCTGCCTCCTGCGCCCGGACCCAAATTCCATCTTTCCTGTATTCTGTCTACTCTTTCCAGATGAGTATCTTGGGACTCTTGAATGGGCAAATTTCGGTCAGCATCGGGCCGATTGATATAAGCGCTTTTTTCTCTCAAAAGTCTGTCCACAGATTGGGCAGTATCAAAACCATCTTTTATGGCAATTTCTGTTTCCGGTGTTCTCATAACATTAAAAAACCCTCTCTCCGAGGGTTAGAAAAACTCATTCTTTCTTTGCTCGAAGATATTTTAAGAAACCCAGGCAGCCCGGCTTCGATCCGCGTAGCTTTATGCGAAGTGGATCTTTACGGTTACGGCATAGCGATAGAATTACACTATCTTCCCCTGGAATGACTGGTCTGATCCAATCTGTTCCTTTTAAATTGTATTTTTACACTAGAGTAAGCTACGCTTCATGTCAAGATACTGTATGTTGTATATTTTTTGACCTATTTTGTACCCCTAGACTATAGTATTTTCACGATGTATATATTAAGTGCTATGGAACCACACCCTATTCCGCAAAATGTCACTAATTTCCAATTCCACCTGGTGGGGGATATGACCTTAAAACAATTTGTGTACCTGGCAGCAGGTATTGGCTTTGCCTATTTTCTCTTTGTAACTGCTTCAAAAGATTACCCTTTAGCAGCCTGGCCTGTGATTATCATCTCTGCCCTTTTAGGAGTGGCTTTTGCTTTTTTACCTTTTGCTTCACGGCCGCTGGATTATTGGGTGATAACCTTTTTAAAAACAATTTTTTCTCCCACAAAAAGAACATGGGAAAAAGCAGGGAAAGATTATAAAGAGGATTTGCTTTTTAAAAGCCGGTATGTCATGTTCGTATCCAGTCTGGGACCCCAACCAATCAAAGAGGAAATGCCTACACTGCCAGCGCCGACTGCTGCTCCTCTTCCCACCACTGAGGATCTTGGTAAAACAGTTGATCTGGCCAAACAAGCCCAAGGCCTGCAGGTTAGGATTATTCAGGCTGAACGGTCCTTAAACCAAATAAAACAGGCTGCAACCCAAGCTTCACCTGTAACAGTAGACTATGGTCAACAAGTCAATCAAGTTATGTCTGATCTACAAAAACTGGTGACTCAAGCTTCCCAAATAAGAAGCGAGATGGATATTGTTGTGAAGCCTACTCCTCCGCCTTCTGTCCCAAAAGAAAAAGTCAAAGTAGTTATTCCAATAAAACCCAGACAAACACAGATTGCCCTGACTACCTTTCCCAATGTCTTAAACGGGATTGTCAATGATACGGCCGGAAACTACATTGAGGGGGTAGTTACTGTTATTTACGACAAAGAGGGTTTACCGGTCCGGGCCTTAAAATCCAACAAACTGGGGCAATTTAGCGGCTCAACTCCTCTCCCGAACGGCACATACACCTTAGAGCTTGAAAAAGAAGGATATGATTTTGATGTCTTACAAATTGAGTTAGGCGGAGAAGTTTTGCCGCCTTTAATGATTACAGCCAAGAACTAGATCATGAGCACAACACAGGAACATTTGCTAATTAGCGACATAAAAGATAACATCGTCCTGTTAAAAGACGGCGGAGGGGCGCTTGTGTTGCAGGTTTCCGCAGTTAATTTTGGCCTACTGTCAGACAGGGAGCAATATGCCATTATTTACGCGTTTGCCCAAATGTTAAACTCCCTTTCTTTTGCCATCCAGATTGTCATCCATTCCGAACGGTTAAATATCAGCTCCTACCTTAACCTTTTGGACGCTGCCCAAAAAGCCCAAACAGGCCACCCTTTAATTTCAGCCATGATCACATCATACAGGCAATTTATCCAAACTACCATTAAAGAAAACGATGTTTTGGATAAAAAATTCTACATTGTAATTCCGCTTTCCAAACTGGAACTGGGTATAATTCCTACTAAAGAAGCGCTATACCAAAAAGTTAGAACAGTGCTTTTGCCAAGGCGGGATCAGGTAGTGAGGCAACTAAACAGAGTGGGCCTGAATGCCACCCAGCTTCAAAGCGATAAACTACTACAGCTTTTTTACAATTTTTATAACGGCACCGGACAGGAGTTTGTTTCGCTACCCCAACCAGTTAAACTTAATGCTCCCAAGCCAATAGAACTACCCGCTCCTCCTGTTACACCAAACCAACCTGTTGTTGCCGACCCGCCTAGCCGCGAGGCGGGCCAAACATCCAGGTCCCATCCTTTTGTAGTGGAAGAATTGGAGGACAATGTGTAGTGACTAGTCGCTAGAATCTAGAGTCTAGGAAATAAAAATAAAGTATTATGAAACTACCAAATCCATTTAAAAAACAGAATAAAAATCAACCAATCGTTACCCCTCAACTGACTCTTGAGGATATTCTTGCTCCTGCTGAAATCGAGGCTGATTTTAATAACTTGAGAATTAATAACCGTTATTTCCGCACATACTTTGTATCAAACTACCCCCGATTTGTAGAACCCAACTGGCTGGAACCACTTGTTTCTTTTGACCACTCGCTTTTTATTTCCATGTTTATTTATCCTTCCCAATCAGCCGGAGTGCTGGATGAACTAAAAAGAAAGATTGCCGAGATGGAAGCCACCATCCAAACCGATTATGAAAGAAACAAGGCAATTGACCCGGTTGTTGAAGTGGCCTTGGAAGATGCCCGTTCTTTGCAGGATCAGCTGGTCAGAGGCGCGGAGAGATTTTTTGATTTTGCTTTGTATATAACAATACCTGCCACAACACTTGACGAGCTGCACAACACTTCCAAATTAATAGAATCAACCCTGGCCTCGCTTTCCATCTCTGCCCAAGCTACTACTTTACAAATGGAAGACGGCTTTAAATCAACCCTACCGCAAGGAGCAGACCTTTTAAATTTTACTCATAATATGGACACCACTTCTTTATCCACTACTTTTCCCTTTGCTTCTTCCGAACTGACTGCCAATGAAGGCGTAATGTACGGCATCAATGAGCACAATGATTCTTTAATTCTTTTTGACAGGTTTACCATGGAAAATGCCAACTCGGTAATTTTTGCCAAGGCCGGCGCAGGAAAAAGCTATTTTGTTAAACTGGAGGCTTTGCGCTCTTTAATGTTTGGCACGGAAATTATTGTCATAGATCCGGAACAGGAATATTTGCCTCTTTGTGAGGCAGTGGGGGGAGACTATATTAATTTTTCCCCTTCGTCTCCTGTTAAAATTAATCCTTTTGACCTGGCGGGAGAAGTGCCGGGTGAAAATGAATTAGGCAGAAAAATTTTATCTTTGACTGTTTTTTTAAAACTGGTTTTAGGTCAGCTTTCCGCAGGAGAAGCTGCCATGTTGGACCAGGCCTTGAAACAAACTTATGCCTTAAAAGGCATTACAGATAATCCCAAAACCCAATCCGGCACAGCCGGACCGCCTTTAATGGAAGACCTTTATAAAGTACTGACCGGCATGGAGGAAGCTCCTGCTTTGGAACTGGCTGTTAGGTTGGAGCGGTTTATCAAAGGTTCTTTGGCAGGCATTTTTTCCGCCCAGTCAAATATCAATATCTCCAATTCTTTCACGGTTTTTTCCGTCAGGGATTTGCCGGATCAGCTGCGCCCTTTAGCCATGCATATGGTACTGGATTATGTCTGGACCAAAGTAAGAAGCAAGCTTAAAAAAAGAATTATGATTGTGGATGAAGCCTGGTATTTAATGAGAAATGAGGATTCTGCCAATTTTCTGGTGGACATGGCCAAACGGTCCAGAAAGTATTATCTGGGACTAACCACCATTACCCAGGATGTGGAGGATTTTCTGGGAGGAGACAGGGGTAAGGAAATCATTTCCAATTCATCAATTCAGGTGCTATTAAAACAGGCTCCTGTTTCCATTGATCTTTTAGCCCAGGTTTTTAATTTGTCAGAAGGGGAGCAAAGACTGCTTTTGTCAGAAGGTATTGGGCAAGGGTTGTTTTTTGCCGGCAGTACCCATGTGGCTATGAGAGTAGTGGCCTCGCCGGAAGAACACAGTTTAATTACTTCCAACCCGCAGGAAATACTGGCAAGACAGGGTGATAAGTGATAACCTAAATCTTATATGATTGAATTAAGTCTTTTTGATTTTGAACAACTTTTAGTATTTTTGAAAGCGTTACAGGATTGTCACTTCCTTCTAAAAAACATTCCTTCTTTTGTTACGATAAACGGCGCACGAATACCTGTAGTAAATACGACCCACTGTCTTGAGCTACTCCGGTCTGTTCCTGGTCTTCAAGGAGAAAAATTCAAAGATAATAATTCTCTCGTTGAATATTTATCCAAACCCGACAATTTGAACCGTGTACGAGGCCAGTTTACCACATCTCAACAAAGCGAATTAACAAAAGTCTTGGATAAAAAACTTACTGAAACAGAAGAGATTGGGGAGCAACCAGGCGGACAAGGGGTTTCAGGGCAACAAGAAGTGCCGGTTGGCG
>DOWS01000050.1 GCA_003519445.1 Candidatus Daviesbacteria bacterium
CTTTGGAATACAAGAAGACGAGAATTGAACACTCAAATCTTGGATTTCTTTTTAATAATCTTAGCTACATAAAAACCAATAGAGTTATTATCTTGAGGAAAAACTCTAGCTGTTTGCATAAGACGCTGATCGAATTCTAAATGTTCCCATTTTGTTAGTCCACTCCTTGTTTTTACTCCTTTAAGCTTAATTATTTTTACATCTGAATTTGGGTATTTTTTTAATAAAAAATCTACTACTTGTTCATTTTCTTCAGGAGCATATGAACATGTAGAGTAAACAAGAGTTCCTCCAACCTTAAGAGCCTTAAATCCCGATTCAAGCAAGTCCTTTTGAACTTTTGTAATGCGATATAACAAAAGTAAGTTCCATTCAAAAAATTTATGCACTTTATACCCTAGGATACCTTCATTCGTACAAGGAGCGTCTACTAAAACTTTGTCGAATACTTCTTTGTATTTTTCTCCCAACTTAACGCCATCTCCCAAACTTATTTTGACAATTTTTATACCTAATCTCTTGCAGGATTTTTTAACAACATCTAGTCTTTCAGTAGAAATATCATTAGCTAAAATATAGCCCTTATTTTCCATAAGCTGTGCTATTTGTGTTGTTTTAGATCCTGGAGCCGCAGCAATATCTAGAACTTTTTCTTCTGATTTAGGATCTAAAATAATCGCAGGTATCATTGATGCAAAATCTTGAACATAAAATAGACCTTTCTGATGTTCTGGTATTTCACTAAAGTGAGGACGTAAGTTAGGATGCAGGCGGAAAGCGATATTTGAAAAATCCAAAGTTTTTAACTTCCATCCCTGTTTTTTTGCAAACTTTTTAAATTTCTGAACATTTGCTTTCACTGTATTTGCTCTTAAAGTTTTTGGTAAAGCTTTAAAACAATAATCTAAAATTATTCTATATTCTTTTCCAAAAAGTTTTTGCCATCTTCTTTTAAGCTCTGTAGGAAATAGTTCGGTTACATAATTTATGCCTCTTTCTTTAACTAATTCATTAACCTGAATATCGATTGTATCTTTTTGTTCTCTGGAAAGGCTTGAAATATTACTGGATAAACTGAATGAAGAAAGTTTTTGCGCAAGATTCAACGCTTCATTTTGGCTGCCGACAATATAATCACTATAAAGCCTGATCCATGGGTGATTTTGCATGCCACGACTGGGAACTATTGAGATTACTCTCTTATCAAAAATCTCTTTTGCAATAACAATTTCACAATCTCGACCTATGGAATGTCTAGAATAATCAGCGATTAAAATATCAGAGTTCCGGATTAAACTATGGTCTTTTTCCGCAATAAAAAGTGGACCATATGCATGGTCTTCAAATTCGTTTTTAGATTCAACTCCTAGAAATTGTTCATTTAGTTCTAGCCCAAAAGAATTTACAAGCTCTTGTATGGTTTTTTTCTCTTTTACCAGTTGTTCATAAGTCTTGCCCGTAAATGGCATCGCATAAAAAATCTTCATATAGTTTTCTTTATAAATAAGGCAGCGGATTTAAATCCCCTAAAGTATATCAAATTTTCCCCCTCAGTTTGATAAGAATTCATCAAGCTGCTAAAATGGGAGAAGAAAAGTTTTCGCGCTGGGTGGGTAGGAGCAAGAAAACATTTGAGTTTTGTCCTGTCCCGCAACAGCGGGACTATAAATAAAAAAATCGCGCGCATTGCTTTTCTGTCTTTGCAAAAAATACTAGAGCGAGGCCGAAGGCCGAGCGGATAAGATGGCACGCATAGCGCGCCTACCGATTCGACTTGAAGCGAGTTCGGATTTTTTTAAAAAGGTCGACAGACTAATTTTAGCCTTATTTTGGGGGATTGACACGAGGTAGTATTGGGTGGAAAATGAAGTAGAAATCTCTATTACCAGACGGGTGCAGGGATTTTTTTGTTGGTTTAAGGAGAAATTTATTATGTCTAAAACATTTGCTCCTTTGGAAAAAGTATCCTTCAAACTCATAGCATGGGTTGGTACTCCCTACTCTGTAATTTTTCACACCCTTCTTTTTCTGGCAGTTCCTGCCCTTGCCCTATTGGGTTTTGAACTCCGTTCAGTACTTTTAATGTTTACTACCTGGTTATCTATAGAAGCAATATACCTTGCAATTTTTATTCAAATGTCTGTTAACAGAAACACCGAAAGCCTGGAGGAAGTGGAAGAGGATATTGAGGACATTCAGGAAGATGTAACCGAAGAAGAAGAGGCCCACAAGGTCTTGCTACATATTGGACACCAAATGAAAACAATTCAGCATGATCTTGATGTTTTAAGAAAGAGTGGTGTTCTAAAAACAAACGGTAACGGTCAGCGCCACATCCATGTCTAAATTAATTGCGCCTGTCACTTGGGTCCTAACATTTTTTGTCATCCTTTTTATCTATACCAGATTTTTTGGGTCTCTTCCCCTTTCCATCAATATGGTCGCCACCCAGAAAAATGTAACTTTTGATGTAAGCGGTGAAGGCAGCGTGTTTGTTGTACCGGATACGGCTAAAGTAAATGTTGGCGTTTCTTCGCAGGCTTTAACTGTCAAGCAAGCTCAAAATCAGCTTAACTCTGCTATCAATCAAGTCTCCCAGGCTATCAAAAACTTGAGCGTTGATCCTAAAGATATTAAGACCGAAGCCTACAGTATTAATCCGGACTATGATTTTTCCGGATCAAGCCGGAAAATCATTGGTTACAGCGCGCAGGCAAATTTAGTTATTCTGGCAAGAGATATTGACAAGATAAACGCCATCATTGATGTGGCCACTCAAAACGGGGCTAATCAAATTGGGGGTTTAAGTTTTGAAGTGTCAGACAA
>DOWS01000004.1 GCA_003519445.1 Candidatus Daviesbacteria bacterium
TAAAGTAAAAGGTGGCGTAAGTTTTCTTGCTCAACAAAGCAAAGCTCCAATCATACCTGTATTGATTCAAGGGTTAGAAGACTTGAATCTTAAAAACATTTTTTCAAAGAAGATGAAAGTTTCAGTTACTTTCGGTAGCCCTTTATATTTAGAGGATATTGTTCAAAACCTTGATAATATGATTATTAACGATAAATTAAATGATTACGAGGTTGCAGCAGCTAAAATCTGGAAAAAAATAGAAAAGTTGTCTTATCATGATGATTTCAAGAACGCTTATAACGTAGCCAAATAAGTAATGAATAAATTAAAAGATAAGGAATTCCTGCAAACATACCTATTGTCATACCTAATAATTGAATAAAGGGTATAAAGTTCAGAAAAATAACTATATTCCTTATTACGACAAGAACATAAATGAATGGATCAAGAGGAGTCTTTGTATCCGCAAATTTTTTCCTCAAAATCTTATTTTCAAAATAAAATAACAAAAGAAAAACTCCGAATACAGCTAACATTTCAAGCCAAAAACCTATTAATGAAAAAGAGGAAATAAGTATGATCAGATCCAGTCCAAATACAAGTAGTAATGAAGGAACTAAAAATATTTTATTTATTCGAGGTATGAATGCAGACCAAATAATGCTTTGGGGTTGATGCATATCTACAGTATTAGCTATTGTATCTGTTTGTGGTAGTGGTTGAGTTGATTGGGGGATTTGGTTAGTTAACATTAGTTCTATTTTGTTATATGACAGCCTTCTATTGCAATGGTCATTTTGAGCTTCGTAATTTTATACGGAATAATGACATCTCGCCCAGCTCAAAATTGACCTTTGCTCCATGCATCCAGAGGTACCATAAGCGATAGAATCTTTTATCAAACATCTTCTCAATATCATTTTGATGTCCCTCCAAGTTTTTAATCCATTCTGACATTGTCCCGATGTAATCTGGTGTATCATCACGAAATTCTTCAACTAAAAAGCCAGCTTCCTCGGCAGCTTCTAAAAGCTCCTCTTTTGCTGGGAGATAACCTCCTGGAAAGACATATTTTAGTGTCCAACGGTCCACCCGCTTGGGAATATAACGACCTGTGAGTTGTAAAATTAATGGAGCTCCTTTTTTAAGTGTGGATTTTATTTTGCCAAAAAATGTAGTTAGATTTTTTTGGCCTATGTGTTCAATTGACTCAATCATAATTACTCCATCAAACTTAGTAGAGGGGAAATTTAATAACATATCATGGTATTGAATTGAAATTAATTCCTCAAGGTGTTTAGTTTTTATAAGTTCTCGGCAATAATTCAATTGAGCTTCACTCAGTGTATATCCAGTAACTTGCCATTTATAATTTTTGGCAGCTGCTATGGCAAAATTTCCCCATCCAGAACCCAGATCCAAAACAGAAGCATTTTCAGGAAGATTGAGCCATTTACAAACAAAATCTATTTTATTTCTCTGTATGTCTGCAAGACTCTCAGAAGTTTTTTTATACAACCCAGCTGAATAAGACATTGTTTTACTATCAAGAATCATAGAGAAAAATTCATTACCCAAATCATAATGGTAAGCAATTTGGTTCTTTCGATCTCTAGGTGCTGTAAAACTAGCCCAAAATTTGGCAAAGCCTAGCAAAAGCGAGAAGTGTACTTTTTTAAAATTGTGACGGAGGCGGAGATATGCCTCAATGTTGCCCTTAACATCTAAAGATCCGTCCATGAATGACTCACCAAATCCAAGCGATCCTTGGGATAGTAATCGTTGAACAGTAACCGCGTCTTTTATGATCAATTTAAAATTGGCTGATTCTCCTGAGCCATAAAACCTCTCCCTACTATCCCACAACTGAACAGAGAATTTTGGTCCCTGATATTGCTGGAAAATCTTTTCAATAACTCTTAAGTAATTCATTTTAAGGACAAACTAATTTAGTTGATAGTTAAATTAGCTTGCAGGTCTTCTCTAAGTCGTTTGGAAAAATCCGATTTATTACTATTTTTTTCTGCAATATCAGAGATGTAAGATCTTCTTTTTAGGTCCTCAAAAGGGATAATATTGGATATATACCCTAATTTATAAAGCTCTCTATCAGAATACCCGGGAAAGTTTAGAGCAATATTAAAAGGTATTGAATTAGCTTTAACCTGGTTAGCTGCCTTTGCAAGCTCATTGGTACAATTACTGGTTAAAGTATTATAAAATCGTGGCTGGCTTTCTAAATTTAATGACACCTGGGCAAGTTGCAAAAAAAGTTGCTTTGCGCCATTGTTTGAAATGGTTAACGGATACATATAAAGCTTATTATGCTCGGCAACAACCCTTCTAACTGTTTCATCTTCTTCGCTACCCCAAATATATATTAACTCATATTGATTAAACAGTCCACGCCAAGCATTAAATGTCTCACCTTTTTCTCTTCTGGCTTCGACTGAAATAACAATTGGATTTTGGTCAGAAAAGTCAAAAACAAAATAGGTATGAGCAACGCCTTTAAAACCAATAAATGGTTTGATCGTAAAACGCTCCTGAACAAACCAAACCTGCTGTATTTTGGTAATATCAAAAATACGATTTATGTAACTAGCAGAAAGGGGGATTCCAGTCTTATAATGGATATCACGAATATCATGTACTTCGACAGATGTACCTCTAATTGCTATCTGGGGTAACCTTTCCATTCCTATCTCCCAATTGCGATTGTTTATTGGTTGTAAAATTATGAAGATGTAAATAAGCCACAAAGCAATAACTAAGACAACGGGCAGAGCGATATGCAAGATTTTTTGTAACCAAAGCTTTGAATTAGACTTTTTTCTCATATGTCTTCTGGTTGTGCGTCGAATTCATTTTGGAACTTTTCCATCCACTGTTTAACTGCTTCCGGATCCCCCATGTGTTGTCTCATTTCCGCCATTATCTTAGTATGGTCTTGATCCCCCTTAGCTGCCATTTCCATTCCGTGTTTTTGACTATTCTTTATCATTTCTTCAGAGGATTCACCATGGATAAGTGCATCACAAGGTTCGTATAATTGTTTACATGTCATTGTCTTCATTTAAATCATCTCTTCTTCCAAAACGTAACTCATATTGCATACAAATGCAAATAGAGAAGAAGGTTGTATAATTTAATTTGCCGAGGGTTCAAATCCCTCAGTGCCCACCGCTTTTTATGTGCCCTCGTTCCAGCTGGAGAGGTAGTGTTTTTGTTCTTTGGTCAGTTTATCTATTGAGATTCCCATAGACTCAAGCTTAAGCAGGGCAATTTCAATGTCCTGATCATCAGGTATGGTATAGATGTCATTTTTCAGCTTCCCTTTATTTATTACAAAAAATTCAGCTGCCAAAGCCTGGTTGGCAAAGCTTAAATCCATCACATCAGGCGGATGGCCTTCTGCCGCCACCAGATTTATTAGCCTTCCCTCTCCTAAAACAAAAACTTTTTTGCCATCCGCCATAATCAACTCCTGTAGAAACTCACGGATTTGCGTGGTTTGCTTGGCCATTTTAACCAAACCCTCATAATCAAACTCCACATTAAAATGGCCGGCATTACAAATAATTACTTTGTCTTTTAAGAGCTTAAATAAATCCGTACCCAAAACACCTTTATTGCCTGTGGCCGTAACTATAATATCTGCTTTTTGGCAAGCTTTGGACAAAGATGTTACTTCAAACCCGTCCATGACTGCCTGCAGAGCCCGCACCGGATCCACTTCCGTGACTGTTACATGCGCTCCCATGCCTCTGGCCTTCTCGGAAATCCCCCTGCCGCACCAGCCATAGCCGCAAACCACAAAAATTTTACCTGCCAATAAAACATTGGTAGCGCGGATTATTCCGTCAATAGTTGATTGGCCTGTGCCGTAGCGGTTGTCAAACAAATGCTTGGTTTGAGAGTCGTTAACTGCCATCACCGGAATTTTTAAATCACCCTTTTTTTTCATGGCTTTTAACCTGATAACGCCGGTGGTAGTTTCCTCGGAGGAACCGATTATTTCTTTAAGCTGGTCTTTTCTTTCCGTGTGCAAAAGAGTAATCAGGTCTGCCCCGTCATCCATGGTAATCTGGGGATGAAAATCCAGCACTTGATTTAAATGTTTGTAATAAATTTCCCTATCCTCCCCTTTTTTTGCAAAAGTAGGAATATCAAAATCTTGATTTAAGGACTGCGCCACTTCATCCTGTGTTGATAGCGGATTAGAGGCGCAAAGGGCCAAATTAGCCCCTCCTGCTTTGAGGGCAATCAGTAAATTAGCTGTTTCAGCTGTAACATGCAAACAAGCTCCCAGAGTAATTCCTTTGAAGGGTTTTTCTTTTTCAAAACGGTTCCTGATAGTGTCCAGAACTTTCATCTGGCTGCCGGCCCATTGAATTTTTAATTCACCCTGATGTAAGAAGGGTTTCCCTTTATTATCCATAATTTTCTTTGTATTTTTGTTGAAACTCATCCATAGTAAAGCTATGGGTAGTTGTACCATATTTTTCCACGCTGTAGCAAGCGGTAACCGACCCCATTTGGCCGCAAACTTTTAAATCCAAACCTTGTAAATAGCCTGCCAGAAAACCGGCCCTGTAAGCATCGCCGGCACCTGTCGGGTCAATTACTTCTTTGGGTTTAGCAGCTTTAATCCTGATATTTTGATCTTTAGTTTGAATAATTGAGCCTTTTTCACCTAAAGTAGTAATGAGGATTTTTATATTTTCCAATAACTTTTCACTTTTCACTTTTAACTTTGAACTTAATAATCCTATTTCATAGTCATTGCCAATTAGTATTTTTGCTCCTTTAATTCCTGTAATTAAATCCTGGTTAGTTAGCCTTGGCAGCTGCATGCCCGGGTCAAACATATAAGGTATTTCAAGTTTTTGGCATTCCAGAGCAAAATTAATCATGGCTTTTGGGTCATTGGGGGAAATAACCGTAAATTCTGGTTTTTCGGAAAGGTCAACAATTTTTAAAGAAGAATTATTTTTCATACTGCCAGGATAAAAAGAGGTTATTTGGTTATCTGCTTTGTCTGTGGTAATAAAAGCCTGGGAAGTTTTTTCATCTTTGATAACCTTGATATTTGATACATCTACCCCTGCTTTTTGTAAAAAAGTTTGGTATTCATCAAAATCCTCGCCAACAGAACCAAGAATACTTACAGGTATTTCCAGCAGGGCCAGGTTATAGGCAATGTTGCCTGCAGTCCCGCCTTTTTGTTTTTTTAGGCTGTCAACCAGAAAAGATAAATTAAGAATATGGATTTTAGTCGGGTCAATATGGTCGCTAAAGCGGCCGGGAAAATCCATGATAATATCAAACGCCAAGGACCCTGTTATTAAAACCATGTTATAATTCTACCTTATGTGTGGGATATTTGGCTATATTGGGAATAAAAATGCTTCCCAGGTGATTCTGGAAGGATTAAAAAGGCTGGAATACAGGGGTTATGATTCCTGGGGTATTGCTGTTGTATCTGAAGAAATTAAAGTTAACAAAAAAGTGGGTGCAATAGGAGATATGTTTCCAGCTTCCAGCCTCCAGTTTCCAGCTTCCAATATTGGTATTGGTCATACCAGATGGGCAACCCATGGAGGAGTTACAGAGACAAATGCCCATCCCCATTTTTCTTCTGATAAAAGCTTTTGTCTTGCCCAAAACGGCATTGTGGAAAATTACCAGGAACTTAAAAGTGCTTTAGCAAAAAAAGGGTATAAATTTCAGACAGAAACAGATACGGAAGTAATTGTCAGGCTAATTGAAGATAAGTCTAAAACAACAGGAGATTTAAAAGAAGCAGTCCGCCAAGCCTTTTTAGATTTGGAAGGTAGAAATACAATTATTGTCCTTACTAAAGCAAATCAGATTATTGCTGCCAGAAATGGTTCTCCTTTGGTGGTTGGGGTAAAAGGCAATGAAGTTTTTTTCTCATCCGATACTCTCTCATTTGCTCCCCATGTGGACAAAGTAATAATTGTAGAAAACGGGCAGATGGTTTATTGGGATGAAAAGCTGCATCTTGCAGATATTAAATCTAACAAAGATTTTCCCATCCGTCCGGAAAAGATTGATTTTGAAAGCAGCAAAGTTGATAAAGAGGGTTATGATCATTTCATGCTCAAGGAAATTCATGAAAGCCCTTATGTAATAAACCAGGTAATCAATCAGGATGGAAAATTGTACGAGGATTTTATTAAAACCATAAAAAAAGCTAGAAATATTTATACCATAGGATCAGGTACTGCCGGCGTGGCCGCATCACAAATTGCTTTTTATCTTAGAATTTTTGGGAAAATCAAAGCAGTCAGTGTCATTGGCGCAGACATATATGAGTATTATGATTTATTAAACAAAGATGATTTACTGATTGCTCCTTCACAGTCCGGGGAAACTGCTGATGTTTTGGAAGTTTTGGAAATTGCCAAAAAAAAGAAAGTAAAAATTGCCTCTTTAGTCAATATGCCCGGTTCTACCATGACCAGGATGTCTGATTTCCGTTTTATGAGCTCTGCCGGGCCGGAAATTTGCGTCATGTCCACCAAAGTTTTTACTTCCCAGATTGCTTGGGGGTATTTGTTGGGGAAAGCGTTAAGCGGAAAGGGTAAAGAAGGAAGGGAAAAATTAAAAAAACTGGCTGACGAAATGGAAAAATATTTAAATACAGACACTAATCACGAACTTATTAAAAAGCTTGCAAAAAGACTAGGTAAATCTAAAGATATTTTTTTGCTGGGTAAATATCAAAACTTTAACATTATTAAAGAAGG
>DOWS01000026.1 GCA_003519445.1 Candidatus Daviesbacteria bacterium
ACCTCTCTTCTTAAACATTCAAGATCTGTTTCCCCTTTTTCAATTTTCCCTCCCAAAGTATAAAAAACCTCCGGCTGTTTGCTCGTTCTCACTTGTAACATTTTTCTATCTTTAAAAACCGCCAGGGCTATTTTCTTGATAATTCTCACTCAAATAGTATATACTGGAGTACATGGCTCAAACAAGCAAAGATCTTTTTGTTCCTATTAATCTTGGTATAATCGGTTACGGATTTGTCGGACAAGCTGTTGCCAACGGATTTCAAGCTGTGTCGGGNNAAACTCGAGTTAGTTAGGTATATCTGTTTCCCCTGCTTCTATTTTACCTCCCAGAGTATAAAAAACTTTTTCCTGTTTATTGGTTCTAACCTGCAGCATCTTTTTATCTTTAAACACAGCAAATGCCACTTTATCAATAACTTTCATAATACTTGATACATAATACATGATACATGTATACTCTTTCTATGACTCAATCAAACAAAGATCTGCTGGTTCCCATCAATTTAGGGATAGTTGGTTACGGATTTGTAGGGCAGGCAGTAGCAAACGGATTTCAAGCTGTGTCGGGCAGTAAAGATACTATTTTGTGGTACGACAAATTCAAGGAAGGTTCTTCCTTAAAAAAAGTTATAGAAGATAGTGAATTTATATTTGTCTGTCTCCCCACTCCAATGAGACAGGATGAAACCGGAATTGATTTGTCGATTTTTGAAGAAATGATTCCGCAGATTACCAAATATACAGATAACACAGATAAAATAATCATTATTAAATCAACTGTTACTCCGGGAACTACTGTAAAATTTGAAAAACTCTTTCCTAAAAGCCGTTTTTGCTTTAGCCCGGAATTTTTAACAGAAGCAAATTTCCTGGATGATTTTATTAATGCCGAGAGAACAGTAATCGGATCCAACAATGCTTTGAGTTTAAGAAGGGCTGCTGTAATTTTCAAGCAAAGATTTCATAAAACTAAAATTTTTTTAACAGACCCCACCTCTGCTGAAACAGTTAAATATTTTGCCAATGCTTTTTTATCCATGAAAGTCACTTTTGCCAATTATTTTTATGATTATTGTCAGAAATTAGGCATAAAATATGAGGAGGTTAAAAAAATGGCCTCTTTTGACCACAGGATTGGAGATTTTCATTTGGAAGTAACCACTCAAAGAGGATTTGGGGGCAAGTGTTTTCCCAAGGATTTAGTGGCCATAATGGGGGAGTTTAAAAAAATGGGAGTAGATATTTCACTTTTGGAAATAATGTGGGAATATAATAAGAAAATTAGAAAAGTCCACGACTGGAATGAGATCCCCTTTGCAGTTTCAAAAAAAAACTAAACCCTAACAGCCTGTCTACCTGTTAAATCTCTTAAATAGTATAGCTTTGATCTCCTGACTCCTGTAGTTTTTTTCTTAACTTCAATTTTGGAAAGGCTTCTTGAATCAAGAGGCCAGGTCCGCTCCACCCCTATTCCCCCTGCCCCAATTTTGCGGACTGTAAAAGTCTTGTTTTCTCCCCTTCCCCGAATCCTGATCAAAATTCCCTCATACACCTGAACCCTAATCTTTTCCCCTTCTTTCACCTGACTGTGAACTCTTAAAGTATCCCCAACATGAATATCCGTCTCTTTAAATTTATCTGAAATCATGGCTCTTATACTACCATATTAAAGAAACCTCTGGCAACTAGTTCATCTTTTTTCATTTGTTCAATCAATGCGCCCTCCGAGCGGAATTTTTTATTGCCTCTGATTTTTTTGATTAATTCAACACTAATCCATTGATTGTAAAGATTACTGTTAAAATCCAAAATATAAGTTTCCGCCTGAAATAATTTTTCCTGAAAAGTTTCCGCCTCCCCTATAAAAGTCAGGGAGGCATACTTAACTTTTTTAAATATGGTGTTAGAAATATAAATTCCCTCATCTATATTTATTTTAACTGCGATATTGGCTGTGGGAAAACCTAAATTTTTACCCCTTTGAAAACCCTTTTTAACCCTGCCCTGTATTTTAGTCATATTTAAAACCTTCTAAATGAGGCTTCTCCCAAAATCTTGTTTATTTCCTCTTCTAGGCCAGGATCAGCACTAATGGAAAACGGTAAATTCATTCTTTTAACCCTACTGTCTTTATCGGACAAAAGTAAAATTACCGGGATTTCGCCGGGAAATCCTCTTAATGTCCGGTTAATAATTTGCAATGTAGCCACATCCACCCCCGGCGGCACAAAAATCTCAATCTCATTCCGCTCTTCAAACAAATCAATTTTGCTGACAATTAATGATAACTCCTCTTCTCTTTTGTCGATCCTGCTTGAAATAAGCACTACCTGGTCCCTAACTAAAAATCCTTTACTTGCCTCAAATACCTTTGGAAAAACAACTGCCTCAAGTTCTGCTGTTCCATCGGAGATTTTAATAAAAGCCATCTCCGCCGCGGTTTTCTTAGTCAAAACTTTTTTCACTCCAGTGATCACTCCACCCACTACCACTTCTGTCCCGATATGGTCGTCTGATAAATCAATTAATTTCAAAGATACATAATTTGCCAGCTTTTGCAATTTTGCCAGAAAGGGAGGTTCGTGAAGATAAAAACCCAACAAATCTTTTTCAAAAACCAGCAATTGTTCTAAAGGTAATTCTTCAACCTGAGGCAACTTTATAGCCAAATTATTTTGATCTTCCTCGCTACTAAATAAAGACACTTGACCTGACAATTTATCTTTGTTCTGCCTGTGTGAAGCTTCTAAACTCTGATCCAATATCAAAAGTTGGGATGATCTGGATCCCAAATAATCCAAGGCCCCTGCTTTTATTAAACTCTCCAAAGTTTTTCTATTAACCAACCTAGTATCTACTCTTGAAGCAAGATCCATTAGACTGACAAATTTGCCCGCTTCACGGGCTTTTAGAATAGAATCAATTGCCAGCTCACCCACATTTTTTATAGCAGAAAGGCCAAACCTGATACCCTGTTTTCCTTTCTTTATTACATCAGTAAGTTGCCTTTCCAATTCCTCTTTAGAAAGTATTTTTAACTCCTCCAGACTAAATCCAACTCCGGAATAATTTATGTCCGGCGGCAAAACCACAATCCCCAGCCTTTTACATTCTTCAATGGCTGCTGCAATTTTATCCGTATTATCTGATTCCGCAGTCATAACTGCTGCCATAAATTCCACCGGAAAATTAGCCTTCATATAGGCAGTCTGGTAAGCTACCATGGCATAACTGGCAGCATGAGCTTTATTAAAGCCATAAGCCGCAAACGGCGCAATCAGGGCAAAAAGCTGCTCTGCTTTTTCCCTACGCATACCTTTTTTAATGCAACCCTCCAAAAATTTGCCTTTTTGCTTAGCCATTTCCGAGGGGATTTTTTTACCCATGGCTTTTCTAAATTTATCAGCCTCTTCCCAAGTATATCCTGCCAGATTAATAGCTGTTAAAAGCACATCTTCCTGATAAACCAAGAGCCCCAGTGATTGTTCTGTAAAATCCTTCATCCGGACATCAAAAAAAACAATTTTTTTGGGGTTATGTTTTCTGGTAATATATTCCGGAATAACACTGATTGGACCGGGCCTGTATAAGGCCACCATAGCCTGAATATCAAAAATAGTGGTGGGCTTTAATTCCATAACATATTTAGTCATTCCTGCTCCTTCCAACTGAAATACTCCCATGGTTTCCCCTTTAGACAGCAGTTCAAAAGCTTTTTTGTCGTTTAAAGGCACATTATTTATATCAACACTGATACCCCTTTCTTCCTTTACATATTCAACAGCCCGCCCTAAAATTGCCAAATTCCTGATCCCCAAAAAGTCCATCTTAACAAGTCCTGCTTCCTCAACCGCAAACATGTCATATTGGGTCACCAGTTTTTCCCCGTTTGACTCTTTTTGCAAAGGTGTAAAATGAGTAATATCCTCCGGAGCAATTACTATTCCTGCTGCATGAACCGAAGCGTGGCGGACAGTACCTTCTATTTTGACAGCCAAATCCAGAAGCTCCTTAATCTGCGGATTTTCCCGATACATAACAATCAATTCCGAAACTTCTTTAATGGCCTCTGCCAAAGGCTTGTGAAAACCCTGATGAGGAGGTGGTACTAACTTGGCAATCTTATCCACATCTCCGTAAGCCATCCCCATCACTCTTCCCACATCGCGGATAGCAGCCCTACCCATCATTGTTCCAAAAGTTACAATATGAGCTACCCTATTTCCTCCATATTTTTCAGTCACATATGCAATAACTTCATCTCTACGGTCATCAGCAATATCAGCATCAATATCAGGAAGTGTAGGCCGTTCTGCTGTTAAAAATCTTTCAAAAGGTAATAAATAGTCCAGAGGGTTTAAATTTGTTACTCCTAAAATATAGAGCACCAAAGATCCTGCTGCCGAACCCCTAGTATTGGTAATTATACCCCGCTGGTGAGCCCAATCCATAAAATCCCAAAATACTAAAAAATAATCTGCATACTTTTTCTTTTCTATCACTGAAAGCTCATATTCCAGCCTTTGCTTAATCTCTTGTGTTAACTTCAGCTTTCCTTCTGCTTTTTGGTAGGTAATTCTTCGCAAATAATTCATAGGCGATTCCCCTGCTGTTGTTTGAAAAATGGGAAATCTGGCAACACCCAAAGGAATTTCCAAATCTATTTTTTCAGCGATTTTTACAGTTTCTTCAACAGCTTTTGGTAAATCAGCAAAAGCTTCCATCATTTCTTCCGGAGATTTGACAAAGTAGTCAGGAGTATCAATCATGCGCAATCGATCGGTTTCAGTCAAAAATTTTCCTGTCTGTATGCAAAGCAGCGCATCTTGAGCCCTAGCATCTTCTTTGTGGATATAGTGATAATCATTGGTAGCCACCATGGGAATCCCGAGTTTAGGAGATAATTCTTTGATAGCTTCCCGGGTTAGCTTTTGAATTCCGGCGATTTCCTGCAGATCTTTTTTTACTTTTTCGTCGCTGGCTTCATCCAATGACTGTTCGTAAGGATGAGACTGCAATTCCAGATAAAAATTGCCCTCGCCAAAAATTTGTAAATATTCCTCTGCTATTTTGCTAGCTTTTTCCAAATTATCATCAAGGCTTCTGATAAATTCTCCGCCGGGACAACCCGACAGGGCAATAAGTCCTTCATGAAACTCCTGCAGCAGCTTTTTGTCTACCCGTGGCCGGTAATAATAGCCTTCAACCTGGGCAATGGTGATAAGTTTCATCAAATTTAAATAGCCTTGATAATTTTTGGCCAAAACAGTCAAATGATAGGGTTCGGAGTCCAGTTTTCCCTCTTTGTCTTTGTGGGATCTCTTGGCCACATACATTTCTGCCCCGATAATAGGTTTGATGCCCGCCTCACGGCAAGCTTTGTAAAACTCAATGGCCCCGTACATGGCCCCATGGTCAGTAATAGCCACCGCTTCCATACCCAAAGACTTAACAGTTTTAACAAGTTGGGGGATTTTGGATAGCCCGTCTAATAAAGAATATTCACTGTGACCATGAAGATGTACAAACTTAGACATTGCGCAGATATTTTAGCAAGATTTCCGCAACTTTAGAAGCATCTGCTTTGCCAGAGGATTTGCGCATTACTGTACCGATTAAAGCTTGCAAGACAGATTCCTTGCCTTTTTGAAAATCTTCAACTGCTTTGGGATTTTCTGCAATAGCTTCTTTGGCCAGTTTTTTTAAGCTTTCTTCATCGCTAATTATTCCCATGCTCGTACCTTTTATACTAATCACTACTTGAGCCGGCAAAACTTCTTCTATGTTTATTTTTCTGTTGATAATATAATTGGCAGCTTGTTTGATATCAGCTCCGTCCCTGACAGTTTCTTCATAAAAATCAGCTAATTCTCTGGATTCTGTCAAAATCTCTGCCTGTTGTTTTGTTAAACCATATTGTTTTTGAAATCTTGCTAGTTTATCCCAAGGCAATTCAGGCATTTGTTGCTGAAGTCTGATAGCTGAAGACTGAAGACTGATCTCTGGTATATCCGGTTCCGGGAAATATCTATAATCATGCGCTTCTTCTTTTGACCTTTGTAAGTAAGTTTCTTTTTTTTGCTCATTCCAGCCTCTAGTTTCTTGTGTTAATTTTTTTCCAGCTTCAAGTTCAGAAATTTGCCGTTTAATTTCATACTCAATAGCAGCCACCATAAACCTGAAACTATTAATATTTTTTAGTTCTACACGATAATTTGGAAGCCCTTCGACAAGCTCAGGGCGAACGCTGACGTTCGCTTCCAAACGCATATCTCCTTTTTCCATATCCGCATTTGACACCCCCAGATATCTAAATAATTGTTGGAGCTTCTTGGCATAATCCCTAACCTCTTCCACCCCTCTAAAATCAGGCTCTGTCACTATTTCTACTAGTGGAACACCACTTCTATTAAAATCTATCATAGTTTCATTCCCCCTGTGATTTAATTTTCCTGTATCTTCTTCTTGATGAGCTCTATTAATTCTAATTTTTCTTCCAGCTATTTCAATCCAACCATCTACACAGAGGGGCCAGCGATATTGGCTAATTTGATAACCCTTTGGTAAATCAGGATAAAAATAATTCTTTCTTTCAAATAAAGATTTCTCGCTAATTTTGCATCCCAAAGCAAGTCCTATCATCATGCAGTATTCCAAGGCTTTTTTATTTGGTACAGGGAGAGCCCCCGGAAGCCCCAGACAAACAGGGCAAACATGGGTGTTTGGCTCTTTGCCAAAGTAATCAGCGCTGCACCTGCAAAACATCTTGCTTTTGGTATTTAACTCCACATGTACTTCCATGCCTATAACTGGTTCATAATTCATAACTTTGGTTTATCCTTTCTCCAGTCAGTTACTTGTTCATAAGCAAATCCTACTTTCAAAATTGTTTCCTCATCCCAAGCTTTACCTAAAACCTGCAATCCTACTGGTAGTCTGTCAACGAAACCGCAGGGGATTGATAAAGCAGGGATACCTGCCAAATTAGCAGAAATTGTATAAATATCAGATAAATACATAGTCAAGGGGTCGTTGATTTTTTCTCCTATGTTCCAGGCTACAGTTGGAGAAACAGGACCAACTATCACATCACACTTTTCAAAAGCTTTTTCAAAATCTTGTTTAATTAGCGTTCTTACTTTGGCTGCTTTAACATAATATTCATCATAATAACCGCTTGATAGAGCATAAGTCCCCAACATAATTCTTCTTTTAACTTCTTCACCAAAATTATCCCGTGATTTACCATACCTAATTCCATCAAATCTAGCCAAATTAGAGGATATTTCCGATGTATTAATAATGTAATATGCTGCCAAGGCATATTCACTGTGAGGTAAACTCACCTCTTTAATTTCTGCCCCCAATTCCTCTAATTTTTTTATAGCGTCTTGTATAACTTTTTTAACTTTAGGATCTAACCCTTCACCGAAGTATTCCCTTGGAACTCCAATTCTTATATTGTGCGTCCACCTTAGAGGTGTCCGCACGAATTTTTTACCATAACAATTACCATCCATTTTATCCTCACCTGAAATCCATTCCAAAACCAAGGCTGCATCATCCACAGATTTAATAATTGGCCCAATAGTATCAAAGGATGAGGTAACGGCAATTAAACCATATCTGGAAACCCGACCATAAGTAGGTTTAAGCCCCACTACTCCACAAAGGGAGGCAGGTTGCCTAATTGACCCACCAGTATCAGAACCAAGGGCAAAAACACAAAGATCAGCAGCCACGGCAGCTGCTGAACCGCTTGAGGAACCCCCGGGAACTTTATTCAAATTCCATGGATTTTTAGTTGGACCATACGCAGAATTTTCTCCTGATGAACCCATGGCAAACTCATCGCAATTGGTCTTGCCAATTACTCCCACTCCTTGGGTATCCAGCATTTTAATTACAGAAGCATCATAAGGAGGCACAAAATTTGCTAGAATTTTAGAAGAAGCAGTGGTTATAATATCTTTGGTGGAAATAACATCTTTAATGGCAGCGGGAATTTTTTGGCAGCTATCATTAACAGCAAGATATGCATTTAACTTGGGATTTAATTTCCTAATTCTTTCCAGATAAGATTTATTTAATTCGTTAAGCGAGAATTTTTTATCTTTTAATGATTCTATTACTTCTGTTAATGTTAGGCTTGTTAAATCATTCATTAAATACCCCTTTGGTCACATAATGACCTTTCTTGTTTGTTAAACTAGCCTCTGTTTCATCATCTCTTGTAACATTGGATAATCCAGATACATTGAATGTCGGCTCCACCCCAAGGGTGTCCGCTTGATTTAATTTTTCCATGTAATCTAGGATTTTGGATAGCTGTTTGGCATATTTCTCCTCTTCATTTTGGGAAAGAGGCAAATTAGCTAGCTTTGCTACATGTTTAACATTTATTTTCATGCTTTGATTATAATTGATTATGCCGTAACTTTGAATAGTTTAAATCACTTGATTAATCAAACCCCATAGTGTATAATACTCTCATGGTTATTAATGCTGAATTAGAAAAATCTTATCTTGTCACACCATCTACGGATATGCTGCTTGCTACTCCTCCAGTAGGCGTTTCAGGTGAAATTCAATTATTCCATGGTAACATAAGAACATTTGGAAAGAATCCACCAATCTATGATCCGGGTTCACTAGTCATTTTTGCTTCAGAACCTCGACCAACAGAAGTATACATAATGCGTCGCAGCTTAACAGCCGAAGAAATCAACAGAACTGAAAATCTTATAAGAAACCTTTTAGCTAACCCTGATAAAAATGTGGTAAGAGCTGCAGATAAACTAGGGATCACTTCCATTATCAACCCTAATGGGGAGTTTTTACCTGTAAGGCTTTTAGCATCACAACAAGAAATTGCTGATCATAGAGAATCTCTAAGAACTTCAATACTAAATCACCCTTTTTCACAAAAATTAAGAGAACCATTTAGAAACATTAGAAACATTCTTTTTGACGGTAATGCTTTTGGCGGGCATGCCCTTTATATAACTCTTGGTCTACAAGGCATGTGGTTGGATCTTATTGGAGGAATTGAATCTGAACCAACAATACTCTCACTGGGCCCTACTTTAGCGCTTATCCCTGCCCTATTGCTTCCATATACCGGTTATGATAGGCGGAGGGAACAAACTCAAGCACATCTCATAACTTTCGGACCTACTATAGCTTTTGGATTCACGATGGGAGGGATAGTATCATCTTTTTTGCTTAAGCAAGATATAGTTCAACAGTTTAGAGATATGTTAATTACATTCCCTGCTATCGGGGAATCATCCTTGTCGATTTCGAATCTCTTTGGTCTTGGAGCTGCTATAAGGGTATTACTGGCTTATATTGAAACAGGATATATGTCCAGGGATAATCGATATGAAAAATGGGTATTTCTTGATCCTCCTCTTAAAACAAGACAGTTAATAGGAAAGCTTCAAGGAATGAGGGAACATATCCTTGCTGACAGATTTATTCAAGCCTTTCTTAGGCAAGAAGATGGGGAACTGCTTCGTGAAGATCCAGTAGCCTGGGATTATTATCTTAAGCTACCTGAAAAAGAAAGGGGACGGCTCAATCCCGGAATTGTACAGCAACTTGTACTGGAGTCACACGCTCCTCAACTTTGGAGTCCGATGCGAAAAGAATTACGGGCTTGGTTTAACCCTGAAACCGCTCAAGAAGCTAGACATAAGACTGCTTACACAAGAAGACCTCGCCGGGGAACATCTGGACTAAAAAAATGATTTGACATATAATGGATTTATAATCGTGGACAAGAAAACATTGGGAACTAAAATATATAACTTTTTTGAACAGCCAAAAGGTTTTTGGGCAATTGCCACCCAGATTGTCATTTTTTTTCTGATAGTTTTATCTGTAGCCAATGTGGTAATTGAGTTTTTCTACCACCCTTTATTTCTTCGCTTTGAGTCTCTGTTTCATCTGGCCAATAATATTATTCTGGCAGCATTCACCGTAGAATATGTCTTGCGGCTCTACGGAGCGCCAAAAAAGCTGGCCTTTGTCAGAAGACCAATGAGTATTGTTGATTTTCTGGCTATTTTCCCCAACTATGTTGAGTTTTTCCTGCCATTTTTTGTGGAAACAACAGAAATTCGAGCACTGCGAATTATCCGTTTCCTACGGTTTGTGAGAGTATTAAGAGTGCTCCGGGTTTTCCGTTACGCTTCTTTTTTTAAACGGATCTTCCAATATCAAAATACCATTTTGCAAGCAATAACCCCTATTTTGGGAATGTTTATTGGACTTAAAGCCGTTATTTGGGTTTTGGAAGTAAATGGCTGGTGGATTGATATTCAGGGTTTAGGTGAGCTTTTTGCCATTATTGGTTTTGCCCTGGGTATTATTCTTTCTCAAAAAATATCAGCCACTTATGATAAGTTTCTGCAGGTGGAGGAGGCTATTGTCAGACTATACGGCACACTTTCCTCTCTGCGGGAAATTCTGGACTCGCAAAAGAAAAATCTGGGTACCACTATCACCAAACTGTGGGCCAAAGACTTTTTATCAATTCTCAAGGATCCCAAAGCCAATAACTTTGCCATCAATCGTGCCAATAGCGCCATCTTCAAAGCCGTATCTCAAATTGAAAAAACTCCTTCCGAGGTAACCATGCTTCATGGTGAAATATCCCGTGACGCGGCTTTTTGCCTGTCCAAGAAGGTAAGAATCACTCCCAAAGCCTACGATAATCTTCTTCAACAGTCAACGGTTCTCTATTTAACCTTGATTGCTGTTTTTATTCCCGGCATTACCGGCATGATATCTACAGTTGTAGCTACTTATATTCTCTACGGCATGTATAATATCACTCAGGATCTTGACTCAATTTTCGGAGGAGAATTTAGTCTGATGAATATTGATATGACAGAGCTTGAATATCTGGTGGAGAATTAAACTTTTATGAAAGTGCTTATTTTATTTTGCGGCGGTACCATTATCATGCAGGAGTCCAAAGAGGGCTCATTGGTAGTTGCGGAAAAGCAAAAAGCAATCAAATCCCTTCTCTCTTTGGAACCACGCCTTAAAGAAGTCAGCAAACTGGATGTTGAATATGTAGATAATATAGACAGCAGCAATATCACCGGAGCGCACTGGGATAAAATTGCCACCATCATAGCCAAAAAATATGACCGCTACGATGGCTTTGTCATAACTCATGGAACTGACACCATGGCTTATACCTCAAGCGCCCTTTCTTTTGCCCTGCAAAATCTTGGTAAACCTGTGGTAATAACCGGCTCGCAAATTCCCGGCAATCAAATAGAAACTGATGCAAGGCGAAATTTTGTCAATGCGGTGCGTTTGGCTACCATGGATATTTCCGGAGTAATGGTGGTTTTTGACGAAGAAATAATATTGGGAGCCCGCTGTTCAAAGGTTTCAGAGAGTAAACTTGATGCTTTTGAAACAATCAACTGGGATGATCTAGGAGAGATACGGATAGATATTAGACTTTCGGATGAACACAAGCCCAGACACAATCGTCCGCTCAACCTGCAAACAGGCTATGAAGAAAATATTGCTGTCGTGACCCTTTTTCCACAAATGACCCCAACCACTCTTGGCGCAATTATCACAACCGGCATCAAGGGACTAATTCTGCGAGGTTACGGCTCGGGCAATATTTCATATGCCTATCTGGAGGTTTTAAAGGAACTAAAAAGCAAGAAAATTCCCGTAGTGGTCAACACCCAATGTCTGGAGGGAGCCACCCTGATGCATCTTTATGATGTGGGCAAGAAAGCTTTGGAAATGGGAGTTATCCAGGCACACGACATGTCGCTTGAATGTGTTACCACCAAACTAATGTGGGCCCTTAAACGAGGCCCGTACGAAACCATCAAAGAGATTATGCATCATAACTATGTCGGTGAAATTAATGTTGAAGGCAAAATCTACTAAACTTTTCCCTGCCTGCCGGCAGGCAAGCCTTCCATTTCATGCAGGGCTTTGAGATTTTATTGGTAATGATCGTTAATATCAATAATTTCTATTTCCCCCTCATTTGTTAATGCGAAAATTGCCCTGTATTTTCTATCAATTCTAAATGAATACAATCTAAACTCTTTGGGTTCAATAATCTCCGTATTTAGAGAGGGATAGCTAAAATTTTCTGAAAGCAACTTTATTTGTTTATTAAATTTTTTGGTTAAGTCTCGTCTGTCTAAATATTTTCTTAAAGTTTCTTTGAGAGGTTTAACGTTCATAAAACGAGGAGGTTTCGAGCCCTTTTACAACGCTATCTATGAATTTTTGGTTGTATTTGCCTGTTTTGGATAAACCCTGTCTGACTTCTTCCAAGGGACGCTGCACAAACGGTTCCAATTTAAGCTCTCCTGTAAAATATCGGCGAAGTAAAGCTCTGATAAATTCGGAGCGTGTTGCAAAACCTTTTTTTTGAGCTTCTGCATTCACCCTTTTCGCTATTTGGGACGGTAGGGAAATAGTTATTGTATTCATAATCTCAATCTTTCAGATTGTAAGAATATTTAACAATATTTAAGAAATTTTGTCAAGTCTTCCCTGCCTGCCGGCAGGCAGGCCTTCCATTTCATGAAGGGCTTTGAGACGGGCGGCAATTGGAGGATGGGTGTTAAAAAGTCCTGCCAGCCACTCACCGGCTTGCTTACCTTTTAGAGGATTAACAATATACAAATGGGCGGTTCCCCTATTAGCCACTTCCAGAGCTTCTTTATCAGAGGAAATTTTAGCCAAAGCAGAAGCTAGACCTTCCGGATATCTGGTAAGTAACACTCCCGAAGCATCTGCTAAAAGTTCTCTACGGCGGGATACTGCTAACTGGATTAACATGGCCACAATCGGGGCTAAAATAGCTGCAATAATAGCAATAATCATAAAAATTCCGGAATTTTTGTTATCATTATCCCGATTGCCATACCACAGTGATCTCATAAAAAAATCTGAAAGCAGGGCAATAGTCCCCACCAAAACAGATACCACAGCCATAACTAAAGTATCTCTATTGCCAACATGGGAAAGTTCATGGGCAGCCACCCCCTCCAATTCCTGTTTATTTAATTTTTCCAAAATGCCGGAGGTAAAGGCAATAGCAGCGTGTTTAGGATCTCGGCCGGTGGCAAAAGCATTTGGGGCAGAATCATTGATAATGTAAATTTTAGGGGTAGGCAGTCCTGCAGCAAGACAAAGATTTTCCACTATCCGGTAAACTTCCGGGTTGTCTTTTTGCTGGATTGGTTTAGCCCCGGAAACTCCCAAAACTATTTTATCAGACCAAAAATAGGACACAAAATTCATTATTCCTGCCATAATCAATGCAAATCCTACGATCCCCAGCCCCCCTTGTCCGTATCCAAATCCTCCGGCTATTAAATAAATTACGATTACCGTAAATAGGGAAAACAAAAACATGATCAGCCATGTTTTGAAAATATTGGAACTTCGATGATCCCATGCAGTGTTAACCGTAGCCATGTACTTATTCTAGCACAATCATGAAGTCATTGCAGGTAGTTAAAATCTTCTTTTTACTGCTCTTAATACATCTGGACCGTGATATCCCACTTCAGCACCTAAGGTGTAGGCCGCCTTCATACCTAAACCCCATATCCCAAGACTCACCATGGCAACATTAGTAAGAAAATCTGTCGTAAAACGAAAGCTAAATCCAACAGCATCTCCACTCCTTCTTCTAGAAGCTTCATCAAAATGCACAGTTCTCGGCATTAAAACATGACTTAGTATTGCATAACCTACTCTCCACATTTTATCGCCTTCTATACCCATTTTATTTAAAATTTAACTTCTACTTCTTTTTTTTCTTCATCAGTTGCTTTGAAGAAAACTTCTTTGGAAAAGTTAAACCACTGGCCAACTAAGCTGGAGGGGAATTGTTCAAGGGAATTATTTAAATCCAAAACATTGGTGTTATAAAATTGCCTGCTGGCTGCCACTTTGGTTTCGGTATCGGACAGCTCATCCTGCAACTTGATAAAATTTTCCGAGGCTTTTAAATTGGGATAGTTTTCCGCCACTGCAAAAAGACTTTTTAGTGCTCCTGTCAACATATTATCAGCTTCTGCTGCCTGTCCCGGATTTTTAGCATTCATCAAAGAAGTTCTGGCTTTGGTCACTTCTTCCAAAACCCCTTTTTCGTGTTTAACATAACCTTTAACCGCTTCCACCAAATTGGGAATTAAAGAAGACCGCCTTTTTAACTGTACATCAATCTGGCTCCATGCCTCTTTAACGCGATTGCGCAGGCTAACGAGCGAATTATATGTCCCCAGCAGCCACAAAACTACTAAAACAATTATTCCAATAACAAAGTAAGTAATCATTATAATACAGCAGCTCCCATTTTTCTTTCCAGATTTTTGATCCGGTCACCATAATCTTCAAATACCGGAACAACAACCTCATGAAATCCTTCCACAAAACTATCCAGCATAAGATCCTTGCCCTCTGCTGATTTTAAGGCTGCCAAAGAACCTTTCTTAATTGCTTCTTGACCTTCTCTTGAATTTAGAACCTCCAAGGTACCTTCTTTAATTAATTTTTTGAATACCTGTTGGTCTTTAGCTATCATGATTTTATCTTAAACCATTTGGCGAAATTTGTAAAGTCCCAAGTATTAACTATGTCTTTATCTTCTCCCCATCCGCGGCGGGCAACAGAAACCCCAAACCTCATATTATCCATTTGAGAAAGTTCATGAGCATCAGTATTAATTACAAATTTCACTCCATACTCCAAGGCACTTCTGACCAAATCATCCCGCAAATCCAGCCTGTTGGGATAACCGTTAATTTCCAAAAGTTTTTGATTTTTAACGCAATATTT
The DNA here is from genome assembly GCA_003519445.1 of Candidatus Daviesbacteria bacterium. Classification (GTDB taxonomy): domain Bacteria; phylum Patescibacteriota; class Microgenomatia; order Daviesbacterales; family UBA10151; genus UBA9644. The sequence goes on from DOWS01000026.1 coordinate 14,856, forward strand.
AAAAATTTCTTCCCAGTCGGCTTCTGACGAGTCTCTTTCATTAAGAAGCCTATTAGTTGGATGGGAAACAATATCTACATGGGGATTTTGTAAAGCCAGCATTAATCTTTTAGTAATATCGTTTCTGTGCCCTGAATGAATTCCGGCAATGCAATAATCCAAAGTTTCCAAAGCCTCATCAGGAACAGATAGATCACCATTACCTAAAATATCTATTTCGAGTCCATTTAGTACTCGAATACTTTTTGTGTTCATACTTTGAATAACTTTTGCTCTCTTCTGAACCCAACTTATTATTTCTTCTTTGCTAACAGAAGTAAAACCGGGCGGATGATCAGATATACCCACATATTCATATCCCAAATCAATTGCTTTTTTTACTATTTCTTCTATAGAATCAGCTCCCGGACCATGTGATGGACTTTTGATAGGGTAATTTGAGTGTAAATGTAAATCTCCACGAATATCACCAATTTCTACTAATTTCGGCAGCTTGTGATTTAAAGAAGCTTCTATTTCTCCGGTATCTTCCCTAATTTCCGATGCCGGAATATCCATGTTTAATAATTTATAAAATTCCTCTTCTGTTTTCGTCTTAGTGTGTTCACTTAATGTTAATCCATTTGCTTGAGCTAGTGTCCGAAGCTTAATATTATGTGCTTTAGAACCTGTAAAATGCTGCAAAAGCGCTCCGTAGCTTTCAGGTTGACCTACAAGAATATCAACCTGTAATCCACTTTGCAAAATAATCGTGGCTCTGGTGTCCCCTTTTTCTATTATTCTATCAATTCCGGGCATTTGACAAAAATAATCAACCACTTTTTGCGGATTTTTGCTTGATGCGGAAAAATCCAAATCCCCTATTGTGGCTACCATCCGGCGAAGCGATCCTAAAGAGTGAACTTCCAGAACATCTTTACTTTTCTTAAGATAATCCAGTATTCTTTGGGCTTGGGCAAAAGCATACGGTAAAAGCATTCTATCACCCTTTATAATTTTACTTTTTAAATCACCGAGGCTTATTACTCCTGATTTAACTAATTTTTGGGCAGTTTTAGGACCTACTCCAGGAACATCCAATAATTCAAAAAATATAGATTTCAAACCTTTTTTAACATCATTAAAATGTTTAACACGGCCGGTTTTAAAAAGCTCATCTAAATATCCTTGCATTTTCTGTCCTAATCCCGGGATTTCATCTAATTTTCCCTCTTCCCATAAATCCTTTATTTCAGATGTGGAGTGCTCTATATTATCTGCAGCATTTTCATAAGCTCTTATCTCAAACACGTTTCCCGTTTTTTTGATAATATATGCTGCCGCCACATCTCTTAAGATTTTGGCAATTTGTTGATTAGAAGCCTGCATAATGATAATATATCACAAAGCAGGATATGGGCTCGAAGTGTAACGGTCTGCACGACTCCTTGTCAAGGAGTAGGCAGCGGGTTCAACTCCCGTCGAGCCCGCATTTGTAATGCGAAATCTCAATTGACACACTTTTAAGAAATCTCAACTGTCACAGAAGAAACTACATGATTTACTTTTGTAAACATTTTAAACGTCATTGCGAGCGACTGAAAGGAGCGTGGCAATCTTCCCATTCCGTTGAAGATTGCTTCGTCGCTACGCTCCTCGCAATGACAAGTAATGTGACAATTCAGACTTCGTTTATATGTGACATCTTAGACTTCGCTTAACAGCATTTTGGCCTCTTGACCCATTCGACAAGCTCAGGGTCTGCGCCCCTAAATTTAGGGGCTTGACAATCTATCCATAATGGTTTAAAAATCAGATTAGAAATCTGCTCATACTGCCCCATAAACAAATGGCTAAAAAAGCTCAAGAAATAAAAGTTGATCAAGACAACGGATCATACTGGAATAAAATAAACGAAGAAACTCAATCAAAACAGTCAAAACTTAGCATGGTGTTGGGAGCTTTAATTATCCTGGTGGCAGGTGTTTTGGTTTTTAATTATTTTAATAAAAGCAAACAGGATTTAGGCCCGGCTCAACAAACAACTCAAGAAGAACAGACAGATGTTTCTGTTGAAAATCTTCCCGGCAATTATACTGTTAAAGAAAGGGACACTCTGTTTTTAATTGCTGAAAAATATTATCAGGATGGATATAAATATAGCGAATTAGTCAAAGAAAATAATTTAACCAATGAAAATACCATAGAAGTTGGACAAGTCCTGCAAATTCCAAAGCTAGGGGAAGAGCCGGCTATTGGCGGAGGAAATACCACTATCTGGGGTTCCAAAATTGAAGGCGACAGTTATACTGTGGCAGAAGGAGACTGGCTCTCTACTATTGCAGCTAGAGCTTATGGAGATATCATGGCTTATGTAAAGCTTGCAGAAGCTAATAATATTTCAAATCCAGACCTAATAGAGCCCGGCCAGGTCCTCAAAATCCCGCGCTAAAACTTTCCGGCTTATGCTATCATAAAAGCATGCCTCTTACTCATATTCAAAAAAATTACATCAGGAAAAATATCAGAAAAGAGGATGTTTCTCTGATTGCTCAAAAAATAAATGCCTCCAAGGAAGATATTTTTGATTATTTAAAAAAACGCTGGGGAGAAGAAAAGTTGCAAAATTTTATCAACAAATCTATTATTTCTCAACAAGCTCCTTCTGAAAAAAAGTCTCACGATTGGTTCAAAAATCACCAGATCCCCATACTGATTTTAATTTTCCTCATCCTGGCAACTTATGCCAATTCGCTGACAAATGAATTTGTGTCTGATGACATAGCGGAAATAGCTAAAAATCCTGATGTGGGACGGTTCAGCTACATCTTTACCCACCCGTTTGGATTTATCAGACTAATCCTCAATTGGATGGCATATCAAATAGGGGGTCTCACACCTATCTTTTTCAGGCTGATAAACATTTTCTTTCACTCCGGAAATGTAATTTTGATTTATATTTTGTTTAATTTGCTATATTCCTCAAGAAAATTAGGGTTTATTGTGGCTGCTATTTTCGCAGTTCACCCGGCTATTTCCGAAGCCGTAGTCTGGATTTCCGGCGGCACCTACCCCCAGTACGGTTTCTTCTTTTTGTCATCTTTTATATTTTATATTCTTTCAGAAAAAAAGAAACTTTTCTATCTTCTATCTTCTATCTTCTATTCTTTTACCCTCATGTCCCATCCTGTGATGCCTCTTGCTTTATTTTTGGTCTTTCCTCTTTATGAATTTGTTTTTGGGGATTTACGGAAAAACTGGCTAAAAGTTGCGCCCTATCTTTTGCTTTCCATAGCTTATGTATTTATTAACCTGGGAGCATTACCGGAGCGGGAAACCACTTTGCAATCCGTCCATTATCAGGAAAGAGGTTTTGATAATATTTTTCTTTTGGTTCCAGTAGCCCTATCCTCCTATTTTGAGTTGATTTTTTATCCCGCGGTTTTAACCCTTTATCACTCGGAACTTGTATTCGGGATATTTCAGTTTGGCATATTGGGGTTTATTATTGCGGTTTTCACAGCTGCAGTTTTATTTTTCAAAAAAAACAAATCAATTCTCTTTTGGCTCTTATTTTCCCTTCTGGCGCTTTCTCCTACCCTGACTCCTTTCAGATTAAACTGGATTGTAGCTGAAAGATACCTTTATTTGCCTTCCCTGGGAATTTTTGCTCTTGTAGGCATTGGCCTTCTCAAATTCAAAAAATATAAAGGGATTATTATTTTCTTGTTTGCGCTGATCCTAGTCGCCTTATCCGCTAGGACAATCTTGCGGAACAGTGACTGGAAAAATGAAGACAACCTCTGGATTGCCACAGGCAAAACCTCGCCGTCTTCACCCAATAACCATAATAATCTTGGGGATGTTTACGGCCGCCAGGGAGATAAACAAAAAGCGCTGCAAGAGTTTCAAACAGCTATTGCCTTAAAACCCAATTACGGCGACGCTTATCATAATCTGGCCAATACCCAGAGAGAATTAAATCAGTTAGACAAAGCTTTGGAGAGTTACCAAAAAGCCCTGGAGTTTAACCCTAATCTCTGGCAATCTCATCAAAATATAGCAGCTATCTATTTCCAATCAAAACAATATGGTTTAGCAATGGAAAGTATTCAAAAAGCCCTAGTCATAAATCCTAAAAATCTTAATTTACAGGTTAATTTGGGCGTTATTTATTTGAGTCTGGGACAAAAAGAAAAAGCCAAAGAAATTTTTTCTGCAATTTTAAGTATAGATCCCCAGAACCAAATAGCTAGACAGGGCCTACTTGAGGCAAACAAATAGAGCCGGTGGACGGGATCGAACCGTCGCTCCCCACTTTACGAAAGTGGTGCTTTACCACTAAGCTACACCGGCACTTCATTCTTCAGTGTAAACTGGAGCGGGATACCAGAATCGGACTGGCGGCTCTACCTTGGGAAGGTAGCGTATTACCACTATACAAATCCCGCATGTTGGAATTATATTATAATAAAAGTACTTATGCGATACCGATACCGCGCAGCCAGGAAAGCTGCCAAGAAAAGCAAATATAATTTTCTTGCCACCATCATTATCATTACCTTTTTGCTTTTTGCCACCGTCAATTGGATCCTTCCTAATCTGATTCAAGGACTGGGGTTTATTAGGGGATTCTTTAATACACAAACTCCCAAAAAAATAACCACACAACAATCCTCCACCCTAGCCCCTCCTGTTTTAAATATACCTTACGAAGCTACCAACTCCGGAAAAATCATGGTCAAAGGTTATGGAACTCCCAAAACCAAAGTCCTAATCTTTGTTGATGAAAGCCGGGCAGGTGAAACAGAAAGTTTAGAGGATGGCTACTTTGAAGTTAAAGATATTTCTTTAAATTTAGGGAGCAATTCTATTTTTGGAAAAACCCAGGGGGGAAACACGGATAGTCTGCCTTCCAAAATCATCAAAGTTTTTTTTGACAGCGAAAAACCAACTTTAGATATTTACGAACCCGGCGATAATACAGAAGTTCATGGCGATAAAAAGGTTAAGGTTTCCGGCAAAACAGAAAGCGGAGTAAAAGTATTTGTTAACAACCGAAGAGTAATTTCCAACTCCGATGGTACTTTTTCCCTGGATTATCCATTAAACGAAGGTGATAATACTTTAATCATCAGAGCCGAAGATATTGCCCAAAACCTGATGGAAATTCAAAGAAGAGTGATATTTAAATGAGTATTATTGCCTGGATTTTAACACTTTCTATTGTAGCCGGTCAGCTCATCCGCCTGCCCTTTGGCCCGGGATCAATGAATCTTTTGGATCTTTTCATCATCGGCTTTGTCATCTTTCATCTGTTAAAATTTAGATTTAAGCTCAAAAAGCCACCTGTTTTCATTAAAGTCGCAATTTTTTTTGTACTAATTGCTATGCTTTCTCTGATATTTTCCCCCTTGGAATTAACTTTGCCCCAAATACTCATCAGTTTCTCTTACACTTTAAGATTTTTGTTTTATATTGTGTTTGCCTGGATCATTTCTCCAAACTTGCATGCTTTAAAACTGGCCGGAGTTTCTCTGGCTATTTTGGGTTTACTGCAACTGATTTTTTTCCCTGATTTAAGTTTTCTCTCTATTTTAGGTTGGGATCCTCATTATTTCCGGATAGTTTCCACTTTTCTGGACCCAAATTTTACCGGAGCATTTTTTGTCTTAACGCTAATTCTAATAAGAAAGAATTATGCTGTATTTGCGCTGGTATATCTGGCTCTGCTTCTGACTTTTTCCAGGTCAAGCTATGGCATGTTTTTTATTAGCTTTTCCACTTTGGCATATTATTTAAAATCCTTAAAGCTCCAACTGCTAACTCTTGTTCTTTTCGCAGGACTCATTCTTGGTTATTTTCTTTACAGTCGGTTTATTTCTTTACCCAAAAATATAGACAGGACTGCTTCGGCCTCTTTTAGAATAAATACCTGGACAGAGGGCTGGCAACTTTTTGAAAAACATCCTTTTTTAGGGGTAGGTTTTAATGCCTATCGCTATGCCATCAGAGAATACGACCTGACAGATGAACAATTTTCAAAAAGCCACGGATCCGGAAGCAACGATTCTTCGCTGCTTTCTGTTTTAGCCACTACCGGCCTAGTCGGAATTTTAAGCTATTTTCTCTTTTTAAATTCAATAAGAAGAAATCTTATGCCTGCTGTGTTAGGCCTTTTGTTCCACAGTTTCTTTTCCAACAGTTTGTTTTTTCCGCCCATCCTGCTTTGGCTTATTCTTGCAGCAGCTGCTGATAAAGCCGGTTCAGGTTCTTAGCCGACTTTTGCCAGGAAAATTTTTTGGCCTGCCGCAGTCCCTTGACAATCATTTTTTTTCTCAAATCTTTATCATTAAAGACGGAAATTAAAGCTTTTTTTAAACTGTCTTTATTATTGGGGTCAATATAAAGCGGCGCTTCTCCGCCCACCTCGGGCAGAGAAGAGGTATTAGAACAAATAACAGGAACTCCGCTTGTCATAGCCTCAAGTACCGGAATACCAAAACCCTCATAAAAAGAAGGGTAAACTAAAGCTAACGCTCCGGATAGAAGTTTAGGCAAATCAGTATCCTTTACAAAACCAATAATTTCAATTTTATCCCGATATTTTTTGGCAAAATCAAAAATTTCCTCGCTTCCCCATCCTGCCCCACCTGCCAAAACCAATTTATTTTTGAGGCCACTTTCTAAAAAAGCTTCAATCAACATACGGATATTTTTCCGGGGTTCTATCGTAGCCATCGATAGAAAATATCCTTTCTTGCTCCTATTCGCAACTCCTGAAAATTGTTCCGATACTCCGGGATATATAACTTCCACCTTTTTATTTGGAGCAAATTGCAGAAAATCTTTTTTGGAATACTCTGAAATAGTAATTACCAGGTCTGCGTTTTCTTTAATTCTTTTTAATCTTACGCTATCAAGCTGAATAGTTTTTTCTTGATGCCACTCCGGATGCAGTATTGGAGTCATGTCAAAAACAGTTGCCACTTTTTTGCCTTGTTTTTGAAACGGTAAATACCAGTTGAAATTGTGAAATATATCAACAGGGCCGACTAATTTTTCAATTGCCGGCCAGTTTAATGCTTGCCAGAGTAAAAATGTTGTTCTAAATGCTCTTGCAGGAATGGTATAGATAGCTAATCTAGCATTCGAATACTTTTTATACTCAATATTTTTTAAATAATTCCTTGTTTCAAAAGTGGATATCCCAAATAAGACAAACCGATCCTGTTTGTTTATTTCCAGTAAGACCTTGATCAGTTCAAAAGTATAAACTCCAATGCCTGTTTTTTGTTTGTCATTTAAAGGAGAAATATCTATGCCTATTGTTTTCATCTTTTAAAAATAAACTTGCGGATAAAGAATATTATTAACGCTGTGCTTAAAATATCCGAGGCAACAGTAATCCAGGAAGCTGCTAAAAAGCCAAATCTTGGAATAAATATTAGGTTTAAAATGATGTTAAACAGTAGCGGTAACAAAGAAATCAAAATTACTTGCTTTAAATACTTGTCGGTTGAGAGTAAAATTTGGGAAGCAGGCACATATATGAACATAAAAGGCACTGTCAAAGAAAGAATTCTGATTACTTCTATAGCAGGTAAATAACTTGGCAGGAAAAACCTAATAAGGGGGGGTAGAATTAAATTATATGCAAGAAAAACCAAAGCCGAGAGGAACACCATTGTTTTCACGCTTTGGGAAAATAGCAACTTAATCTTAGTCAAATCATGATCATGCAGCTTGGCAAGGGTTGGAAATAAAACAATAGCCAAAGAGCTGGGGATAAAGACAAGAGCTTCTAAAAATTTGTATCCTGCGGAATAAATTCCTGTTTCAAAATTTCCCCTCATATAAGAAAGCAGCAGGGTATCAATTCTAAAATAAATAAGGCCTAAAATAGCCAGAAGTCCGTATGGCAAGGCGCCTTTTATTACCTTAATTAGAACTTTTGTTTTGATAAAAGAAAGCAAAGCCATTTTTTGGAATTTTAAAAGGGCCAGCGTAACAACCAGATAAGCAACTTGTCCTACAATTAAAGCTACCACCGCGCCTGTTGTTCCAAATCCCGAATTTAGTAGAAAAATTCCGGCCAGAGTTGTAGCTACATTCAATACAACCAGGGAAAGCGCAGATAGTTTCATTTTTTGCACGGCAATGAAAATACTATCCGCAGTTTGGGCAACTGATGCCGGCAAAACAGTCAGGATTGCCAAAAGACTAAGGCCAACTCTAAATTTATCAGGGTCAAAAATATAAAGTACCAGTGAAAACACGGCAAAAAGTAAAGAAGTTATTGTCAGGCGCAAAATTGAGATATTTGAAAAAACCTCCGCAATTTTTATACTGCCCTTGGCAATCTCTCTTATCAAAAATCTGCTGAAACCAAAATCTGCAAAAGCCGCAAAAAGTGAATAGTAAGCTAGCGCTACGGAATAAAGTCCAAAATCCTCCACCCCCAAGGATCTGGCCAAATAAATGGTATAGAAAAAACCAATTATTCTCCCCAAAGCCTGTGCCCCAAAAAGCCAGGATGTTTGTTTTAAAATTGATTTCATTTGTGGATGGAGAGGGATTTGAACCCCCGGCATCTGCAATGTGAATGCAGCGCTCTACCACTGAGCTATCCATCCAACCACCAACATTCTACCATCCCCCATCTTGCATCTCAACTTATGAATTTGAGATAATGCGGAAATGGATAATGAAAACGACCAACTAATTTACGGGGATCAAATAAATAAAGGTTTTTTTGGCAGCCTAAAAGATCACATAATAGATTTGATCCAAACCCTGGTAGTTTTCGGAGCAATTTTTACTGTTATTTATCTTTTTGTGGCCCAGCCCCACAAAGTTTCCGGCAGTTCCATGATCCCCACTTTTCAAAATGGCGACTACATCATCACGGATAAATTAAGTTACAAATTAGGCCAGCCCAAAAAAGGGGATATTATTGTTTTAAAAAACCCAAGGGACGAATCACAGGATTTTATCAAAAGAATTATCGTCCTGCCCGGGGATACAATAAAAATTTCAGGCCGTTTGATTTATGTTAACGATACACTCCAAAGCGAACAATATCTCCCTAAAAACACCCCGACAGCTTCCGGAGCAATACTGCAGGAAGGTGAAACAGTCAAAGCAGGACCAAATCAATATTTTGTGCTTGGAGACAATAGAACTCATTCTTCGGATTCAAGGGAATGGGGATCTATTACCCGGGAAGAAATTGTTGGCAAAGCCTTTTTCAGATACTGGCCGCCTCAAAGTTTTGGATTTATTAAGTCTTGAGGTTAAAATAACCGGAAATGGCCTGATTTATATCCTTCAAAATTTCCACTGTTTGATCAGGCGTACCTTCTATAAATAATCTAACTGTAGCTTTTTTCCCTGTTTGCTCCAGTTTAACTTCGGTCTTCAAAAAACGGGATAAAGTAGCAGCCAAATCACTTTCTATATTATCAATCTCTTCCGAAATAATATGCATATCCTCAATAACTGCTGATTTTTTGGGAGGAAGTCCCACTCTGGCCCGCAACCGCCTAACTAATTCCTCTGTTCCCCTAACAGATAAATTCTTTCTCAATACTTCTTTGTAGGCTTCAATAATCAGATGTGGGTCTTCCAGGGCAGACAAAGCTCTAACATGCCCTTCAGAAGTTGCCCCGGCCATCAGAGCATCTTTTAAGGCATCGGGTAAAGTCAACAACCTGATAGTATTGGAGATGTAGGAAGGGCTTTTGGACACCCGTATCGAAATTTCACCATTAGTTAGATTAAATTCATCCATTAATCTTCTGTAAGCTTGTGCTCTTTCCAAAGGATTTAGGTCTATTCTTTGGACATTTTCCACAATTGCCATTTCCAGCATGCCTTGGGGCGAGGTCTCACGGATAATCACCGGTACCTCGACAAGGCCGGCCAGCTTTGCCGCTCTCCAACGCCTCTCACCTGCAATTATTTGATAACCAGCAGGAGTCTTAGCCACCACCAAAGGCTCCAGTAATCCATGGGTTCTAATGGATTCTGCCAGTTCTGCCAAAGATTCAGGACTAATCAATCCCCGAGGTTGCAAAGGATTTGGTTGAAGTAGTTCTATTTCAAGATGATGTGTTTGTTCGTTTTCCATAATAAAGCTAAATCACGCTGACAACTCTTTTATCAATACTTTTTTTAAAAGCCACCTTACCCGTAGATATAGCAAATATAGTATAGTCATTACCTTGTTTAGTACCAACTCCGGGGTAAAATTTATTGCCCTTCTGACGCACCAAAATATTCCCCGGAATTACTTTTTCCCCTCCAAATCTTTTTACACCCAGTCTTTTGGAAATGGAATCTTTATTTTTTCTGGTACTTCCCCCACCTGTTTTATGCGCCATGAGTGGAGTATATATTTTGTGAAAACAGAAATCAACCCCTCAATTACATTCGGGGTTAAGAGGCTTTTTTCACATCCAGCACAACTTTTAGAAATTTTTTCCTGTACCCTGTAACTTTTCTGTATTTAGACTTGGCATGAAATTTTGCTACTCTAACTTTTTCCCCCATTACTGCTCCCAAAGATTTTAAATCCAAATCATCCTTTAGGTATGGCTTACCGATTTTTATCTTGCCGTTTTCCGAGAGCAACAATACCTTTGCTATCAACTGACCTGTAACCATCAAGGACTTACCAGGGACAACCTTGTATTGCTTGCCCCCAATTTCACAAACTGCATAATCTATCATAGAAAACAAATACTACTCTGAATAGCTTGGACTGTCAATCTTTCTTTTATACCGGGCCACAGAAGCTATCAATCCCAATGCTATCATTGTAGCAATTAATGAATTTCCCCCATAAGAAATTAAAGGCAAAGTGATACCCGTAATTGGCACTAAACCAATATTCATACCTATATTAACAACTATCTGAAAACACAACATGGAAACTCCACCTATGACAAGCAAAAAACCAAAAGGATCAAAAGCTGTTTCTGCAACTTTCAAACAATAAATAATCAGAATAAGGTATAAGGCTAAAATCAGCAATGACCCCACAAATCCCATCTCTTCGGCTATTGAGGCAAAAATAAAGTCGGTCCTAAATTCGGGTAAAAATTGCAGACGGGATTGCGTTCCTCTTCCCAAGCCTCTGCCGAAAATCTCACCGGATCCCACGGCAATAGTTGATTGAATAACATTATAACCTCTACCCAAAGGATCGGAGTGGGGATCCAAAAAACCGCTCAAGCGCTCTTTTTGATAATCTCTTAAGGAAAACCAGCTAATTGGGATTACCAGAATAATCATAAAAATAATAAGGGCAACTTTTTTAAATGACACTTTTGCAGCAAAAAGCATTCCCAACCAGATTGCAAAAAGAGTTAGGGTAGAACCCAAATCAGGCTGATTAAAAATTAAGACAGCCGGGGGAGTAGCCCATAAAAGGCTTCTACCAATATTTGACCATGATGGCAGGTTTTTGGACCAGAAATCTGCCAAGAGTAGAATTAATATTGGCTTTGCAATCTCCGAAGGTTGTAAATTAATCACTCCCAAAGGAATCCATCTGACCGAACCTCTAGTCTCAAAACCAAGAATTGCTGCTACTATCAATAAGGCCACCACTGCAAAATAAAGCAGGACAGTTAGATTTCTAATAGATCTGTAATCAAACCTGGAAATAAAAAAGTAAGCTGCAATGCCCAAAAAGGCAAAAATGAACTGAAATAAAGCCAACTCTTTAGAAGATGAATAAATCACCAGGATAGCTATGGAAAGAAGCAGCACGGAACAGATAGTTAAAGTCGGGTTTAAAGAAGAAAAAAATTTCATTATTCTGCTTTTGATACTTTGAATTCCGGACCCTTGCTAATAGATAAAGAAGCAGTAGCCTTCAAGATCTCCTTTTCGTGCTTTTTGGGCCAGGAAGGAGTGGTAATCATTGTTTTATCAGCCAATGTAAAATTCTGGTCTTTTCTTTTCTGCTGGACTGCCCTTATCAACTCACGAGCCTCCCCTTCTACTTTCAAATCTTGAGTAATTTTTGTATCCAATTTTACTTTTGGTTCGCTTCCTGATGCTTCTTCAAACTTTATTTCCTTAACATTTACCTCATCTTGAAGAATTTTCTCTAATTCCGCGTCTAATTGCTTATTCCAGCTATATTTTAACAAGGCTAGGGGTTGCCTTAATTTAATTTCAGCCTCTTTTCTTTTAGCATGGGTTGCTTCTGCTATTTTTCTAATGAGTTTCATGTCTTCTGTCAATTCTTTATCAAGAAAAGATTTATCACCCTCTGGAAAATCCTGCAGATGCACAGATTCCTCACCTGTTAAATTCCTGTATATTTCTTCGGCTATAAATGGAGTAAACGAAGCCAACAGTTTGCTTAATGTTACCAATACTTCATACATTACAGGCAATGCAGTATCAACTCTGTTTCTTGACCGCCTAATATACCATGTTGAAAAATCATTGACCACGAAATCTTCAATAGCCCGGGCAGCAGTAGAAGCATCATATTTTTCCAGTCTGTCATTAACCAAAAAAATAACTTCATTTAGTCTTCCCAAAACCCATTTATCCAAAAGAGACACCTCGAAGGTGAGCCTTGGCTCCTCCGAGGTGGAGAAATTATTTAAATTTGCATAATCCACAAAAAACTTATAACAGTTCCACAAAATCAAAATAAATTTTCGTTTTATTTCATCAATTAAATTGTAACCAAACCTAACATCTGCTCCTGGGTTTGCGGTAAAAAATAACCATCGCATACCATCTGATCCGACTTTATCAAAGACTTCATCAAGGTCAATTGCATTTCCTTTTGAGTTGTGCATTTCTTCGCCTTTTTCGTCAACAACCCGACCATGACCGAAAATTATTTTGACAGGAAGTTTTTCTTCTAATGTTGCGCTCATGGCAATCATGGCGTAAAACCAAAGTCTTGTTTGCTCATACATTTCTACAGAAAAATCCGGAGGAAACCACTCACTCCAATATTTTTTATCTGTTATATAGCTAGGTACTTCACCTGCTTTTGATGTAATTGTTGAATAAGGGACAATTCCTGCATCTAACCAGGGATTTCCAACATCAGGAACTCTTTCTGTTATCCCACCGCATTTTGAACATTTTAATTTAACTTGATCAATCCAGGGTCGATGTGGGGAATGCCCTTCAAATTTCTCCCATCCCTCAACTGCTTTTTCTTTCAACTCATCATATCCTCCAACAACCTCAAAATTATCACACTTTATACATTCCCAAATTGGAAGTGCCAAACCCCAGTATCTTTTTTTAGAAATTAACCAGTCATGAAGATTTTCTAGCCAATCCAGTTCCCTTTTTTCAACAAATTTTGGCTGCCAACCCATTTCCTTGGCAACTTTTATCATTTTTTGCCTAAAAGTCCTTTTTTCAGACTGATCTTCTTTATCAACCGCAATATACCATTCATCAACAACCCTCCATACTAACTCTGATTTACACCTCCAACAAACAGGATAACTATGTTTGTAGGGAACAATTTTAAAAAGAAACTTACCTTCCTCGTAATTTGATAGATAATCTAGTATTATTTTAGGATGATTTTTTGCATTTTTGGAAGAAAAATCACCCAAATCGTCAAGATAATTTGCCTCTTCATCAATTAATTCTATAATTGGAAAGTATAATTTTTTGCTTAACTGAAAATCTTCTGTACCTGCACCAGGGGCTATATGTACCAATCCTGTTCCTTCTTCGTCTGAAATCGGTAAAATCACAGAATCTGTTTCTATTGCTTGATGTTTATATTCTCCCAAAGACCTTTTAATCCTTGGCAAATTATCAAAAGGAGAATCATATATTAAACCCATAATTTCTTCTCCTTTTATGGTTTTTTCCACATTTAATTGTAATTTCTCCGCTGCAGTTTTATTTAAATAATATTTATTTTCTTTTACACTATCTGTTGCAATTACATAATCCTTACTTGAATCAACTGCAACTGCCACATTTCCGGGTAGTGTCCATGGAGTAGTTGTCCAAACTAAAAGATACTCATCTTTTTTCCCTACTATTGGATATTTAATATAAATCGAGTCATGAATTAATTCCTTATAATCCTCGGTCGACATTTCATGTTGAGAAATAGCAGTGCCACATCTGGGACACCATGGTACCGAATCATGTCCCTTATATAACCAACCCCGCTCGTGGGTATTTTTCAGAAAATTCCAAATCATATAATTGTTTTGATCAGAGCCAGTGTGATAAGAATTATTCCAGTCCATAAATTGACCTAATCTTTTTGATTGCTCTGTAATCACATCCCCGTATTTCAAAACTCGCTCCTTACAAAGATTAATAAATTTTTCCAATGAAGCCATTTTATCTCCGGGGACGATATTCTCAATATCTTTTTTATTTTTAAGACCAAGGTTTTTTTCAACCTCTACTTCTACCCAAAGCCCTTGTTCATCATAACCATTCTGAAATCTTTGCTTATAACCTTTCATGTTATAAAACCGCTGCCACAGGTCTTTATAGGTTCTTCCCCAAGCATGATGCACACCCAAGGAATTATTGGCAGTTTTTGGCCCATCCAAAAAGGAAAATTTTTTCTCTGAAGAATCATTTTTATGAAGATATTTTTCTAATACTTTCTGTTTTTCCCAATACTCCAGCAACTCTCTCTCCATCGCCGGAAAATCAACTTGTGGTAAAACTGGTTTAAACTTCATGAAAATATTCTACCAGAATATACATTGTGAGGCTAGTGGCTTACCCACACCAGGTGTGTCGTAGCTTGACACATACGGTATTTAGATATAATCTGTAGATATGCCCTACCGAAAAACTCTTCTTGTTAGCGGTGAAATTTACCATGTTTTTAACAGAAGCGTTGCTCATCAACCTATATTTCCATCTGAAACATATTACCAAAGAGGATTAGAAGTATTGTCATATTATAACAACCTAAACCCACCGATACGCTTCTCTCATTTTGCCAGACTTCCTTCATCATTAAAAAATCAAATACTGGAAAGTTTAAATAAAGATAATCAAAAACTTGTGAAAATACTAGCTTTTTGTCTTATGCCAAATCATATACATTTTTTGCTCAAAGAAATCAGAGAAAAGGGGATCAGTACTTTTATGCGCAAATTTCAAGATAGTTATGCAAAATACTTTAATACCAGAACAAAAAGGAGTGGTTCTTTATTTCAATCAATGTTTAAAGCGGTCAGAATATTAACAGAAGAACAATTACTTCATGTTACTAGATATATTCATCTAAATCCGGTAACTGCCTATATCCTAAAAGATTTAAATGAATTATCAAACTATTCTTGGTCCTCATATCCTATTTATATTGGAAAACAATCTTCAGATATTATCAGTACAAATGAGATCCTTGGCTTTTTTTCTTCAAAGGACAAATTTATTAAATTTACAGAGGATCAAATAGATTATCAGAGAGAATTAGATAAAATTAAACATCTATTATTAGAATAATCCCGATGTGTCTATTTAACACACACCCGGTGTGGGTTTAAATCTTAAGACGGAAAATCAACCTGTAAGGAAACTGGTTTAAATCTCATGAAATAGATTTTAACAAAAAATCCTTAAACAAACTAGTGAACCCTTGCTTTAGGGAGCAAACGATGAACTTTGCAATTCTTCTTCTAGTTCCGACTCCAACCACATTTCCCTCCAAATTACTCTTGCTGCAAATGTACGACCTGCCGCTTCAGCTTGTATTTCTTCCGAAAATCTTTTGGAATAAGATTCACTTAAGGCTAAACCGATCAATGCCCCTCTTACTCTATCCATTATACCAATTACCCTATCTAACTCATAACTCTTTAACACTAGTTTATCCACCGGATCTAGTTCTGCTTTTAATCACAGTGCAAAACTGTGTGATCCTAAACCATTTGTTAATAGTTCTCGTCCTTTGGGAGTAAATCCAACTGTAGATATAACAGGAGATCCTTTTTTTTCTTCTTCGGGCATTAACGATTGCTCCTTAAGAATGCAGGGATTTCAAGATTTTCTTCTTCTTTTTCTATTTCTTTATCTTTTTCTTCTTCGTTTACTTGCTCCGTCTCCTGGGGAATCTCTTCCTCGTCAACTTGAGGTGTAGTTGTATCTGACCAGGTTTTTGGTTGTACTCCCAACGAAGAAGATCCAATGCCTGTACCCACATATTCCCGCAACCTTCTTCTGGTCTCATCAAAACCAGTAGCAATAACTGAAACTTTAATTTGATCCAATTGATCGTCTTTTATTGTAGCCCCAAATATAATATTGGCATCAGGATCTGCAGCTTGGGCTATAATTTGAGCTGCCTCGTTAACTTCAGTCATGGATAAATCAGGCCCACCAACAATATTAAATAAAACTCCTTTTGCTCCTTCAATTGAAACTTCCAGCAAGGGGGAAGATATAGCCATTCTGGCAGCCGCAGCAGCCCTGTTTTCTCCTCCTGCCATTCCAATTCCCATTAAGGCTGATCCTGCATTACTCATTATTGTTTTAACATCTGCAAAATCAACATTAATTAAACCCGGTATCACGATAAGATCGGAAATTCCCTGTACTCCCTGACCCAAAACAGAATCTGCCAACTTAAAAGCTTCCTGCAAAGTCATATTTTTTTCAACTGTTTCCAAAAGTCGCTGGTTAGGGATAATAATAAGTGCATCAACTTTATCTTTTAATGTTTCCACCCCTTCTTCCGCTACCATCATTCTTCTGGTACCTTCAAAAGCAAAGGGCTTGGTAACAACAGCCACTGTCAAAGCACCTGCGTTTTTGGCAATCTGGGCAACAATAGGAATTGAGCCTGTACCTGTTCCCCCACCCATTCCCGCAGTTAAAAACACCATGTCTGCATCAGTCAGAACATCCTGCAATTTTTGGGTTGATTCTTCTGCTGCCTGACGGCCAACTTCAGGATCACCTCCCGAACCTAAACCTTTAGTTAGAGTTTCACCGATTTGCACTTTGGTAGGGGACTGGTTATTCATTAAAGCTTGCGCATCTGTATTTATAGCCACAAACTCCACACCCTGAATTTGTTGCAGGGAAATCATAGAATTTAAGGAATTGGAACCACCGCCTCCAAGACCTATTACTTTAATTTTGGCAAATTTCTGAACATCAGGTTTAATTAACATAAATTCCGTTCCTGGGCAGAATATAGCAGATTGTTATTAACAATATCAAGACCCTAACTTAAGGCAGGAATGATTTAACCAAAGCAATACCTTTTTGCAGTATACCTTTAAACGGCAGGCTTCCCGACAAAACAGGAATACGGACTTCTCCCCCACTCTTTTGACTAACTCCATAAAGAATTAAACCCGCAGACGCAGCAAAAGAAGGCGCTTCAATCTCATCAACTAAACCTCCCAATCCTTCAATTTTCCCCACTCTGGCAGGAAAACCTAAAACATACTTAGCTTGCTCTAAAACTCCGACAGTTTGAGCCCCTCCCCCGCAAAGAACCAAACCGGAAGGAACTTGAGTACCAAAACCGCTCTTTTTTATCTCCTTACCAACATATTTGAATATTTCCTGTAATCTTGGCCTGACAATTCCTTCAACTACTGCTTTTCTGGAAATTTTTTGCACATCTTCCTCTATGCCTAGTGCTTTAACATCCAGCAATTCCTCTTCTTTTTTTCTTGAGAGTTCTGGTTTTTCTTCCCCCCCGGCGGGCTCACCTCGCGACGGCAAAACCGGACTCTTCTGTTTTTTTCCTAAATCCAGTTTTATTTTTTCCGCCGATTCCAAAGAAATCCTCAAACCCACAGCCATATCTGATGTAATATGTCTTGCTCCAATTGGTATTACTGCCGAATAAGCAACTGACCCGTCAACAAATACCACCACATCCGTAGTCTCCCCTCCTATATCAACAAGCACCACACCTAACTCTTTTTCCGTATCTGTCAAAATGGAAAGCGCTGAGGCAATACCGCCAAAAACCAACTCTTCAACATCAATACCAACCTGCTGAATACATTTAACCAGATTCCTCATGGAAGTAGTAGAACCGGTAATAATATGAGTTTGGGTCTCCAGCCTAACTCCTGTCATACCAATTGGATCTTTAATCCCTTCTTGACCGTCAACCGTAAAAGTACGGGGAATAACATGCAAAATCTCCCGCGAGGAAGGAAGAGCTATGGCTTTGGCCGCATCATTAACTCTGGCAATATCTCCCTCTTTAATTTCCCCTTCTGGTTCTGCTACGGCCACCACCGAATGGGAATTAGTGCTTTCTATTTGCGGCCCCCCAATGGAAACAAAAGCCGAAGAAATTGAATACCCTGCCATCCTCTCCGAAGCCTCCACCGATTCTGTTATACTGATAACAGCTTCGTCAATATCTACCACTTGATTTTTCCTAACCCCTTTGGATGGGGTATTAGACACGCCAAGCAAATTGATCTTTCCGGACTCCTCCGCAGAAGCTATTAAAGTTGCAATTTTAGATGAACCAACATCTATTCCACAGATTATTTTGTCCTTGGCCATATTATTTTTTCTTTGGGGCAAATCTCACAACAGGTTTATCAAACCGCAAATCGATAAACTCCACTGCTTCCCCGTTTATTTTAGCCTTATTTAAGATCAGTTGTAAAGATGCAAGTTGCATATCACTAGCTTTGTCAAGCGAAAAATTAATTTTTGGCACTGAATTTATCAGTAATATATCCTCAACTACTATTACTTCCATAATCTCTATACCAAAAAATTTTATTTTATTCAATACCGCAATAATTTTTTTAAAATCCTCGTTTTTGTTTTCCGAATAAATTTTTAAACTGCTTTCCTGATTACCGGAAAAAAGCATTCCCTCCTCGTCAACCAAAAAAGAGTCAATTGCGGTTTCGGCAGACGGAGTGCTTTCCTGATTTGTCACAATAAAAATTCTAGCTTGCGGCTCCCTGTTTCTGACTTCCAAAAAGATCTTATTTGGCAATTTTTTTATAATCCCTGCTGATTTAACACAAGTAAACTTTGATTTAAGTTTTTCTTCAATTGCAAGGCTTCTTATCAAAAAAAAGTTTGATCCTGAAATAGCAACAGCATTCAAAAGACCTTCCTTATCAACACAGGTTAAGTTACTTTCAACCTCTACAGATTTAACAATAAAAAATTTAGAAAAAAAAATTAAGTAGATACCAATAAGCAACAATGAAGTTATACCTGCTATCAAAATAGTTAGTTTTATCTTTTTTCCCATTATTTCAAAAGAATTGTTTCCAAAGCAAGTTTTTTTGCACCATCTTTAATAATGCTTTTTTTAAACTTTTCTGCTTTTATTTTTAATTTATTTATGTTTTTGAGCATTTCCCTGATATTCCAGAATAAACTATCTCCGGAGAGTTTTGATTGGGGTAAAATTTTTGCCAACCCTAAATTTTCAAAATACCCGGCATTTGTATTTTGTTCCCTGTGCCCGGCAATAGGAATAACCAATACAGGTTTTTTCAAAATTGTCATCTCGCATAAAGTATTTACCCCTGCTCTTGAAACTACCAAATCACATTCCTGCACTAATTTTCCCCATCCATCCCCAATAAACTTTTCTACTCTGTAATTTTCATTTTGTTTTACGCTTAATCTTTCAAAGTCGCCAAATTTAGAATCCCCTGTTTGATGAGTTATTTTGGCAATTTTTGTTAATTTTTCAAGACAATCCAAAACTGCCATATTAATCACATGTGATCCCTGGTTGCCTCCTGCTATTAAAACTCTGGGCACTCCAGCTGCCTTTGATTCATGCTGTATTTCAATAATCTCGTGTCTAATTGGATTACCTGTTAAAACTACTTTTTGTTGATTAAAGGAGTGGTTTTCCAAAAAAGAAATAGCAATTTTATCTGCAAAGCAAGAGG
>DOWS01000017.1 GCA_003519445.1 Candidatus Daviesbacteria bacterium
TTTCCCAGTGGCTAAAAGAACATAGTGTCAAGGCAAAATAATTTATGCTCCCAGGTAGTAGATTATGCCAATGACCATAATGATCCAGAGCAAAACCGAGACAAGAAGAGGCCTGTCGGTTAAAATCACCCGTTCGGGACTCTCGCCTTCCTTTTTCTCATAAATTATATACAAATATCTCATGACCGCATAAATGACCACCGGTACAGTGGCCATTAAATATTTGGCATGCGTGATAGGCAACTCAAATCCTCCCAAAAAAGTAGCAACACTGCTGCGGGTGGTAATGGCCGGCTGCAAAAAGGCAAAAAAAGCGTAAGTTAGCCAGGTGGAATTGGCAAACATGGTAGTTAAGCTGTCCAGCAAACTTTCGGGATAATGAAGTAGGGTTTCCCGGTGGCGGGCTGCTTGTGATTCCATCAGAGTCCGCTCCGACCGTCTTTTTCCAATGGCCAAGAATAAAGCTAGGGAGGTAATAGAAAGAAGAAACCAAACTGACAAATGGGCATCAATAGCCCAGACTCCGCCATACACCCGCAAAACAAAACCGGCTGCAATTACCAGCACATCAATTAAAATAATTTGTTTTAAATAAGCAGAATAAAATACTTGCAGGATTAAATAGGCAACTGCGGCAGCGAAGAAAGCAGGTGAAAGCTGATAAGCCACAGGTAAAAGCACTACTATGATTAAAAGCGCTAAACCAAGAGCCAGCGGAACAGGGATAAGCCCTGAAGCAATGGGGCGGAGTTTTTTGAAAGGATGAAGTTTGTCTCTTTCAATATCAAATACATCATTTAGTAAATAGGTGGCTGAGGAAAAAGCGCAAAAAAGAAAGAAAGCTTCTAAGGCTTTAATTTGATTTGTTGAATCAAGCAGAGTGCCGGAGAATATAAGCGCTGCAAAAACAGCAAAATTTTTTATCCATTGTTTGGGGCGCGATGTTTTAAGAAGTCCCCAAAAAAGTTTAACCATAATATACCTCCCAGTAAACCCAGCGCTACTAAAATAGCTGCAAAGACTTTGCCGTTGCTACTTAAATTTAAGGCAACTGCGCCCAGAATAACAGATCCCAAAATGTAAAACAAGGCTATTTGTTGGTGAGTTAAACCAGATTCTAAAAGCTTATGATGCAAATGGCCGCGGTCCCCCCAGACAGGTGATTTACCCGAAAGGATTCTTCTTAAAAAAGTATAGGCAAAATCAGTGGCAGGGATTAATAATACTAAACCTGCTGTTGCCAGTTTTGCCCCTGATAAAATAGCCAGTACCGCGATCATGAACCCTAAAATTGTTGACCCGGAAAATCCGGGGAAAATTCTGGCAGGATGCCAATTAAAAAGCAAAAGCCCGAGACTGGCCCCGGTGGTGATAAAAGCAAGGATGGCAACTTTTGCTTGAGTAGGATCGCCGCTTAATGTAAGTTTTAAAGAAAGTAATCCTAAAATTAAAGAGGCCACAGTGGTGATGCCCGGCATTTGTCCGTCAACTCCTTTGCTCCAGTTGATCATGTTCATGACCCAGACAATCCAAACCAGAGCCAGGATGTAGGATAAAAAAGGAGAAAAGTTAACAATTCCGCCTAAAGGATTGGTGACAAAATTTATACCTATGCCGGAAAAAACCACAAAACCGGCAGCTATAAACTGGCCAAGGAGCCTTAAGTATGGCGAGAAATCAGGATATTTATCATCCAGAAGCCCTATCAATAGCAAAATCAAAAGTCCAATCAAAATTCCAACGGTTGTTTTTTCAAAAGGAATAAAAATAGTTATTGCGATAATAATTCCCAAAAATACTGCCAACCCTCCTGCCCTGGGTACGGTCCGCTTTTGTGTATGAGCAGGGTGTGGTCTTAAACGGGGATTATCCAGCAGCTTAAATTTTTTGGCCAGCCAAACAGTTGGAAAAAACCCAAGAATGGTTGCGATAAACGAAAAAAGTAAAGGCATAAAAAAATTCATAAGAAAATAAAAATAATTTTTAAAATTGCGATGATTAATATGCTTGTGGTTATTAAAGAAGAGAGACTTAAAGCTATTTTTAAAAACGATTGGGAAGCATGTAGCTCGTGTGAGACTACCAAATTAATTAAAGTAATTAAAACTATGCTGGCAGGAATGATTAGGAATTGAGAATGGTTGGCCAGTTGCCGTTCGCCCCAGGGTAAAGAGTAAAAAAGAGGAAGCCGCCCGGGCAAAAGCTTTAAAAAAAATAATACCCCAAGAGCCATAACTGCGGCAGTGACCATAGAAAAAGAAGTTGTCCAATTGTAAAGTTTTTGCATTTTTTTTCAAGCTTTTTCCAACAGCCTTGCTTTGTTAGTGACCCTAAACTCCAGTTTTCTGCCAAACATTAAAGAAGTTTGGGCGTCAATGGCAGGCAAAGATGAGATGGTAATTAGAATAATGGGAACAAACAGCCATTGCAAATATGACCAAAGTTTTTGGAAAAAATTCCAGTTGGCTGGCCTTTTAGGTACTGTTTTTTCGTGAACATAAATAGTGGCAAAAAGACCTAAAAAAGCAATTGTCAAAACCCAAGAGGAGATAATGGGCAGATTGACTGACAAAACGGAAGATTTAAAATGAGGATTTACCAGGGGAATCAACAGCCCGCCGAAAGTAACAAAAATAGCCAGAAATCCCCACTTTAAATCTCCCCATATCTTAAAAAGCAATTTATCGGTTTTGTCCCAAAAGTTAACTTCTTTTTTAAAATATTGCTTGACAATAAAAGGGATATGTTCCACTCCGTAAGCCCAACGTTTGATTTGCAAGTATTGATTTTGGAAGGTTTTAAAAAGAGTGGTGTCCTGAACAGCATCGGCGGAAATCGGTAAAAAATGGGGAATAACTTTGTAATCTCCATTGAAATGATAATAAGCTTTCCAGTAAAAACCCGAGTCGTCGTTAACTTTATCCGGGATCCAAAGGCCAATCTCTAAAAGACTTTTAAGAGAGATTGACATTGACGAATAATTGATATATTTGTCAGACCCTGCCATTTCTGCCATTTGCCAAAAGCTGGTCCCGGTGGCCATGAGTCTCATGGGGGTTGGTGTTTGCCAGTAATTATTGTGATACAAAAATACTCCGGTGAAACTTCTTTTATCCCTTTCTTTTATTGGTTGGGACAAATATTTATGTAAAGATCCTGCCAGAAACTCCGGATGCAATACAAAATCCGCATCAATGGTTGTCACAAAACAACTATCTTTTTTGATACCTCTTTTAGAGAGTTCTTTAAGGGCATTTTTAATCATCCAGTTTTTATTGGAACCTTGTCCCGCTACTTCACCCTCAAGGCCGTAAGGATGAATAGTAGTAAATACTCCGGCTATTTTACCCTGAAGATTTTTTTGAAGATAGCTTGAGGTTTCCTTAATTTTTTCCTGATCGTCTTTTTCCTCAAAACCAACAGCCAGAAAGATTTTATCTTTAGGAATAGAAGAATTCAATATACCATTGAAAGTGCTTGCCAGGATGTATGAAGGTTCTTTATAAGTTGGGACAAGGATTAAATGATAGTATTTTTCCCAAATATGGGGAAAATCGCTCTGTAACAGTTTTAACCAGTTTTGTTTTTTAACACTCTCCATTTTACGGTAACCAATGATAATTAAAGCTCCGATGCGGAGTCCTGTCAAAAGCCAATAAACATCAGCAATTAAAATTAAATAAGCTACAGCGTATGGCATGGTAAAAGAAAGCCAGATAGGTGAGGTTAAAGCGAGCCAAGTGAGCGCACCGGGTAAAATTTCCAGGATTCTGACAAATACACCCTCATGTTTTAAAACAAATTCCCGTTCTTTGTTTTCAAATAAAAAAAACCGTCGGGATAAAAGATGATGGATAGAAAGACCCAAGCCCGCTCCTATTAAAAAATAGGCAAGCAAAACATTAAGTCCCGGCAAAATCCCTCCGGCGAAAAATCCCACCA
>DOWS01000046.1 GCA_003519445.1 Candidatus Daviesbacteria bacterium
AATTTGTTTTGGGGGTGCTATACAAATTCTATCAAGGAAAATTTAATTCCGGAGTCAGTTACTAAAAATCAAGCTAAAGTCATTTACGCATCTGAAGCGGATATTCTCAATATGGCTCTATTCGGCAAGACCGCCCTGAATTGGAGAGATGAAAATAAAGGGAAAGAAGGTAATATCCGTGATTACTCTGATGTTACACAACTGGTGGTTTTGGCCAATCTTGAAGGGATCAATGCCGAGTTAATCCGTCAAGGTTTATCCCAATCGGAAAGATTAATTAAACTAAACAAAATTGCAATCTCCCAAATGAGATCGCTGCTGGGAAGCCCTTCTTTAAAGAAACTATCAGAAAAAAATGTGGTTTGATATGGGAAGAAAATATGAAGTTAAATATTTACATTGGGCATAATCGAAATGTTCACATTGAGTGCAATCGAAATACTATCTAACTCCGCTCATTTTTGCCATAGTACTGAGCTTGCTTAGGTGCTAGAATTAATCTAAGAAAATATGAAAGATACTAATGAATTAATAAGAAAAATAATTATTTTTCGTAATGAGCGTAACTGGCAGCAATTCCATAATCCAAAAGATTTGGCTTTGTCGTTAGTTTTAGAAGCAACTGAGGTAATGGAACATTTTCAGTGGAAAAATAAAGAGGAAATTGAGAGATATATTAAAACTAATAAAACCGACATCGGTGAAGAATTGGCTGATGTGCTTTATTGGGTTTTGCTTATGAGTCATGATTTGAAAATTGATGTTTTAGAAGCATTAGAGAGGAAGATTTTAAAAAATGAAGAAAAATATCCGGTTGAAAAGGCAAAAGGAAAACATACGAAATATAATAAACTTTAATTATGGCAGTTATTTATTCATCCACAAAAACTGAATTTATGGCAGATGTCGATATTGCTACAACAGTAGAAGCATCTTTTGTTAGAGAGGTTGGCTATCGACCATCACCCGCTCAAATTGGTGCATTTAGGAACTCATTGCCATATATGAGAAGGGTTTTGGAGGTGCCTGAGATACCGGGTAATGTAGGTATCGCTATAGAATATAAAATTCCTTCTACTTCTAAAAGGATTGATTTTATTATCACAGGGAAAAATGAAGATAATATACCAGTACTAGTTTTAGTTGAATTAAAACAGTGGAGTGAGAACATTTTTGTTACTAATATGGATGGTATTGTAAATACCAAATTTTATGGCGATGTTGAACATCCGTCATACCAGGCTTGGTCTTATTCAACTTTATTAGAGGACTACAATAGTAATATTCAAGATAACCATATTAGTATTAAACCGTGTGCCTATCTTCATAATTATCAAGAAGATAATGTTATTAAAAATGATTTTTATAAAGAATATACAGACAAAGCACCGGTATTTTTCAAGTCAGACTGCGAGAAACTTCAAAGTTTTATAAAAAAATTTGTTAAATATGGTGATAATAAAGAATCTTTGTATTCAATCGAAAAAGGAAAAATAAGACCCTCCAAAGCACTGGCAGACAGCCTTGCTTCAATGTTTAAAAAAAATAAAAAAGAGTTTACTTTAATAGACGATCAGAAAATTGTTTATGAAAAAGCATTGCAACTTGCCAAGTTATCAAACAGTAGGAATAAAAATGTTTTAATAGTTCGTGGTGGGCCCGGTACCGGCAAATCTGTTGTTGCAATTAATTTACTTTCTGAACTAATAAATAAAAAAGCTGATAATAATGTAAGCTATGTTACTAAAAATTCAGCTCCTAGAAGAGTATTTCAAGTAATGTTAGCTGGTGTATTCACACAAACAAGGATTTCAAATTTGTTTAGGTCGTCAGATTCTTTTCTGAATCTAGAACCTAATATATTTGACACACTAATAATAGATGAGGCGCATAGGGTTACAAAACAGGGTGGTTTTATGGGTAACTTAGGTGAGAATCAAATTATGGAGTTAATTAAGGCGACAAAGTTTAGTATATTTTTTATTGATGAAGACCAAAGAGTAACACTGAAAGACATAGGAAGAGAATCTGAAATTTCAGACTGGGCCAAAAAATTAGGCGCGAATGTAAGCTTTATGGAACTCGCTTCTCAATTTAGATGTAACGGCTCAGATGGTTATTTGCCATGGTTAGATAATCTATTACAAATTAAAGAAACTGCTAATGAGACTACAGAGGGTATTAATTATGATTTTAAAATATTTGATGATGTGAGATTGATGCACGATGAAATTATTAATAAGAATAAACAGAATAATAAATCTAGAATGGTTGCAGGTTATTGTTGGAAGTGGATTAGTCAAAATGATCCTAGTTTAAAGGATATAGTCATTGGTGATTACCAAGCTACTTGGAATTTGAAACAACATGGACAAGCTTGGCTAGTTCATCCTGAATCTGTTACTGAAGTTGGTTGTATTCATACATGTCAAGGACTAGATCTTGATTATGTGGGCGTGATTATTGGGCTAGATTTGATTATAAGAGACGGAAAAGTAATAACAGATCCGACAAAAAGAGCAACAACAGATAGGTCTTTAAGGGGATTAAATAGATTGGTTGAAGAAAACCCGATTGAAGCAAATAGGTTAGCTGATAGTATAATAAAAAATACCTACAGAACATTAATGACTAGAGGAATGAAGGGTTGTTATATTTACTCAGTTGATCCAGAGACGCAACGTTATTTCCAAGAGCACTTAAACAGCCAAATTTCTGACTCTACTATTTATACGGATGACTCTAATGGTGCTTCGTTTAATGTTGATAAACAGATAAATGAGTAATAAGAATATTCTTAATTCAAGTATTAAAAAAATACACCCTTCGGAGGGACACAGAAAAAGACTTCGGGAAAAATTTCTTGAATTTGGCCTAAGTGGGTTTCTTGATTATGAGATTGTTGAATTATTGCTAACATTAGGCACTCCACGCAAAGATTGCAAAGCAATAGCTAAAGAAGCTATAAAAAATTTTAAAACTCTAAAAGGTGTACTGGATGCGGATGTATCCGAGCTAACTACGATTAATGGAATTGGTATGTCAAATGTTTTGGGGATAATTCTATTTCGAGCAATTTCTGAACAATACTCAAAAGAAAAAATCTCCCCCAAAATCTTATTAAATTCTTCTAAGTTGGTTGCTGAATATCTTCAAACAAAAATAGGAAACAAGAAGGAAGAACATTTTATGATCTTGTACTTTGATACAAGAAATAAATTAATAAATGAAGAAATTTCTATTGGTACATTAAATGCAAGCCTGGTTCATCCAAGAGAGGTTTTTAAAAAGGCGATAAAAGATAATATTGCACAAATTATTGTTGCACACAATCATCCATCTGGTGATCCCAACCCTTCAGAGGAAGATATATCTACAACAAACAGGCTTATTGAGGTAGGTAAATTAGTAGGCATTTCTATAATTGATCATTTGGTGATTACTCTAAATGATTATTTCAGCTTCAAAGAGAAAGGTATTATTACAACTAAAATTTAGTGAATACTAGTTAAAGAAGTGCAACTATGAAATTAAAACAAGAGTTAATATCTTATTCAAGTAAAATAAATGAAGAAGTTTATAAACTCTACGGCTTAACGCCGGAAGAAATTGCAAATGTGGAGGGGGTTGCTAAGAATTAGATTTGACTATTCCTTCTTTTACCAGCCTTCGGGCTAAAACATCACCGGAAACTTGGAAGATATCGAGTAAATCTTCTGTAATTGTGGCAAAAATTTCGGGTGTTTCTTGAGAGGGGATTCTTCCTAACCTCTTCTTGAGTTCATTAATAAGCAGTTGGGTTGGAACTAAAACATGACTTGCAAAACTATATGCTTGATATTCGAGCCAGCCATGTTCTTCATCGGTTATTTTTGCCGCTAGGCTGTTTAAATCCTCAACGGAGTTGATATTAAGATTTTTAAATAAATCACCATGTAATATAAAATGACCAATTTCATGGGCAATAGTAAACCGCGTTCTATTTTCAAAATTCATATATAAGTTGAAATCTATAAAAATTGTAGTTAAATCAGAAATTAGGAACCCGTCCACGTCATAATCTTTTTTTAGATTTATTTGTTCATGAATTTTAAGATTAAGTTTTTGCTCGGCGATCTCTTCAATCGGTATTGGTAGTGAATTGCGGGGATGGTAATTGGTCAGAAATTGATCTGCTATTTCACCAATTCTTTTGTATGAAAGACATTGCAGGGTAATATTCATTCATTATTAATCAGATCAACCAATTCCTGGAGCTTTTTTTTGGATAGTCTTTGACCACGAGCAGTTCTAAAAAGTAAAGGTAAAAACCTTGGTGCTCGTGTGTTTGACAGTATATCTTCCGGTACTCTGCCCTTGGCAGCATGAGCAAGGTCAAAAAATATGGTCCATTCCTCGCTATCTTTTGGAATTTTTAAGGCAACAGCATATCCTGCCAGTTTTTCTTTATCAATACTGGGCGAAAGGATATTTCTTTCGAGTCTGCTGATATTTCCCGGGTCATAACCGTATCTTTCGCAAAAAGATCGAAGGGTAAAACCAATAGCAACCCTTTTTTGTCTGAAGAATTCTCCGAATGATTGAACAGTAAAGACTTGACTTTTTGCCATATCTGTTGTAATAATAGTACAACAGTTTTTATTTGTCAAGGAGGTGATTGTTAATGATGATATGGAAATGCCCTACATGTGGAGAAGCAACCGGTTTCTATAGGTGCTCAAGTAAGGGTGGGTGGTAATGTTAATAATTCTGGGAGCATAAAAGTATTTCCTGATGGCAGATTCACAATAGACGGTAGTTTAATTAATACGGGTAGTTTAATCATAAATGACCCTGAGAAAATAAAACAATTACTTGTAGAATTAGTAAAAACTAGCGGGAATTTCGCCACATTAGGTATGGAAGTGCTAAGAAGATTTTTTGGATTGAGGGAGTAAAAAATTACCAATAAACAAGCTGGGGATTTTGGGGGAAGGGAGTCTTGACTTTCGGGTAATTTATGGTTTAAAGTAGAGTATATATGAAAAAAGGCAAGCAAATTATTAAACAAAATGAGTTTACCGAGTTTTTACTTTACACAACGCCAAATGGAAAAGTAAAAGTTGAAATATTTCTTCATAATGAAAATATCTGGTTAACCCAAGCTAGAATTGCCGAACTTTTTGGAGTAAATCGTCCCGCCATTACTAAACATTTAAAAAACATATTTGAAACTAAGGAGTTGAACAAGAAATCAGTTAGTTCCATTTTGGAACATACTGCAAAAAACTTTTAAAAAAGGTTAAGAAATAATATGGATGCAAAATTAGCTGTTTTTGAAGGAAGAAAAATCCGCAGGCAATGGGATGGGAAAAAGGAAAAGTGGTATTTTTCCGTGGTTGATATTATACAGGCTTTGATTCAACAGCCAGATTATCAAACCTCCAGAAAATACTGGAATAAATTAAAAGAAAGATTAAAGAAGGAAGGAAGTGAGTCGGTGACAAATTGTCACCAACTGAAAATGCAAGCAAGCGATGGAAAATTTTATAAAACAGATGTGGCTGATGTAGAAACTTTGTTTCGTCTGATTCAATCCGTTCCTAGTCCTAAAGCAGAACCAATTAAACTTTGGCTGGCAAAAGTCGGGTATGAAAGATTACAAGAAATAGCTGATCCGGAAAAATCTATCAGCAGAGGCAGAACAAATTGGCAAAGAATGGGCAGGAGCCAGAAATGGATCCAGCAGAGAATGATGGGTCAGGAAATCCGCAATAAACTGACTGATTATTGGAAAGATAATGAAGTTAGTCAAAAAGATGAATATGCAATTTTGACAAATATTATTCATGAGGAATGGAGTGATCTATCGGTTAAGGAACACAAGTCGCTGAAAAATCTCAAGACAGAAAACTTGCGTGATCATATGACAGATGCGGAACTGGTTTTTACGGCTTTGGCGGAACTTTCAACCAGGCAAATTGCAGAGGTAGATCAGGCCAAGGGTTTTGAAGAAAACATAATTCCGGCCAAAAAAGGCGGACGGATTGCTAAAAATGCCCGGAAGGAGCTGGAGCAGAAAACCAGCAGAAAAGTTGTTTCAGGAGAAAATTTTAAGCTGCCGGGAAAGAAACTCCTAGACGGAGCATATTAATGTAATTTAATTGATAGCTTCATCTCATATGCTCATGTCTGCGCCAACCTTTTGCGCGAAAGTGACGCATGGTAGGTATTCCAGAGTGTCGTTTGTGGTCATCATAGGCAGGCTCTCGTAAAAATTCGTCATGCTGTTTCCTTAAGCCTGCCTCTATATCAACAGGTGTTAATTTTGTTTCTCTTTCAACTGCTTACATATAGTTTCAGATTATAGCAAAAAAGTTGTTGAATTGGGGAAATTTGTGTTACTCTTAATTTAATGTCCAAAAAGAGTTTTGTAATTATTTTAATTTTAAGTGTGGTGGTAACATGGTTAATTAAAGAGATTCAGGGGGTTTTGAAATTTTCTTTAGGTGGATTAGATGTAGGTTTACCGATAAGTTTTTATAAATGCTCTTTTATAAGCTCATGCACTATAGATTATGGAATGTTGGTAATTGATATAATTTTTTGGTTTGTGGTGATTTGGGGAACTTGGAAAGGGGTTTCAAAAATTCGTTTCTA
This sequence comes from Candidatus Daviesbacteria bacterium, assembly GCA_003519445.1. GTDB lineage: Bacteria > Patescibacteriota > Microgenomatia > Daviesbacterales > UBA10151 > UBA9644. The sequence continues at coordinate 6,640 of DOWS01000046.1, forward strand.
ATTGACCTTTATTGGTTAATAACTGCAGTAAGATTATTCCGTTTCTTTCTTCAATTCTTTTCTCTTCACCTTGTTCTTTAATTTCTATTCTGGTTAAATCCTTTTTAGGATTATATTTAGCTTTTAATTTTTCTTCCCCTTTTATTTTAATGGTTTGATCTAAATCTTCCAGTCTGCCTGTTTTTTTATCTAACTTAAATTTAACCTCAAATTTATTATCAGGCAGGTTAATTGTTGGCCCGTCATTATAACTGATAGATTTGATTTCCAGTTTTTCCTTGCGCTTCTTATCCTTTGGTTCAACCTGTAATTTGGTGGTATTGCCTGCCTCATCAGTAATTATTATCTCTCCGGGGGTAATTTCCTGGCCGTTTATTTCCAGATTTTGAGTAGTTAAATTAAACTGAACCATTGCTTCGGGCGGAGTTTTATCAATTTTAATTTCCTGCTCTTTGGGATTTTCTTCATTGCCTGCTTTATCAATACTCCTGAATTTTAGTTTTGAAATTCCTTCTTGGGAAATAGTAAATGGTTGGGAGTAAACCTGGATAGTAACTCCATTATCCAAGGTATATTCAGTTTTTTCTATGCCTGATTCATCAGTTGCATTAAAGGTTACTGTTACATCTGATTTAAACCAGTTGTTTAATCCTTGGGTTCCTGATAACTGGACAGTGGTAACAGGGGGAGTTTCATCGTAATTAGCATTGCCGGTTAAGATAATCGTGGGATTAATTGTTTGCTGGTCAATTTGTAAAATTGGAGGTTCGGTGGAGCTAGTATCCAATACAGTTTGACCTTGGGAGGTAGAAGATATGGGGATGTCATTATACAAAACAGTTTCTGAATTGACATCGTTTTCAAATTTTCTGATTTTAAAATCAAAACTGCCATTATCCATTGCTTCAAATTTAATGGTGTATTGGCCGCTGTCAGGCAGCCAGATAAACTTGGCATCATCTAAAGTGTCATAACTGGAACCCGGAATATTTGCTTCAAAATCTCCATTTGGTAATGGCCCGGTATGGTTATCGGACGAGTCATAAACATGGATGTTGATAGGCGAATGAACAGAAACTTGCGTGCCGTTAAATGAATATGGTTGGTTTGATACCCCATTAGGTATCTGGTTATTTCCAGCCAAAATATTTTTAACTAAATTTAAAGCAGGCCCGTTACCGGGTAATTCTCCGTGTTTTTGGTTAACATAAAAAACCGAGGAGGAGCCAAAAGAAGAACTCAAAAGAGGGACAGTATCATCACCATTAATTCTAAACTCGTCTTTTTCCGGGATTTTAACTCCGGCAAAATCTATTTTGTATTTTTCAATAATTTGGCCAAGAGTGGCCATGCCGGAGCCGACAATATTGGTAACTTCCACTCCGTTGGTGTTGGTTAAATTATTATCCAGACCATGGAATGTTTCAGATGGAGTAAATAAAGAAGTATTGTGGCCTAAATTGGTCAAAAGAGTTTTTAATTGGGCATAGTTTAGCGCTCCAGTTACGTCATTGTTATCAATGTCTCTTAAATCAGCAAAAGGAAAAGGATGTTGATTATCCTGACCTGAATAAAAATTAAAGTATGTTTGGCTTGGAGCGAGTTGATAACCGCTAACCATATTTTGAATGACATCTTTAACTTCCGATGGAGCGAATTTGATTAATCCAAATAGTAATACGGGATCTAGTTGTATTCCGTAATGTAAAGCTTTCAGGAAGTATGGGCTTCCCAAATGGGGAGTGCCTAAAGTAAATAATTTTCTGACATTTTGGGCTTTTGTTGCATCTGCAATGTAATTTCGGGCCACCAAACCGCCCATGGAATGGGCTACTATATCTACTTTTTGTGAACCTGTTTGAGTTTTTATTTGAGAAATCTTTTGATCCAGCAAATCCTTGGTTAAACTTAAATCTTTTCTCCAGTCATAAGGAAAGACAAAGAAATCTTGGTTTAGGATATAGCTACTCCCTGTAAAAAAGTTAATAGCTCCCTGATAAGCCCCTGCATATAAATTTCCGGTTAAACCTAAACTAGCCTCGGAATTTATGCCATCAATTTTCATTCTTAACACATCAAAATAATCATCATTGCCGGGATTTCCTGCTTCCCCTTCATTAACCCAGACTTTCTCATCTTTGGGATAAGCATGGTTAAAAGTCCCACCATGTCCATCATCTTTATTCCAAATTGTATCCGCCTCAACTTTAAGTTCCGATCCCCCAATCCCCGGGATTAAAATTAAAGGGGTTTTGGTGAAAGGAGGTGGATCAGGAGCATTAGTATTAACTAAGTAGAGAGACGAACTGCCAATATATACTCCGCAAATATCAAAAAGTTTAACTTGGACTTGATTAACGCCTGGTTTAAAAAGGGAGGTAACATTCTGAGGAGGTTTATGAGAAATGAAAGCGCAGCCATTATCATATCTGAATGTGATAGATGCGGAAGTGCCATCTGGCCTCTTAACAACCCAAACCAGAGCCGCATCGTCTACGCCTGTACTGCCTGTCCCATCGGGATTTCCACTAAAAATCATTTGTCCGCTTCGATAGTCAATGTTAAAATTAACAGTTAAAAATGTTGCTCCCGAGGTAGTTGATTGTCCGGGGATGCCTGTGGTGATAGTATAGGGTATAGTTGCTGCAACAGCTGATTGGGGCAAGATTACCGGAAACAGAAAGACGGCGGAGATTATTGCAAGAAGCTTTAAAATTCTGGGCATTGATTTAATGATAATCAGAATCTTTAATTTTAACAAGACATAACAAGCAATTGCCAGAATATGCATTGATATTGGTATAATTGTTAAATGAGGTTTATTTTTAAATATAAATGGGGGATAGTCGTTGGCCTGGCAATTATTGCTTTATTTTTTTTACTCCGTTTGCCCAATTTAACTTTGCAGCCTATTTTTGCCGACGAGGCTATTTATATCCGCTGGGCCCAGGTGATGAGAGCCGAGCCAACCCTGCGGTTTCTACCTTTATCCGATGGTAAAACCCCTCTTTTTATGTGGGCTATGATGCCTTTTCTGAAAGTATTTGAAGATCCTTTATTTGCCGGCAGGTTTTTATCTGTGGTAAGTGGATTTGTTACGCTTTTGGGAGTGTTTATGCTGACAAGAAAAGTATTTAATTTAAAAGCTGCTTTTTGGGCAAGCTTACTTTACGCGATAGTTCCTTATACGGTTTTTTTTGACCGGATGGCTTTAGTTGATTCCATGCTTTCTGCTTTTACTGTTTGGGCCCTGTATTTTGCCCTGTGGCTTGCAAGATCCCAAAGATTGGATATTTCTATGATTTTAGGATTTATTCTTGGGGGAGCGTGGCTTACCAAAACTCCGGCTGTTTTAAACCTGTTGCTTTTACCCGTATCCATACTGGCCTTTAAAAAAACAAAAGTAGAAAAGCATGCTTTTTTAAAACTTTTTTTGTTTTGGGCAGTGGCTATATTTATAGCATTGGCTATGTATAACCTCTTGCGGTTGGGGCCTAACTTTCATTTGCTTTCTTCCAGAAATGCCGACTATGTTTTTTCACCTCTTGAACTTGTAGGTAGGCCTCTTGATCCTTTTATTCCTCATTTTCATGATATTTCCGACTGGTTTCCCAAACTTTTAACTCTACCAGTATTGATTTTTTTGATAGGCGGAATAATTGAGGTTTTTATGGAAAAGAATAGAAAAGGATTGGTAGTTTTGCTGTGGGCTTTGATACCGCTGTTTTTGGCAATGGTATTTCTCCGGACTTTTACTGCTAGATACTTACTTTCCTCCATACCATTGCTTTTAATTTTTGGGGGATATTGTATTGAAGGGATAATAAAGTATTTAAAAAAAACAAAGGCATTAAGCGGAAATTCTTTTTTGATACCTGGAGGACTTTTCCTGCTTTTAATGTATCCCGCAACACAGTTTAATTATCAACTTTTGACAAATCCCCCGCCGACATTTTTGCCACAGGAGGAGAGGCTAGGTTATTTTGAACAGTGGACAGCAGGTTATGGCTTCAAAGAAATTGCCCGGTTTCTGATTGAACAAAAAACAAAAGGCTTGGTGGTTGTTGGTACAGAAGGCTTTTTCGGCACATTGCCGGATGGGCTCTATATTTATCTTGATAAATCCAATATTTCAGTTGTTGGCAGCCATGCTACAATTTCCGCCCAAGTCAGAAATGCTGCCAAAGATCATTTAACTTTCTTTGTGGGGAATAAAAGCAACCTGAAAGGTTCTGTTTCAGGGGTAGAGTTGATCAAAGAATATCCCAAGGTTGGCTCTGATGCCACTGTTTTGTACAAAGTAGTGCCACGGTAATTAAGATGAAAAAAACTCTTTTAATTTTATTTTTAATAACTTTGCCGTCTCTTATTTCTTTTTTTAACACCCAATTTTTTTACACCCAGGATTATATATTTATAGCCCGGCTGCAGCAGATGAGCAAAGCTTTATCTGATGGTTATTTTCCTGTCCGCTGGGCAGGCGATCTCCGTTTTGGCGAACCCCTTTTTAATTTTTACGCCCCCCTCCCCTATTATCTGGGAGCTTTGATAAAACTTTTAGGTTTTAACTATATTTGGGTGGCAAAAATACTTTTTATTTTATCAAGCTTTTTATCTGCCGTAACAATGTATCTTTTGTGCCGGAAACTTTTTAATCAAAAATCTGCATTTTTGGCAACTGCCCTTTACATATGGGCTCCTTATAGGGCAGTTGATCTTTATGTAAGAGGTGCCTTGTCCGAGGCTTTTGCTTTTGTCTTTTTCCCGCTGATTTTTTATGCCTCGCTGCTTTTATCCCAAAAAATCACTTTGAGAAGGATTTCTTTTCTTTCTATTTCCCTGGCAGGTTTATTCCTGACGCATAATGTGACAACCTTAATCTTTTTACCATTTTTATTTTTATGGTGGTTGTATTTGTGGATAAAACAAAAAAACCGGAGATTAATTCTGCACTTTTGCTCCTCATTGGTATTAGGTTTGGGATTATCAGCAACTTTTCTTCTTCCGGCAGTTTTTGAAAGAGGGTTTATCCAGACAAAATATTTGCTGGTAGGATATTTTGATTTTAGGGCTCATTTTGTGGCATTTTACCAGTTTTTCTCAACATTCTGGGGGTACGGGTCATCGCTATGGGGGCCAATAGATGATATGTCGTTTCAAGTGGGCTTAGCCCATTGGGTAGCAATGCTGTTTGCTTTGGTTGTCGGGTTTATTAAACGAAGCGATAAAAAAATATTACTACTTACTTCGTTTTTGTTTTTCAGTTTCTTTTTCTCTATTTTTTTGCAGCATAACAAATCAGCCTTTTTATGGGAAGCGATTCCTTTAATGGCTTTTATCCAGTTTCCCTGGAGATTTCTGGCAATTTCAATTTTTATTGTTTCTTTGTTCGGTGCGGTAGCCCTAAATCATTTAAAATGGAAGCCTAACATTATTTTTTTTATTGCACTTGCTGCAGTAATCCTAATTAATTTTAATTATTTTAAACCAAGGAACTTTGTAGAAGATTCTTTTTTTGCCAAGTTTTTAAATACGGACAGCACGCACCGGGGAGTGGATTTGACCAAAGATTATTTTCCAATCTGGGTAAAATTTGACAGGGTAGAATATTTTCCAACTCCAAGGGCAAATAGCGGAGAAATTGAAGTTTTAAGTTTTGAACAAAAAACAGCCAAAGCAAAAGGGGAGATTAAGGTTTTATCAGACGCTTTGGTAGAAGTGCCTATTACTTATTTTCCCGGCTGGGAAGTTAAGGCGAATGGCCTAAATATAAAATTGCAAGAACCTTCTTTGCAGGGACTGATTACTTTTGAGCTTCCCAAGGGGGACAACAGGATAGATTTGGTATTAAAAGACACTCCTGTTAGAATAATAGGTAATATTTTAAGTTTAACAAGTGCCGCAGCGCTCCTTATTTTTTTAGGATATGCCAAATTTAAATATGCTAAATCTAATTAAATCCCATAAAGTATTTACTATTGGTTTGATATTAACCCTGTCTTTGTTTTGGCCGCTTTTTTGGGCCCCGTTTTTTTCACATCATGACGATGTTCAAATTATCAGGCTTTACGAGATGGACAAGTGTATCAAGGATGGGCAAATTCCTTGCCGATGGGTGCCTGATTTAGGCGGTTTGTACGGTTACCCTATTTTTAACTACTACGCCCCTCTTCCATATTATGTTGGTGAAATTTTTTATTTGATGACAGGCAGCCTGATTTTTTCCGTTAAGATGATGTTTGTCTTGCCTTTTGTTGGTTCCTACATATTTATGTTTCTTTTGGCCAGAAAATTTTGGGGAAAACTAGGAGGAAGTCTATCGGCAATTTTCTATAGTTTTGCCCCATACCATGCGCTTGATTTTTATGCGAGGGGAGCCATGGGGGAGATGTGGGCTTTAATGGTTTTTCCGGCTTTGCTGTGGAGTTTTGTCAGAATGGGGGAGAAAACCTGTATTATAAATCTAACTGTTTCTTCTTTATTAACTGCTTTCCTGATCACTTCCCATAATCTCTCCGCCATGTTATTTCTTCCTATACTTTTAATCTGGATTTTCATTTTGATGTTAAAAGCAAAAACCAGGAAATTTTTTCTTTATAGCATTCTTGCTATTTTGTTGGGAGTTTGCATTTCTGCTTTTTATCTTTTTCCAATGATATTTGAGAAGAATTTGGTGCATGTTGATACAACAACTTATGGATATTTTTCTTACACGGAACATTTTAAAGGATTTTCTAAATTACTGGAGAGGTCTTGGGGATATGGATCTTCCATCAGGGAAGTGCCCGGGGGAGAAAGAGACGGGTTGTCTTACCAGATTGGCTGGGTTCATCTTTTGGGCTGGGCTATTGCAATATATGCAGCCGTAAGGCTATGGCGTCCAAAGCGCTGGTTAGCTGTAGCGATAATTTTTTCCTCAATTCTTATAGCTTTAAGTATGTATATGATTAATCCCCGGTCGGTGTTTATCTGGAAATTTGTTGAACCAATAAAATTTCTGCAGTTTCCCTGGAGATTTTTATTAATTGTGAGCTTTTTTATTTCTTTTATTTCAGGAAGCGCAGTTTTAGTTTTAAAAAACAAGAAAATTTTGATTGCCCTAATTGTTTTGGTTGTGGCATTAAATTTTCTCTATTTCAGGCCGGAAAAATTTATTAATGTTACGGAAAAAGAACTTTTGTCAGGGGAATATTGGGATAAGCAAATTAAAAGATCTATTTTTGATTATTTGCCTATTTTTGCCAAGGAACCCCCGGCAGAACTTGCCAAAGAGAGGTATCAAATTTTAACAGGAGAAACAAAAATAATTGATCTTAAAGAAGGCACTAACTGGTTTAACTTTAAGGCAGAAACCACCACCCATACCATCATCCGCCTTTCCCAATATTATTTCCCTGACTGGAGGATAAAAGTTGACGGCAAGGAAGTGCCAATAGAATACAAAGATAATACTTTGGGTTTAATGACAATTATTTTAGGGAAAGGGAGCCACCAGATAAGCGGAAGATTATATGATACTCCTGTGAGAGTTGTTTCCAATTTTATCACTACGGTGACTTTTATAGTTTTGGCTGTTGTGTTCATGTTCCAGATTAAGAGGATTAAAAAATGGCTTTTATACTATAGAAAAAGAATAGATTAAATTTATGGAAGATTTATCTGTAGAGTTGGTAAAAAACAGAGCTATTAAAGGAGCTGCAATACTGACTGTCAGAAATATCCTAATTCAGGCAGTATCTTTTTTTTCAATTGCTCTTTTAACTTTTCTTTTAGAGCCGCAGGATTACGGCGTATTTTTTATAGTTTCCGCTGTTGTTAGTTTTTTGGCATATTTTGGCGATATAGGTTTTGCCGCCAGCTTGATACAAAAAAAAGAAAAATTGCAGGATATTGAACTGCGGACTATTTTTACCGCTCAACAAATACTGGTGTTTTCTCTTGTCAGTATAGTTTTTCTGCTTACCCCGGTTATTAGAAATTTCTATCATTTTGACAATGGGGCAATATATCTTCTTTGGGCCCTTGCTTTTTCGCTTGTTCTTTCATCATTAAAAACTATACCTACAGTATTGTTAGAGAGAAAACTGGAGTTTAATAAATACATTATTCCTCAAATCCTGGAAGTTTTAGTTTTTAATATTACTGCGGTATTTTTTGCCTGGAGGGGCTTTGGAGTTACAAGTTTTACAATAGCCGTCATCTTGCGGGGATTTGTAGGTTTGGTGTCAACTTATATAGTTTCACCGTGGATCCCGAGGTTTGCATTCTCTGCCTCCTCCTTTAAATCTTTGTTAAAGTTTGGAATTCCTTATCAAGCAAATACTTTTCTTGCAATGATCAAAGATGATGGCATGACGCTATTCTTGGGTGGGACGCTGGGTTCATCCGGAATAGGGCTTTTGGGATGGGCTCAAAAATGGGCTTTTGCGCCTCTGCGTTTTTTTATGGATCAGGTTATCAAAGTTACTTTTCCTGCTTTTTCCCGTATGCAGGATAATAAAAAAGAGTTATCCAATGCCTTATCAAAATCAATTTTTTATATTTGTCTTTTGGTATTTCCGGCCCTTACTTTTTTGATACTGGTTGCTCCGTCTTTGGTGGAGGTAATTCCAAAGTATAGCAAATGGAGCCCGGCGCTTTTGGCGCTGTCGTTTCTCTCCATTACTTCCGCCTTAGCCGCGGTAGCAACCCCTTTAACTAATGCCTTCAATGCAATTGGAAAAATATCAGTAACTTTTAAATTAATGATTATGTGGACTGTGCTCACTTGGCTTTTTGTGCCGTTTTTATCTTCTGTATTTGGAGTAAATGGCGCGGCAGCGGGTTTTGCCCTGGTAGGACTTAGTTCGGTGGTAGTGATGTTTGTTGCCTTAAAATATGTTGAGATAAATTATTTGAAAATTGTTGGAAAGCCATTGCTTGTTTCAGTAATTACAGGTGGGGTAGTGTTGGTAATAAGATCTTCTTTGCAGGTTTCATGGCAACAGGTTGCTTTTATGTGCGCTGGTGGATTAGTAACATATTTTACAACTGTTCTTATCCTAGAACCCAAACTTTTAATTTTTCTTAAAATAAAAAAAAGAAATGCTTAAAATACTCTGTTTAATTTTTTTTATGTTTATTCTGCCTCAAACAATTTTTGCACAGGGGTCTTCATTTGTATCAATTGTTAATCCTGTAAGGGGAGCGGATTTTTGGGATTTAAAAAATCAGGAGCCTTGGATCATGGTTTTGGGCCAAATAGAAACTTTAAAAAAATACAATTTTCCTGCAACCTTCCTTCTCCGTTTTGATGCTTTATCAGATGATGTGATTATGCGGGCGCTAAATAAGGACCAGAATTTTGAAAAAGGATTATTTTTGGAAGTAACCCCGACACTAACAAATGCGGCAGGGGTAAGTTATCACAAATCTGATAATTGGCATGGCGCCGGAAGCGCTTTTTTAACAGGTTATGAGCCAGGAGATAGAGTAAAACTGATAGACGCTGCTTTTAAAAAATTTAAAAAAATTTTTGGTGATTATCCAAAATCAATAGGGGCATGGTGGGTTGACAGTTATTCTTTGGAATATATGCAAAAAGAATACGGCATCAGCGCTTCTTTAATTGTATCTGACCAATACTCAACAGATAATTATCAAATCTGGGGGCAGTATTTTTCTACGCCGTATTATCCCTCCAAAAAAAATGCTTTGCATCCTGCTCAAACAATTGAAAATAAGATGTCGGTTGTAATGATGCAATGGGCCCCAAGAGACCCTGTTAATTCTTATGGAAACGGAGTTATGGAGAGTACTTATAGCGTTCAGGCAAATGATTATATTGATTATCACAATTTGGATACAAAGTATTTTACGAATCTCTTAAATCTTTACACTAATCAGCCGCTTAATCAATTTAGTCATCTTGTGGTGGGATTGGAGAATTCTTATTCTTGGGAAAAATATAAAGCAGAATACAGTAATCAAATAGAAGCTTTATCAAAAAAGAAAAATATTGGAGAAGTATCTGTTGTTACCATGAAAGATTTTGCCTCCTGGTATAAAAACAGATTTCCCGGGCTTTCACTTCCTCAAATCATAGTAGCAGATGATCCTTTGGGATCTTTAAATAAAACAATTTGGTTTATGAACCCGTATTTTAGGGCAGGATGGTTTTTCAACAAGGATGGTTCCCTGTTTAGGGATATCAGGCAATATATTGACGGGGAACAAGAGCTATGTTTTCAAAGCCGCTGCGACAGCGTTAATTTTGCAACAAATGCCACCAGGGTTTTGGATGAGGTAAGCTTCGGGCATAAATGGGTAATTGATGAGGGTAAAATTTCAGATTTTAAAGTTATAAAACAAGGGGATAATTTTGTTATTAATTATAAAAATGAGGCAGGTAATGCAAGGAAAATAGAATTTTTACCAAGGGATATTAGTATAGACGGGAAAATTTCATCTATTGACGGGGCAATACTTGAGGCAACAAAACATCAACTAAACCAAAAAGAGCGGATTGATTTGAAAAAAGGTTGGTTTGAATGGTCTGCTCAAAGCATTGCTGCTAAAATCATTAAATTTCTAATATTTATAATAATCGGTTGTTTGGTGCCGGGATTATTAATGATAAAAAAAGTGTTCTCCCAAGAGACACCTTTTTGGAAAAAAATTTCCCTAGCACTACCTTTAGGGTTTGTCCTGATTACCTTATTATTTTATCTTCTTTCTCTTGTTGATTTTAGACAGGGGATTTTCATTTACTTAATTTTTAATCTTTTATTGCTGATAAAATCCAGGAAACAAATTTTTTCTGATTTTTCTTTAAAAATTAAGGATAAATACAGTTTTATTTTAATAGGCTTAATTGGAACAGGGACTATATTTCAACAACTGCCTGTATTTAAAAGCGGTCTTCATTTTCCCTATGGACTGGGTTTTTGGGGACCAAATACGCATGATGGAATATGGCATATCAGTTTAATCAATCAGCTTGTTAAATCTACCCCGCCTGAAAATCCCATTTTTGCCAGAGAAGTTTTAACGAATTACCACTTTTTTTATGACTTATTTGTGGCTTTAACAAATTATGTATCAGCTATTCCTGTTGCTGATTTGCTGTTTAGATTTTACCCAATTATTTTTTCCCTGCTTTTGGGGATTTTGACTTACTTTTTGATTAATCTTTTGGTTACTGAAAAAAATCTTTGGAAGAAAAGATTAGCTTGTTTTTTTGGCATTTACCTGGTTTATTTTTCAGGAAGCTTTGGATGGATAGTGGAGTTTATAAAGGTTAGGCATTTAGGCGGGGAATCTGCTTTTTGGGCAAATCAATCAATATCATTTAATTTAAATCCTCCATTTGCCATATCACTCCTTATTGTTATTGCCATACTCCAACTTTTGCCAAATCTTAAAAATAAATTATCCATTTTAATAATAACTATTCTTGCGGGAAGCCTAATTGCTTTTAAGGCATATCCGGCAATTTTAATTTTATTTTCTCTTGCAATAGTCGGAATCCTTAAAAAAAACAGACAATATATATTGGTATTTCTTTTTAGCGCTTTTTTATCCCTAATACTATTTCTTTTTAATTTTAGTGTTGATAAACAATTGATAATTTTTTCTCCTTTTTGGTTTATTCATTCCATGGTTGATTCGCCGGATCGGGTGGGGTGGGTTAGGTTATCTTTGGCAAGGGTGGCTGGATGGGAGAGCGGTAACTGGTTTAAATTTTTAACAGCAGAATTAATTAGTCTGGTGATTTTTATATTGGGTAATTTGGGAACAAGGGTCTTTGCCCTACTCTATCTCCGTAAAATGAAACATATTGTGCGACATACAAATTATTTATTTCTATTTGTCTTTTCTCTCCTTTCATTAATTATTCCTGTTTTCTTTATTCAATCAGGAAATCCCTGGAATACAATCCAGTTTATTTATTACGGATTATATATATCAGCTGTGGCAGGAGGGATAATTTTTGCCCAAGTCATTAGCAGTATAAATAAAATTTTAGCATTAGTTTTTGCAGTATTATTTTTGCTCATTACTCCGATAAATTCCTGGGCCACTGCTAATGGATATTTAAACTATCAGCCTCATGCTTTGGTAACCAATGAAGAATTAGAGGCGTTAAACTTTTTGAAAACTAAAGAGGACGGAGTGGTTTTAACTTATCCTTATGATCAAAAATTAAAGACTCAAATGGCCGAACCCTGGCCTATTTTAATATACGACAGCACCTCTTATGTGTCGGCATTGTCCGGTAAAGTTATCTTTGTTGAAGATGAACCGCAAAATCAAATTCTTTTGACAGATTATAAAAAAAGAATAGTGGCGGCAAAAGATTTTTTTAACGGATCTTTTGACATTAATTTTTTATTAAATAACAATATAAAATATATTTACCTGCCAAAAATATATAATGCGTGGATTAAAGAAAACCCGGAGGTTATTAAAAATATATTTGAAAATGAGGAAGTGGTGATATATGAAGCAAATTTTTAAGAACCAATTTTTATTGGCTATTATCGCTTATCTTTTTATTGTTGGAGTTATTACGGCTTTTGTTTTTGGTTTCCTTCAGAAGATTAAGCTTGCAAATTTAGCAGAACAAGAAAAACTCTCAATTTATCAAAACCTGAAAATTAAAGACCAACAATTTGAGCAGAGCTTTCAAAAGGTGACTTGTGACGGCAATTTATTTTTTCAAGCAGGGGCTTCTGTAACAGCAATCTATATTAGTCAAAAACATCTTTATTTATCTCAAGTAGACAATAAGCTAACAGTAATTAACTTAGATGCCCCGGAAAAAATTGTAAGTTTTGCATTGCCTGTTTTAACGGATATTTATTCTGATGGCACTGATATTTATGGTACGGATTTCTTTAATGATAAAGTTGTCCGGCTTATTTTTGAAAAAGGAGAAGTTGTTGCCGGAAAGTATTATCCTAAAATTGGCCGGGCCTCGGCTTTAGCACGGGACGCCAGGGGTTATTTTTATGTTTCCGGTTATGCCTCGGGGAATACCACCAAAATTATCGGTAGAGACGGTTTTCTTTTCCTTTCAGGATTGGATAAAATTGTTGATTTGGAAGCAAGCGGTAGTAGTTATTTATTGGCGGCCCGCTACGGCAGTAAACCAACGCTTATTAGTATAGATTTAAACGGCAATAAACAAACTATTCTTGAACAAAACAAAAGTATTTCATCGCTTTTTCTTGACAATGACATCTTCTGGGTGGCATACAATCAGGCCGGCCAGTCCCAAATTGGCAAAGTGATTGGAGAAAAACTGGTAAATATACAGGTTTTAGATTGCCCGTTTCCTTTAAAAATCGCTGCTTCGCCGGACAAATTGTTTTATACTTCGTTAAGCGACAGCGAGGGGAAGGTTTACTGGATTAATAAGAACCTCCAAAGCAGTGGTATATAAGCATTGCTGAAAAATGTCCCAGATCCCAAGGGGAAAGATTTTGATTCGCTGGCTATTGGAAAAGCCGAATAAATTGCCTGGGTATTTAAGAAAAAGCCCATGATAATTACGCCCACAAGGACTATCTTTGTTAGTTTCTGAAAAATAGGTTTTTTGAAGAGGAAATAGAGTATTGCAGGAGAGATTAGCGTAGTAATGATAAGGCGGAATTTTACAGGTTCTATTTGAGGTTTGAATTCGTTTGAAAGGAAAGACCTGCCGGACAGGAGAAGACCAACGGCTAAAATAGTTGTAATTAGATTTGGTTGTTTGATGATTTCAGAAAGTAAGAGCGCCGCGGCGATCGAGAGGAAAGGGAACAAAGGATAATGATACCAAAGCAAAGTATCAGTCTGGCCGCCGGAAAAAACAACCACCATTGCCCAAAAAATAAAAGCCAGAGATATTAATTGAAACCGTTTGTCGTTAAATTTTGCAATGCCCAAGTAAATTGCGGCAAAAAGAGAAAAGATATACCAGCCGTCATAGAAAAAATCTATACTGTAACCGGGGCTGCTTAAAAGAAAAGGCAACCCCAAAAAACCAATCGGCCTGTTGCCTTGCTGCAAATTAATTTGGAGAAATAAATTCCAGTCAACAGCTGCGCCGTAAGCAAAAAGTATTCCAACAAACCAACCAACCCCCAATAAAACAAAAACAGCTTCTTTCCATAATTTATTTTTGATCAAAAGAAAGATAATAAAAAAAACAATCAAGAATCCGGTTTGTTTCATTAACCCGGCTAAACCAATGAGAATTGGCATAAATGACAGCAGATACCACTTTTGTTTTTCAAGATAGAGAATAGTCAAATAAATAACCAAAATATAAAAAAAGGTAATGCCGTTTTCCGCCACAGAGAGCCGTTGACTGAAAACAAAAAGCGGCGCGAGAGAGTAAATGGTTGTAGATAGCATTGCCATCCAAAAACCAAAGAGCTTTTTGGTTAGCAAAAAGAGAATTATAGTGGTTAAAAAGGCAAAAAATAAGGTAGGCAAGCGGATATAGGAGGCTGGTAAAATTGACCATTTATTAGCTCCGTAAAGATGAGCCGCGCCTCCTGACAAAAGGCCGTAAAGCGGCGGTAAATCAAGCCAAGGAGAGAGAATGTCAACGCTTAATTCCGCATTATAATCTTTTATTTTGCCGCTGAAGGCAATATCCTGAACAGGGAATTTACCTGTTGGAGACCAGGTTCGGGGAATGCCGGTTTCGATTAAATGAATTCCCATCCAGGAATAAGCATATTCTTCAAGATGACCCATTAAGGGATAACGGTCATAATTAACGCTTTTGATGGTAAAGAAAAAGGTGAAAGCTACAAAAACAAGTAAACAGCGGAACACTAATGAATTATGCATAGATTTTAGGGTCATTTCTATAGTAAGCTTAAGACATAATTATGTTAATAGCAAACACTTTTCTTTTTGGCATTTTTTTCTTAATTCTTGCGTTGTTTATTTTTTATAACACCGGTTACGGTGTATTATCTTCTAAAATAAAAGAGCTTGAGGATCAGGAAATAATAGTTTTGGCTTTTTCTTTGGGGCTGGTTATTTTTGTGGGAATTGCTGTTTTTCTGGGGGTTTTTAATTTAAGATGGCTTCTTTTGCCGGTTTTTCTGGCAACCGGATTTTATAGTTTGATTAAATATAAAGAAAAATTATTTGTTCCATGGAGAATATTTATCCGGTGTAAGTCCTTACTGTTGTTGATTATTTTAGGTATTTTAGTCCAGGGATTTATCAATTTCCCGAGCGGATTTCACTACTCCGAAGGACTGCTTTTTTGGAGTTCCCAAGGCCACGACGGATTATGGCATGTGAGTTTAATGGAAGAGATTAGAAAAAATTTTCCTCCGCAAAACCCCATTTTTTCAGGAGAAAAGCTTTTAAATTATCATTTTTTGGTTGATGTTTTAATGGGGGAAACATACCGGATTTTCCCGTTTTTTTCTCCGCTGGACCTGTATTTTAGGTTCTTTCCAATAATTTTTTCTTTCCTTTTCGGCCTTGGAGTTTTCTCATTTGTTAAAAGATGGCAAGAGAGTCAAGCTGTAGGTTACTTGGCAATATTTTTTACATATTTTACAGGCAGCTTTGGCTATTTTGTAACTTTTTTCAGGAATAAAAATTTATTTGGAGGCGAAACGGTTTTTTGGGCTTCTCAAGAAAATACTTTATTAGGGAATCCCCCGCATGCCATTGCCCATATTTTTCTGGTTGGAATACTGTTTTGTCTGTTGCTGTATTTTCAAAAAAGGCGGATATTCTGGTTAGTTATTTCATTTATTTTAGGAGGTTTACTGGCCGGTTTTAAGGTTTCCGGAGGGTTGATTATGCTAGTGAGTGTGGGAGCTGCCGCGATAGTAGACCTGTCTTTTTTAAGGAAATGGCATTTAATCCTGCTTACCGTAGCATTGGGGACTGCTAACTTTATAACTTTTAAAGCCATGACTTCACAAGAAGCAGCCTCGTTTTTAATGTTTTTGCCATGGTGGTTTATAAGAACCATGGTGGTGGATAAGCTGGGTTGGATGGATATGGAATTTAGAAGACAACACTATCTTTCCAAAGGAACATGGCATGCTTATTTAAGAGTTGCGCAGTTAGAAACAACGGCTTTTCTGATATTTATAGTAGGAAATTTTGGAATGAGAGTATTGGGGTTTTACAGTATTGCAAAAGACGGATTTAAGAAAAAACTTATCAGGAGTCCTATTGACGCAATGCTTTTTGCGTCGCTTCTTACGGGAATTTTAATGGTGACTATTTTTGTGCAAAAAGGGCTTATCTACAACAACATCCAATTTATTCAGTATTCTTTGCTTATCATGGGTTTTTATGCCGCAGTGTCGGCTTACCAGATGATTATTTTGTTTAAAAAAAAGTTAATAAGGGTGATTATTTTGTTAATGATAGTTTTGTTTTCAGTGCCAACAGTGATAGGAAATTTAAATGAGTTTTACGGGCCCGGCAGGAAACCCCTGGCTATTATCAGCAATCAACAGATGGAAGCGTTAAATTTTCTAAGAACAAACAGCCAACCGCAGGATATTATTTTAACAATTCCATTTAATAAATATTTAAAAGATCAATATAAGAGCGAACCAAGGCCAATAAATGCCTGGTATTCTACCGCCTATGTTTCTGCTCTTACCGGAAGAAGCACATATTTTACTTCGGAGGAGCAGGCATTAATCACAGGTTATCCTGTTGATAAAAAGTTGGCTAGGGTAAAAGAGTTTTTTGCGCAGACGGATTTTTCCTTTAATAAAAAATTCCTGCAAGAAGAAGGAATAAAATATCTATATATTGCCAAGGATGAGTTGGATAAATTGATAAATGTTCAGGAAAATAATCTGGAAATTATGTTTGAAAATAAAGAAGTAATAGTATATAGAATAATAAACGGGTAAAATTTATGCAAACTAAAATTATTGTAACAGTTATTTTGATTTTGGGTTTTCTGCTGCGGGTTATAAACATTTCCAACAACCCGCTTTCCCTTTATGGCGATGAACTGACAATTGTCCAGGATGCTTATTCTCTCTATAAAACAGGATCCGATCAACTGGGCAACAGGTTTCCTTTAACTTTTCAAATGGGTGCCGGCAGACCGGCAGGTTATGTTTATGCATCCATTCCATTTGTTGCGTTCTTTGGTCCAACTGCTCTGGCTGTAAGAATGCTATCAATTCTGTCAGGGTTAGGGATTATAGCATTGATTTATCTTTTGGGTAAAAGACTATTTTCGCAAAAAGTAGGTCTTTGCGCAGCATTTATAGCAGCAGTTTCACCTTGGGATATTGCTTTAAGCAGAGGAGGATTTGAAGCTCATTTTGCTTTGTTTTTGGTACTCTTGGGAACATATTTTTTCATCAAAGCAAAAGAAAATACTTTATTTTATTTAATTTCTGCTTTAAGTTTTGGATTAACCTTGCACACTTATCCAACATATAAAATAAGCCTTGTTTTATTTCTGCCGCTTTTGCTTTGGTATCAAGGCGGCGCAGGTAAAAAGCATTTTTTTGCCGGAATGGTTGTCTTTTTCCTGTTAGGCATTTTAGCTTTTAGTCAAACCTTCATTGGCGGATCAGAAGTAAGATTTTCCGCGATCAATGTTTTTTCTCAAGAAAAATTAAAAGAAGAAATCCTGCAAAAGATTAACTTTGAAAGAACTATTAGTTCTTTGCCTGCAAACCTGGTTCCGTATTTTCACAACAAACCGGTGGAGTATGCAAAAGTTTTGATAGGTAATTATTTACAAAATTTTTCCATGGATTTTTTAATTTTACATGGGGATAGAAACCCGAGACACAATATGGCGACCATGGGTGAAATTTATTTCGTGGAAATAATTTTTATTTTTATAGGATTACTAACGCTTTGGCAAAAAAATAGAAAAATATTTGTTTTTATTGTTTCCTGGTTGGTATTGGCGCCTATTCCTACGGCCATTGTGGATTTGCCGCACGCCTTGAGGAGCTCTTTCATGCTGCCTCCGCTGGTGATTATTTCCGCCATTGGGCTGAATTTTTTAATAAATAAAAAAATGCAAATTATTCTTGCGGTTTTATTTTTTGTATTTATAATACAGTTTGCATTCTTTATTCAAAAATTATATTTTCTAGCCCCAAGTGAATATAGCAATTTTTGGTCATACTCCGCAAAAGTTGCATCAGGGTTGGCAATGCAGGGCCAATCAAAATATAAATATATTTTTCTTTCAGATGCAATAGACAGCATTGAATTTGCCTATCCTGTTTATAGTAAAGTTGACCCTGCACAAGTTATTCTTCAAAATAAAGATAATATAAAAATAGGCAATTACAAATTTAAGAAATTTGATAATGTTTACATTGGCCATATTCCAAAAGGAGACATCAATCAGTTTGTTGAAAATTTGGATGGAACGGTTTTATTTATAGGCAATCCCGATTTAAAAGATGCCATAAGAAATTACGAGACTATCCTAGATCAAAAAGGACTGTCGATTTTAGCAATTAAAAAAGTATACAAGTGAGAAAGATTTTTCTTAAAGAGAATATTCTATTTTTAATTATTTATGGATTTAGTCTAATTTTTTCCGCTTTATTAATAAGGGCAATTTATCCAATACAGTTACAACTGCAAAAACCAATATTTTTTGACCTTATTGAATTAAATGTAATTATTCCCTATTGGCTAATTTATTTTGCCGGATCTATAAATATTTTTTTGATTTGGATGATTGCAAAAAGGTTTATTATTGGACATCTAGCTTTAATTCCCGTACTAATTTACTGTTTTTCCCCCTGGTCATTTTATCTCGTGGTTACAAATTCTTTTTATGTGTATCTCCTGACATTTATCTTAATAATCTTTCAGGGGATTTTATTAATCAAATCAAGAAGATTCAGGTGGGGGATGGCGGCTTTTATTTTAGGAAGTATCTTATTTTTGTATAGTTTTGTTTTAGGTATTTTTATTTTTCCAATTCTTATAACAGGGTTAAGTCTAATTAAATTTGTGAGTTTTAAAAAAATACGGCCCGCGCTTTTCATAATTTCTTTTCTTTGTTTACCGTTACTTATTGCAAATTTCAAAAATCAAGCCGGAACTGGAAATATTTATAATAATCAGGTAGCTTTATTTAAGGATCCGGGACACATGAATGCTGTCAATGTTTTTCAGGGGGAGTCAAGAAAAGCAGGGTATAGTTTTATAGTAAAATTAGGAGAGAATAGATATATATATTTTTCAAAATACGCATTTTTTAAAGCCATTAAGCATTTTACGCCATCAACTTATTTTACGGGACAGGAGGGTCTCTTAAAATTTTCCTTCAGCCCCCCTGTTTATTTTGGATTTTTAATCCCCTTTTTATATGGTCTATCTTTGATTTTTAAATCCCCCGCCTTAAGAAATGGTTTAGCAGTTTCGTTTATATTATTAGTACCCTCCTTTGTCTCAAAAACATTGGTAAACTTAAACCGCTTGGTACTTTTCGAGCCGGTTATTGTTTTTGTGATTAGTTTAGGGATGATAAAAATTATTCAAAACAGGAAAGAGAGAATTTTTAAATTAATGTTGTTTTTAACAATAATTTTAGTTTCAGTTCAATTATTAGTTACTGTTTTTGATATAAATTTTAGGGAGTATATCAGATATGAACGATACCTTGGTGGAGCCTTGCAGATTGGAGATTAATGAACAAAAACTTAAAAATCTTATTAACAGTCTCTATGTTAACTCTAATTGGGGGGTTTTTAAGATTTTATAATAATACCCAAAACCATATCAGCCTAAATATTGATGAGGTTTCATATGGATATAGCGCTTATTCAATACTTAAAACAGCCCGTGATGAAAATGGGGTATTTATGCCCCTTGCATTTCAATCAACAGGAGATTACAAAAGTCCGGTACTAATTTATTCACTTGTCCCATCAATTGCCATATTTGGATTAAATGAATTTGGTGTAAGGTTTACAACAGCATTGGCAGGCATATTATCAATTCCGGTATTCTTTCTACTGCTTAAGAAACTCGTGAAAAATATTAACATTGCTTTAATAGGTGCTGCATTACTGGCTATTTCTCCATGGCATATTTTTTATTCCAGGTTGGCATCAGAGAGTCTTATGAGTACTTTTTTTCTAATGCTGGGGGTCTTATTTTTCCTAAAAATGTTTGAGGGTGGAAAAATTTGGGCAGCAGGGGCGTCAATTTTTTTAACAGTATCAATGTATACATATCATTCACAAAGGTTATTCATACCAATCTTTATATTTTTATATCTTCTTACAGGTTTTAAAAGATTTAAGTCAAACATATCAAATATAAGGATATTTATATTGGGGAGTTTTTTATTAGTCCTCCCCCTTTTTTATATGACAATATTTGGATCTGCCGGTACCAGAATAGGAATGGTTTTTTTATCACAGGATATTGAATTCACAAGATATGTGATACTTGATCATATTCAAAGAGCTGGAGAGCAATTCCTGCTGTTTTTCTTTTGGATTAAGAGATACTTAAATTATTTTCAACCGGATTTTTTATTTTTTACAGGTTTAAATATGACACTTCCCGGAACCATAGGTTTAGGTGTGTTGTTTCTTTTTGAGCTGCCATGGCTATTTTTAGGAATTATTAAATTATTTAAGAATATTTCCTCAAGATTAATTATCTTGTGGATTTTACTTGGGATTATACCCGCATCCCTTGCAAACAACGACCAAAGTTCAGTTAGAAGCCTGCTTATTTTGCCGGCACTACTTGTAATTGTAAGCTTAGGAGCACAAAGATTTCTTGAAATAGCGCAGAGTTTGTCTAATAAATTTATTAAATTAGGTTTTTTCAGTTTTTATGGATTTTTTATAATTATTATCCTTATTCAAGCATATTTAATTTTTGCCGTGCATTTTCCGATACAACAGGGAGAAGCTTTTATGGAGGGGACAAAGGAGACTGTTTTGTATGCGCTGGATAATAAAGATAAATACCAAGAGATTGTATATGATCCGTACAGGGGCATAGAGGCGCCCTATATAGTAAATATACCACATATGTATATCCTTTTTTATTCGAAGTATGACCCCGCAAAATATCAAACAGAAGCTAAACATTTTGGAAAAGATACTTTTGGTTTTGACAAATTTACGATTAGGAAAATTGATTGGAGAGAAGATCGGTTTAAGAAAGGTATCTTATTTATTGGAAGCCCTTGGAGTTTACCGGAAAATGACTTAGCCGAAGCCGAAATATTAAAAAAAATCTATCTTGGTAGTGGCAGACTGGCATTTTTTATAGTTTCTCCAAAAGAGTGAATTTTACTTAATGTATTTTAATTGGTAAGATTTAGAGATGACCCAGAAAATTTCTGTTGTAATAAATACCTTTAACGAGGAGGCAAACATGGAAAAAGCCATAAAAAGTGTATCATGGGCCGATGAAACTATTATTTGTGATATGCATTCGGGGGATAATACGGTTGCAATTGCTAAAAAGTTAGGTGCCAAAATATTTTTTCACGAACAAGTAGATTATGTTGAGCCTGCCAGAAATTTTGCTATCTCTCAAGCAACAGGAGATTGGATTTTAGTTTTGGATGCGGATGAAAGGATTCCCCAAACTTTAGCCAAAAGACTGCAGGAAATTGCCGCTAATATGAAGCAAATTAGTAGTGTAAAGTTACCGAGAAAAAATATAATTTTCGGTAAATGGATGAAGACTTCTATGTGGTGGCCGGATTACCAAATAAGATTTTTTAAAGCGGGAAAGGTTAAGTGGAGAAATGAAATACACAGTAAGCCGGAGATAGAAGGCGGGAGTATTGATTTGGAACCAGAAGAGAAATGGGCATTAATTCACTATAATTATAATAATCTGTCTCAATATATCGGAAGGATGAACAGGTATACTGACATAGAAGCTAAAGAGCTTATTAATAATGGTTATAAATTCTGTTGGCAGGATATAATCCAAAAACCTTTATCTGAATTTTTAAGCAGATTTTTTGCTGGTAGAGGTTTTGAGGATGGGCTGCACGGTTTGGCTCTTTCCATGCTTCAGGCTTTTTCTTTTTTGGCAGTTTATTTAAAAGTATGGGAAATTGAAAAATTTGGTCAGCAAGAACTTAATCTGGAAGAGCTGGAAATTATTAAAAACAAAGGCGGTAGGGAATTAAATTATTGGTTTAAAAAATCAGGATCAAACGGAAATATATTTAAATCTTTTTTAAAGAAATTTAATAACTAACATGTTAAGCATTATTATTATTACCAAAAACGAGGAAAAAAGAATTAGGGCATGCTTGGAATCAGTCAAGTGGGCAGATGAAATTTTAATTTTGGATAATGGTTCAGACGATAAAACTTTACAAATTGCCAAAGAGTACACGGATAAGATATTTAAATTTCAAAACGAAGATTTTGCCACTTTGCGCAACAAAGGTATGGAACAATCAAAAGGAGAATGGGTACTGTATGTGGATGCGGACGAGAGAGTATTGGATGATTTGAGGAAAGAAATAGAGGCTACGATAACTTTTTCTGATTTTGGAGCATTTGCCATTTCCAGAAAAAATATTATTTTTGGGAAAGAGATAAACTTTGGTTCTTATAAAAAAGACTGGGTAATTAGATTGCTTAGAAAAAAAGATTTCGAAACTTGGGTTGGTAAGATACATGAGTATCCGAAATTTAAAGGTGAGCTAGGTTATACAAAAAATTCTTTTCTTCATTTAACTCACCGAGATGTTGATCAAATAGTTTTAAAGAGTTTGGAATGGTCAAAAATCGATGCCAGGCTTCGTCTGGAAGCAGGTCATCCAAAAATGTCCGGATGGAGATTTTTAAGAATTTTAATTTCTGAAACATTTAATCAGGGAATTAAAAGAAAGGGTTTTTTCAACGGCACTATTGGAGTAATGGATGCTCTCTTGCAGGTTTTTAGCCTGTTTATTACCTACATCAGGTTGTGGCAAATGCAGCAACCCAAGCCTTTGGAAAAAATCTACGATGAAATAGATGAACAGTTTTTAAAAAAATGAAAATAGCAGTCTATTCGTCTTATTTGGATACATTTGGAGGCGGAGAAAGATACATTGCCACTATTGCCGGAACGCTTTCATTTGATCACCATGTTGATTTGCTTTTGGATAAACATTTAACAAAAATAGGATCTGATTATTTAAAATCAAATCTCTCCCAAAGATTTAATCTAAATTTGGATAAAGTTAATATTATTGTTGATTCTCCCATTGGGAAAGATTCCAGTTTTTTTTCCAGAGCCTTGTTTTTAAAAAAATATGATTTTTTGTTTTATCTGACCGACGGGAGCATTTTTTATCCTACAGCCGGGAAAAACATTTTACATATTCAATCGCCAATTGAGGGTCAGCCTGCGCAAAGTGTCTGGGGAAAAATAAAATTAAAAAAATGGGATTTAATTATTTACAATTCAAAATTTACCAGAAATCATTCTTTAAAAAACTGGCCATTGTTTTCGAAAGTAATTTACCCGCCTGTTGATACGGAGTCAATAAAACCTCTGCAGAAGAAAAAATATATCCTGTCTGTCGGACGGTTTTTTGGCTATCTTAAAGACAAAAAACATGAGATTTTGATCAAAGCTTTTGAGAGACTTAAGCAAAATAAAAAAAGTTTGGGTTGGAGTTTACATTTGGCTGGCGCTGCCAAAGAAGGTGATGAAAATTATCTTAAAGAATTAAAAAACAGAGCAAAAGATTTGGAGGTAAAATTTTATCCAAATTTAGGTTATGAGGAGCTAATTAAGCTTTTTGGCTACTCATCCGTTTATTGGCATGCTGCAGGTTTTGGAGAGCAAGAACCCACTAAAATGGAACATTTCGGAATATCTGTGGCTGAAGCTATGGCAGGCGGTTCTGTGCCGGTGGTTGTGGATAAAGGGGGTCTTACAGAGATTGTTAATGATGGGATAAATGGTTTTCTATGGAGCGACCTGCGGGATTTTGAAAGCAAAACCCTTGAGCTTTTGTCAAATAAATCCTTATGGCATAAAATGTCAGTAGAAGCTATAAAAAAAGCCGGCAATTTTAGTAAAGAAAATTTTGAGATAAGTATTAGGAATTTAATCAAAACAATATGAACAAGATACTAATTATTCTTTTAGCAGGTATATTATTAAGGCTATTTTTAGCTTTTTCTACAATTCATTCTGATTTGACAGTGTTTCATGTGGCCGGGAAAGTGATAGGGGAAGGACACATTTTTAATCTGTATGATTATTCCTCGGATGCGGCAACTTTCAACTATCCGCCCTTAATTTATTGGTTTTTTGGCATATTTAATTTTTTATCAAACTGGGGGATATGGCTGCTAAAACTGCCCTATCTTATTTTTGATTTATCTTTAGGGTTGCTGCTTTATAAAGTGGTTGAAGAAAAAAGGAAAGCATTGGTTTTTGGGCTTTGGATGTTTAATCCAATCAGCCTTTATGCTACATACATGATGGGCCAGTTTGACATTATCCCTGCTTTTTTTACAATGCTATCTTTTTATCTGGTAGTACAAAAAAAGCTTAAGTGGTCTGCCCTTGCTTTGGGCTTTGGTATTGCTTTTAAACTTTACCCCGTATTCCTTCTTATCCCGCTACTAATCATAGCCAAAAGTTTTATTACAAGAATTAAATTAGTGCTTATTGCAGCTTTGCCGTATTTTATTTCCGTACTTCCTTATCTTTCGTCTGAAAGTTTCAGGTCAAATGCTTTATTTGCGAGTCAAAGTTCAAAAAGTCTTTATGCTGGTATTCAGGTATCGGGAGGAGAATCGATTTTATTATTTCCTTTTTTCCTGCTGCTTTTTTATCTCTATATTTGGAACAATCAGAGCAGTGGGATAAATCTATGGAAAGTTTTCTTAATTCCGCTGCTGTTATTTTTTATTTTTACCCATTACCATCCGCAGTGGTTAATTTGGGTTACTCCATTTCTGGTTTTGGATTTAAGTTTTGAAAGATTTAAAAATTTATTGCCGATTTTTTTAATGATTATAACCTGGATTGCTTCGCTTTTCTTTTTTGATCCCTCCTTAACTATAGGCATATTTTCTCCCCTTTTTCCTGCTCTAAAAAATATTACGCTAAATATAAATGCAGATTATAATTTTTCAAGAAGCATCTTACAAACTGTTTTTGCCTCAAGCGCTTTCTATCTAGTATTTAAAACCTTCCCCCGAAAAATAAATGATTAAGAAACTAATTGTTGTTTTTGTTGTCACTACCTTTCTTTGGTTTTTATTTACATTTAAGCTAACAGATGTTCCGTCGGGTATTAACGGAGATGAAGCTGTTATTGGCTACAATGCTGTTTTAATTTCTCAAACAGGTAAAGATGCAAGAGGAAATTTTCTGCCGCTTTTTTCCTCCAACACGGATTCTTTTGACTGGAAACAACCGGTAACTGTTTATGCCACAGTTACAGCCTTTAAACTCTTTGGCCCATCTTATTTTACATTGCGGGCAGTCAGTGTATTTTTTGCGTTTTTGTCCGCATCACTCATTTTTTTATTAATAAATCAAATTAAAGGATTTAAGTTAGCCTTGGTGGGGTTACTTATTTTTGTAACAACCCCCATTATTATGATTCAATCTCATTTGGCTCTGGAAAATATTGCCCCGGTACCTTTTATATCTTTCTGGCTTTTAATGCTTTATAAATACTTTAAAAAACAGAACTTAAGATATATTATTTTTGCGGCCGTAAGTTTGGGTTTTGCTCTCTATTCTTATCTTGGTTTAAGACTGATGATTATACCGCTTATCATTCTTTCCATATCATTTTTATATTTTATTGATCGTAGAAGAGTATGGTTTACCTTTATTATCTCTGTCTCTCCTTTTATCATTCTGTTATTTTTGGTTAAAAGCCAATACCCGGGAGCAGTGTTGGGTTTGTTTAGGCCACACAGCATTGCTTCTTATCAAGAACTCATCATGCCTTATATTTCTTCTTTTGACCTTTCTTTTTTGTTTATCACCGGTGACATCACTCCATATCATTCTACAGGCAAGCATGGAGTATTTTTACTTGCATCCCTGCCGCTTTTTATTTTAGGAATAATCAGAATTATTCAAAAAAGAAATCCTTTTTTAATTTTTGTTTTAACAGCCTTTTTTACAATTCCATTATTTTTTGGTTTGGGGTCAAATATTCACCGGGGAAGCAGGTTGTTAAGCCTGATACCTTTGTTTGTGACAGTGGCCACAGTGGGTTTTGAATATATTTTGGCTTTCAAAAATATGCTATTTAAAACTTTTTCAATATTTCTTGTAATTTTTCTGATGACATTAAATTATGGAGATTTTTTAAACGATTATTGGTACTACTATCCCCAAAGAGTGAAGCAAGAGTTTGCTGCGCCTATCCATAGAGTTTTTATATTACTGGAAAAACTGTCAAAAGAAAATAATTTAAAACCGTTAATTCAAAATGACATACCTTTACAAAATCCCAATGCCTTCTTATTTTTTGAACAGGCCTATTTCCCAAATAAATTGGAGAAGTGGATGAAAAATGATTTATTACCTAACAGGAGTGTGGTATTTGTTGATTCAACAGGTATGGCTTTGATAAATATATCTAAAATAAGGATGGAAAAAATCGAAGGAACAGATTATGCTTTAGTAAGAAATAAATAAATTAATTAATTAATTAATGAGAAAAGTCTTTTTGGCGCTTATATTGATAATTCTTCTGGCCTTTATACTGCGGTTTTATAGGATAACGAGCATTCCTCCTTCTTTAAACTGGGACGAGGTTTCTATTGGCTATAATGCCTATTCTGTGCTAAATTCAGGCAGAGATGAATGGGGGCAATTTCTGCCGGTCCATTTTAAATCTTATGGGGAATATAAATTGCCCGGACAAGTCTATTTATCCGTTCCCGGGATTGCCCTGTTTGGATTAAACGAGTTTGGGGTGCGGATTACTCCGGTAATTTATGGCACTTTGACAGTCCTGGTGATGTTTTTTTTGGGAAGAAATTTATTCAGTAGCAGTTTAGCCGGATTGGCATCGGCTTTTTTGTTGGTTATTTCGCCTTGGCATATCCAACTCACCAGGGCCTCGTTTGAATCATCCCTGGCTACCTTTTTTGCTACAGCGGGCATTTGGTTTTTAATCAAAGGATTTAGGCAGCAGAAGTGGTTTGTTATATCAATGATTCCGTTTGCCCTTTCTGTTTTTACATATAATTCTGCCAGAATTTTTACCCCGATGTTTTTAGTAGCCATGCTTTTTATCTATTGGAAAAAATTAATTAAATTTAAGAAATTTATCGTACTTTCACTCATTATTTTTTTAGCTTTATTAACTCCACTTACTCCTTATTTTTTTTCCGGAGAGAGAAGTGCCAGATATAAGTTAGTTAGCATAACAGACGATCCGGGACTGATCCCTAGGATTAATGAAAACAGGGGAAATTCCAAGTTACCTTACCCGCTGCCCCGTTTAATTAATAATAAAGTTACTTATTTAAGTTTTTACTTTACCAGAAATTATTTGTCTCATTTTACCCCTCAATTTTTATTTTTATCCGGCGCTCCCCATAAACAACACCATGTGCAGGAAATGGGCGAGCTTTATTTATTCCAGGCACCGTTTCTGTTGATTGGCCTTTGGGGTCTATTTAGATACAAGCATAAATTTAAGGGTTTGCTTATCTCTTGGTTGCTACTTGCATTTGTGCCCGTTTCTGCAACAGGAGACAGTATACCGCATGCCTTAAGAACTCTGATTGCCGCGCCATTTTATCAATTGGTCTCTGCATTTGGTTTTGTAATAATTCTTGAGAAAATTAAAAAAATTTCTTTTGTTTTTAAAATATCTTTTGCTACAGCATTTTTTGTGATTGTTGCTTTAAGTTTGATTTACTATTTAAATCAGTATTACAATATTTATCCTTACAAATACTCAAAAGATTGGCAGTATGGAAACAAGCAGGTTGTTGAATATATAAAAGATCACCAGGATGAATATGATTTGATAGTTTTTACCCGCCACTACGGGGAGCCGCACATGTTTACCTTATTTTATTTAAATTATGACCCAAGCAAGTATCAAAATGATCCTAATTTAGTCAGGTTTGAAACTAATAACTGGGTAAGGGTATTAAATTTTGACAAATTTTATTTTCCTGATTTAGGGGATAAAGGAACGCAGCAAAAAGATATATTAGAAAGATACAAAGACAAAAAGATATTGTTGATCGGAAAACCCGGGGATTTCCCTTATGGCGGTAGAAGTCTTCTCAAAATAAATTTCCTGGACGGAAGCCCGGCTTTTGAAATTGTGGATAATAAATGAATAAAACTTGGACAAAAATTTTGTTGTTTGCAATAATACTTCTTTTTCTATTGACCAGGCTTTACAAAATAGCCGAGATTCCCCCATCGGTTTATTGGGATGAAGCTTCCATTGGATATAATGCGTATTCTATTGCGGAAACAAGTAAAGACGAGTGGGGAGAATTTTTGCCTCTGCATTTTAGGGCATTTGGGGAATTTAAGTTGCCGGTTTATATTTACGCAACAGCGGTTTCTGTTAAACTTTTTGGGTTAAATGAGTTTGCGGTAAGGTTGCCATCAGTTATTTTTTCTTTGGGAATAGTCATTTTAACTTATTTTTTAGCAAAGAGGTTATTTAATAATACTTTAGTAGCATTATTTAGCAGTTTTTTTATTACTATCTCCCCCTGGTTTTTTATTTTTTCCAGAACCGGTTATGAAGCAACAGCAGGACTATTCTTTTTTTTACTGGGAATATTTTTCTGGTTAAAGTTTCAAAAATCATCAGTCTTTATTATACTTTCGTGCTTATCTTTTGTTTTTAGCGCATACAGTTATAATAGTTTCCGGGTTTTGCTCCCTTTTTTACTTCCCGGATTATTTTTGCTACTGTTTATACATAGAAATAAATCCAGAAAAGTCCTAATAATAAGTTTGATATTGGGAATTGGCATCCTGATTTTTGGATTTATCCCGATTATTGAATTTCTTTCTAAAGGTGAGGGTAACAGACTTGATGTGATAGGCATATTTGACAGTCAGAAGAAAAATATTCAGATCTTTCATACTTTTGCAACTAATTATATGGCCCATTTTAATCCAAAATTTTTACTTACCAGCGGTGATGTTAATCTACGCAGCCAGCAAAGTAATTTTGGGGAAATTTATTTAGTAGAATTCCCCTTCCTTTTAATGGGACTTTTATCTCTTTATAAAACAAAAAAGATGCAAAATTTAATCCTGATATATCTTTTTTTTATCTCCTTTATTCCATCTGCCATTACCAGAGAGGCTCCTCATGCCCTGCGGTCGGTTTTGTCAGCTCCTTTAATCAGTATTATATCTTCTTTTGGAATTTATTCTTTCTATCAGACATTAACAAAGGCTAAATCAAAAGTTGTAAATAATTTTTTTATAATAATAATTTTATTTTTTGTATTTTCTTTTGGCTGGTACTTTTTTAAATTCTTGTTTAGTTATAACAAGGAAGCGGCAGAACACTGGCAATATGGCTACAAGAGAATTTTTTTAGATCATGTGGAAGAATTTGATAGTTTTGACAATATTGTAATATCGGATAGATACAATCAGCCATATATTTTTGCGCTCTTTTATCTAAAATATGACCCGATTAACTTTAGAAAAGAAGTTCGGTATAATCAAACAATAAGGAAAGCAACTTCGCTTGTTAAAGGATTTAATAAATTTAGTTTTACAAATATTGATTACTATAATCTTCCAAAAGGTAAGAGTCTGATTTTTGCTCATCCAACTGATAAAATGGATGAGATGCAAAGCCAAGAAGTTATTTTAAATCCGGATAAGTCAGTAGCAGTTTATGTTTATGAATACACAAAATAAAATAGCTTTAATAGTAATTATTTTATTGGCTGTATCTTTACGTTTTTTTAAGCTTAGCGAAGTTCCGCCGGCAATTTCCTGGGATGAGGCTGCTGTTGGATATAATGCCTGGACTATTGCCAATTTCGGACAGGATGAATATGGCAATGGTTTTCCTTTGATGTTTAAATCCTTTGGTGAATATAAAAACCCGGTAGATATTTATGCAACAGCTCTTTCAGTAAAACTTTTCGGACTTTCGGAATTTAGCACAAGGCTTCCAGTGGCTTTATTTGGAGTTTTTAATGTAATACTTTTATTTTTTCTTACAAAAGCCTTGCTTAACAATAATTTGATAGCTCTCGCGGCAGCATTTTTTTTAAGTATTTCCCCCATGAATATCCATTTCTCGCATTTTAATCATGAGGCTAATTTGGCTTTATTTTTCTTCATGCTGGGGTTTTATTTATTTATGTTGACTATTAAAGGGAAAAAGTTTTTACTATTTGCATTTATTTGTTTTATCTTGAGTTTTTTTTCTTACAATGCGCCAAAAATGTTTATTCCGGTATTTATATTTTTTTTAATCGTTATCTATAGAAAAGAACTTTTAAAGCTTTCCGGGCAGCAGCTATTTTTTTCAATATGTTTGATAGTTTTTTTCTCGTTTATTTTATTCTTAAACCCTCATGCCCTGGGGATAGACAGGGCTGCTCAAACTATTTCTTTTAAATTAAATAAAAATGAATTATTTGGGCAGATTAATTTGGTTGCAGCTCAATATTCGCTACATTTTCTTCCTGATTTTCTAATTATAAGAGGAGATAAAAATCCCCGCTTATCGGCTCAAGTAACAGGGGAATTTTACTATTTGGATATTGTTTTTCTTATTGCGGGTGTAATCTTTATTTTTAGAAAAAGATCAAAGGAATTACTAATACTGTTTTTATGGGCATTTATTGCACCGCTACCGTCAAGCATTACTGCCGAGGCACCACATGCCGGACGGGCGATGTTTATGATGGGAAGCTGGCAGATTATTTCTGCCATTGGATTTTACTCGGTAATTAGTTTATTCCGTAAAAAAGCCTTCAAATTGACTGTGATTATTATTTGTTTGGTGATTTTTGGTTTTTCGTCTTTTAATTTTTTATCCTATTATTTTGGAGAGTACAACAAAAGATACGCAATAGAATGGCAATATGGTATGAAGCAAATCGTGGAGTTTGTCAAATTACACCCGGAGTACCATGTTGTTTATATGACAGATGTAAGGGATCAGCCGTACATATTCTTTCTTTATTATTTAAAAACCTTGCTACCGGATTATTTGCAAAGCGTCACTTATAATAAAGAAGAAAGCAAAAGTCATAATAATGTCTTCTTTTTTGACAAATATTTTTTTGGCGGGTGGAACAGTGTTGAAAGCATGCCGCAGCGGAATGTGTTGTATGTTTTTACACCCAGCCAATATGATGGGTTAAGATATAAGCTGCAGTTTGATATCAAAGAGATAATCTATTATCCTAATGAAACAGTAGCTTTTTACTTGGTAAGCATAAAATGACTAAAATTTCCGTAGTTTTGGCAGTATTTAATGAAGAGGAGAATTTAAGGCAATGCCTTGATTCTATCAGGGATTTAGCATGGGAAATAGTAATAGTAGACGGGGGATCAACAGATAAGACTTTGGAAATTGCCAGAGATTTTGGGGCCAGGTTACTTAAAACAGATAACCCTCCTATTTTTCATATCAACAAAAACAAAGCAATAGACGCAGCAGTAGGTGATTGGATACTACAGCTTGATGCGGATGAAGTAGTGACCGGAGAATTGAAAAAAGAGATAATGGAAGTTACAAAACAAAAAAGCGATTTTAATGGATTTTGGATTCCCAGGAAAAATTTTTTCCTGGGAAGATTTCTTAAAAAGGGGGGGCAGTATCCTGATTATACGGTGAGACTTTATAAAAAGGGTAAAGGCAGGCTGCCCGCAAAAGATGTTCATGAACAAGCAGTTGTAGAAGGCAAGATGGGGTATCTAAAGG
Source organism: Candidatus Daviesbacteria bacterium (assembly GCA_003519445.1). GTDB lineage: Bacteria > Patescibacteriota > Microgenomatia > Daviesbacterales > UBA10151 > UBA9644. The sequence continues at coordinate 38,525 of DOWS01000046.1, forward strand.
CTGATTTATTGCACTTTAGAGACAAAACATTTGCAAAATATTTGGAGGGATTTAACAGGTATACTGATATAATGGTGATGCAGATTGAACACAAAGACCTTAAAAATAATTTTTTTGCAATTTTGAATTTTCTTTTTCTAAAACCATTTTTTTGGTTTATTAAAGCCTATTTCCGTCATTTGGGTTTTATGGACGGTTTTCCCGGTTTTATTTTTGCCCTTTTTTCATCCTTGCGGTTTCCTGTATCATATATAAAATACCGCATTAATTACACAAGATGAAAATAGCATTTAATCCCACTCCTCTGAAATCAGCCCACAAAGAAAGGGGTATTGGTTATTATACCAAGAATTTACTGGATAATTTAAAGAAAGATCCGGATTTGGAAATTATTGAATTTACTAATCCTGCGGATATCAAAAAAGATGTTGATTGCGCGCATTTTCCCTGGTTTGATCTTTATTTTCATACCTTACCTCTTAATACTCATTGTCCCGTTGTTGTAACCATTCATGATGTGATCCCGCTTATTTTTAAAGAGCATTATCCTGTGGGATTACGGGGAAAAATTAATTTTATTCTTCAAAAATTAGCACTAAACCGTTGCAAGAGAATTATAACTGACTCTTTCGTATCTAAGGCTGATATTGTTAAATATTTGAAAATAGATGAAAGCAAAATAGTTGTTATTCCCTTGGCCTCCGACTCAATTTTTAGAGTATTAAATGAGTCGAAATTATTACTGGTAAAAAGAAAATATAATTTGCCGGACCGGTTTTTATTATATGTTGGTGATGCCAACTTTGTGAAAAATTTGCCGTTTCTGATAGATTGTTTTAATGATTTAGTAAAATTGCCGGATTTTGTTGATTTAAAATTAATTTTGGCTGGGGGGGTATTTTTAAAAAATGTAGAAAATATTGACCACCCGGAACTTATAAGTTTAAAAAAAGTTTTAAGAATGATTAAGGATTATGGTTTGGAGGGCAAAGTTCTAAGGTCGGGAAGATTGGATTTGGAGGATCTGGTAGCTTATTATAATTTGGCAGCTTTGTATATCCAGCCATCTTTATATGAAGGGTTTGGTTTGCCTGTACTTCAGGCGTTTACCTGCGGTACTCCGGTTTTATCCTCTAATAAAGGCGCTCTTCCTGAAGTTGGCGGTAATGCCGCCTTGTATTTTGATCCTGGAAATAAAACACAATTTAATTCTCTTGTTGTAGAAGCTTTGCAAAATAAGTCATTGCGCAGTAAATTATCAAGGCTAGGATTTATACAAGCCGCAAAATTTTCCTGGGAAAAAACAGCGCAGGAGACAAAATTAGTCTATGCAAAAATTAAATCCTGACACCCTGCGTATTATATTGATGTTTTTGCTGTGGCAAGTAGCGCTTGTAATTGTACTTATTTTTGCTATAAATTTTATTCCACTCCAATACAAAGATAGATTTTTGGGGGGTGGATATATTAATCATCAACTGGCACCCGAACTTTTCTCGTGGGCTAATTTTGACGGCGAACACTATTTGGCTATTGCTATTTTTGGGTATAAGGAAAGAGAACAGGCATTTTTTCCCGTTTATCCGGGAATGATATCTTTTTTGGCTAAACCTTTTTCTCCGGATCTGCTTTCGTTTCTTGTCAATTCGACAATTGCAGGTTTAGTGATTTCCAATTTATCTTTTCTTCTTGCGTTAATGATTCTGTGGAATTTAATAACAATTGACTATTCAAAAAAAATAGCTCTTTTTACTCTCGCAGCTATTCTTTTGTTTCCAACTTCTTTTTATTTCGGCGCAGTTTACAGCGAATCCTTGTTTCTGCTGCTATCTGTTAGTTCATTTTATCTGGCAAGAAAAAGGCATTGGTTTAGCGCGTCATTTTTGGGAGCTGTTGCCTCTGCCACCAGAGTATTTGGGGTGTTGCTTCTGGTAGCATTATTAATAGAGGCTTGGGAGCAAAAGGCAAAGCTTTCAAAATCGTTTTGGATTTTTCTGATTCCCTCGGGCCTTTTAATTTATATGTTTTATCAATATTTTACCGTAGGGGATCCGTTAGCCTTTTACAATTTGCAAGGTCAGGTAGGTGAACAACACCAATCAGGACTGGTTTTATTGCCTCAAGTATTTTTCCGTTATGCTAAGATGCTACTGACTGTAGACTCGGGTCAACTGATCTATAAAACAGTTATTTTGGAATTTTTGGTAGGTTTAATATTTTTCTTATTGCCGATTTACGGATACTTTAAAAAGATGAGACTGTCTTATTTAACATATGCTATGCTGGGATTTTTATTACCCTCATTAACAGGCAGTTTTTCTTCGGTGCCAAGGTATGTAACTGTCCTTTTTCCCTCTTTTTTGATTATGGCAGTAATCATAAATAAATTACCGAATTTATTGAGGATTATTATTTTAAGTTTTTCCGCGCTGGTTCTTATGGTGGAGACAGCTTTATTTCTAAGGGGGTATTGGGTAGCATGAAAAAAATTTCTAATTTAATTAACAATCCTTTGTTTACAGGTAGTATGGTAATGATAATAGGAAGTAATTTGGTCAATTTTTTAAATTACTTATATCATCTGATTATAGGAAGAATGCTTGGCCCGTCGGATTATGGTGAGTTAGCAGCCATTATATCTTTGATAGGTTTACTAGGAATTATTCCGGCGCCACTTGGCACATCGATTATAAAGTATATCTCATCAGCAAAAAACAATACGGAGAGTGCTAATATGATAAGTTGGCTTAAGATAAAATATTTTCAGGGATCCTTTATATTCTTTGTGATTGTTCTTGTGATATCGCCTGTTATATCCTCATTTTTAAAAATTCATAACATTTCTTATTTTATTTTGATTGCTGTATCGTTCTTATTTAGCCTACAATCAGGGTTAAATCGATCAATATTGCAAGGATTACTAAGGTTTAAAGAAATGGTTATAACTGTATTGGCAGAAAATAGCACAAAATTGATCTTAAGTATAGGTTTTGTTTATCTCGGATTCAAAGTGGGTGGCGCAATTTTTGCTTTGGTTGTTGCAGCATTATTAGGTTGGTATGTAACAAAGCAATACTTAAGGTATTCTAAAACCAGAAAGCCAAATTTTACACCGGATATAAAATCCATGCTAATGTTTACCATACCGGTATTTATCCAAAATTTTGCAACCACATCTCTTTATTCTTCAGATGTAATATTAGTTAAACATTTTTTTTCCTCTCATGATGCCGGGATTTATGCAGCTCTCTCCACTTTAGGAAAAATTATTTTTTTCGCCGCAGGTCCCATTGGTGCTGTGATGTTTCCTTTGGTTTCAAAACGGAGCGCTAAAGGAGAAAATTATAAAAGAGTATTTAAGTTTAGTTTCGTAGCAACGGTGTTTTTGTCCGGAGCGATTCTTTCAGTTTATCTCCTGTTTCCTTCCCTGGCAATTCAACTTCTTTACGGATCGCTTTTTCTTGAGGCTTCCAGCCTTTTGCTTTGGTTTGGAATCTTTATAACTTTTTTTACACTAGCATCTCTAATTATCAACTATACTCTTTCTCTGGGTAGAACTAGAGTTGTAATTTTTCCTGCAATTGCTGCAGTATTTCAAATTGTACTAATTTGGTTTTTCCATGACAGCTTATTTTCAATCATACTAATCTCTATTTTAGTTAACGCTTTACTACTTGTTGCTTTGCTAATATACTCTATCTATTCTAACAATGGACATAAAGCTAATTTCAGTCATAGTGCCGGCATATAAGCAGGAAAAAACTATAGTCCGGGATTTACAAAGAATAAAAGAAGTTCTGGATAAATTACGCTACCCCAGTGAACTTATTTTAGTGGTAGACGGTAAGGTTGATAAAACTTTTAAACAAGCTTTGAAGTTTGCAGAAAGAAACCGCAATGTCAAAGTAATTGGTTATGATCATAATAAGGGTAAAGGTTATGCTATCCGTTTTGGAATGGCTGAAAGCAAAGGAGAGTTAATTGGTTTTATTGATGCGGGGATGGATCTTAATCCGCAAGGCATCCTGCTGTTATTGGAGCAATTTGAGTTTCATAATGCTGATATAATAGTTGGTTCAAAGAGACACCCCCTTTCTAAAGTTTTTTATCCTTGGCAGAGAAAAATCCTTTCATTTGGTTATCAGATGCTGGTTTGGTTACTTTTCGGATTAAAGGTAAAAGATACTCAAGTGGGAATGAAATTTTTTAAAAGAGAAGTATTGGAAAAAGTGCTTCCGAGGCTTTTAGTAAAGCGGTTTGCTTTTGATGTTGAAATACTGGCTGTTGCCAGTTCTTTAGGTTATAAAAGAATATATGAAGCGCCGGTTGGTATCAAACTCCGTTTTGGAGGAGCGTCTACTATTACCAGCCAAAAATTTTTAAGAACAGTTTTTGCAATGCTTTTGGATACGCTGGCAATTTTTTACAGGCTAAAAATACTGGGATATTATTCAGATAAAAACAAAAGAAAATGGAGATTTGATCCCGAGTTGAATTTTAAGGTAAATATAGGATGAAATTTCTTCTTTTTGGATTCGCTTTTCTTCTGCTGGTGCCTTTTGCAAAAATTGCCTCGGCTCAATTTGTTAATGTTGTTAATCCTGTCAGAATCTCTTCTTATACCAAGGATCCAAAAAAAGCTCTTTTAGCGCAGTATAAACAAGTTAATATAAGAAATCTGCCGGCCACCTGGCTTTTGACCTATGATGTTTTGGTAAATCCCGATACTCGGCCTGATATTTTGGGGTTTGATAATTTGCAGGAAACCGGAGTTTTTCTGGAAGTCACTCCGAAATTTGCCGGTGCGGCAGGGGTTTTGTATAGCAAGACAGACTCGTGGCATAGGGCAAATGCGGTTTTTCTATCGGGATATGTCCAGGAAGACAGGATAAAATTGATAGATACAATTTTTGAAGAATTCAAAAAAGCCTTTGGGTTTTATCCGGCATCAGTCGGAGCCTGGTGGGTTGATAGTTTCTCCCTTGATTATATGAAGAAAAAGTATGACATATTGGCCAATTTAACAGTTGCCGATCAATTTTCCACCGACGGTTACAAACTTTGGGGGCAGTTTTGGTCTGTGCCTTTTTACCCCAATAAATATCATGCGGGAGTGCCTGCAAGGACAGTTGAAAATAAGTTGGATTTGGTTACTATCCAGTGGGCGTCAAGAGATCCTTTAAACGGTTATGGCAGGGCAGGGGAGAGTACCTTTAGTACGCAGGATTATTTTACCAGAAATTTGTCAGATGATTATTTTGAAAAACTGGTTGATTTATATACAAAGCAAGACGGAAATATGTTTGGACAGGTCACTATTGGATTGGAAGGTGATTTTACGCCGGAAGTCTATGGCGGCAACTACAGTAGACAACTTGATATTATCAAGGAAAAGCAGGATGCAGGGCAAATTAGGGTTTTGACAATGAAGGATTTTAGTAATAAATACAGAAACATGTTTCCAAAGCTTTCTCCTGTACAGATTGTTCAAACAGACGACCTGTTAGGGAAAAATATGAAAACTTTTTGGTTTCAGTCGCTTGCCTACAGAATTAACATAACTTATGACTATGAATTGAATAAGACTTATGTTAATGATTTTAGGAGCTATCACTCTGATTTTGAAGAACCCTATTATTTTTCCCCAAATAGGGATCTGAATTTGCATATTAATATTCCCCCGATAATTGATTCTGCCGGTAATCCCGAGGAGAAATGGTTAATAACCGATACGAAACTTAAGTCCGCCGACATAAAAGACCATAAGCTTTTCCTGAATTTTGAAAAAGTACAAATACTGTTGGAGGAGGAAAAAATTACTATTCTTGGTAAGATTAATTCTTTGCCGGAAAGTTTAATCCGTTCTCCTTACCTGCAAGTAGCAAAAAAAGGAGAAAAAATAGAGCTTCAGCCAAAAATAAAATGGCCGTACCCTAAAGATGGTTTTAAGTTTAGAGAGTTAACTCAAGAAGCAACATTTTTCTTAAAACAAAGAAAAGTTATTTTATCGATAACACTAATAATTTTAGGCTTAATTTTGACTTCTACAGTGATTAAAAAAAGCAAACTCCCTTTAGGATTTAAAGTTTTATTTTTTTTATTTTGGGTGATTTTTTTTGGAGGGATGTATATTAAATTATATTTGCCAAATACAAGAGAATATTTTGTTAATCAGGGAGAACTGGATGCCCTGATCCGTCTTAAGTTGATGGATGGGAAAAGGATTGTGGTAATGGATAGAGTTTGCCTCCAATGCTCCTGGCATACTAAAGATATGCCGGCAATTTTTGCCAATAAACGGGATTATGTGAAAAAGATAACCGGAAAAGAAATAGTTTATAATCTAGATGTGTTTAATGCCAAAACAAGAGAAGAGGGGAGAAATAATCTGAAGAAACTAAACGCCGATTATATTTATGTGGTGCGGTTTGAGGATTATGCGGAAAAGATACCCTTTTCTCCGGGTGATTTGAACATAGAAGAAGTTTACTCAAATGCCAATGCGGAGATTTGGAGGATAAAGAAAAATTGAAGATCTTAATACTATCTTGGAGAGGCCCAAAACATCCCAATGCGGGCGGTGCAGAAACTTCAACTCACGAACATGCCAAAGGTTGGGTTAGGGCCGGACATTCAGTAACACTTTTTACCTCTGATTACAAAGGAGCAAAGAAACAGGAGGCTATAGACGGAGTTAGCATTATAAGATCCGGTTCCCAGGTACTTGGGGTTCAAATTGCGGTGCTAAAATGGTATCTTTTTGCAGCCCATCCTAAATTTGATTTGGTAATAGATCAATTTCACGGCATCCCCTTTTTTACACCCTTTTTTGTGAGGGTTAAAAAAATGGCCTTTATCCATGAGGTCACAAAGGAAATATGGAAATTTAATCCCTGGCCAAAACCCTGGTATTTTATTCCTGCCCTGCTCGGAAGTTTGCTGGAGCCTTTGATATTTAGGTTTCTTTATCAAAACATTCCCTTTATGACGGTTTCAGAATCTACAAAAAAAGATCTAATTTCCTGGGGGATAAGTGATGGGAATATTACTGTAATACACAATGGGATAACAATTCCAAAACTAAAAATTCCGGAAAAAGAAAACAAAAAAACTTTAATTTATTTGGGAAGTTTAAGTAAAGATAAAGGAATAGAAGATGCTTTAAAAGTTTTTTCTTTGTTAAAAAATAAAGACTTCAGGTTTTGGGTAGCGGGAAAATCAGATCCGGGATATTTAAAATTCTTAAAGACAAAGAGTCAAAAATTGGACATTGGCAAAAGAGTAAAATTTTTTGGTTTTGTTTCGGAGATTAGAAAATTTGAATTGTTAGCAAAAGCGCATCTTTTAATTAACCCTTCTGTCCGGGAAGGATGGGGGCTGGTGGTAATTGAAGCGGCCAGAATGGGTACTCCATCTGTTGCTTATAATGTAGCTGGATTAAAAGATTCAGTGATAAACAATAAAACCGGCATTCTTTGTAATAATATGACACATGCAAATTTGGTAGAGGAAATTTTAAAGCTGCTTGAAGATGAAGAAAAACTACAAGAGATGAGTAAACAGGCAATTGCCTGGAGTAAAAAATTTAGATGGCATGAATCCGTAGCAAAAAGCCTTAAGTTGATTGACAAAGTGTAGATATCTCTGCTATAAAATTACTTTATGTCAAAAGATTATAATTTAAAAGGCAAAAGGATTTTAATTACAGGAGGGGCATCTTTTATCGGGTCGCATCTTATTGATCATCTTTTGCCCAAAAAACCTAAAAACATTAGGGTTGTGGATGATCTGTCGGCCGGAAAAAAAGAGAATATTGCCGGATACATTAAATCTAAAACAGTAGAATTTATTTTAGGTGATTTAAAGCAGCAATCAGTTACCAGAAAAGCCGTTAAAAACATTGATTTAATTTTTCATTTGGCAGCAGATCATGGAGGAAGAGGTTATGTTGATCTTCACCAATCAGGTCCGGCTTCCAATAATTTTTTATCAGGATTGATATTTTGGGAAGCACTGTTGGCCGGAGTGGAGAAAATAGTCTATGCGTCATCGGGCTGCGTTTATCCAAATCATATCCAAAAAGATCCAAAAAAGATTCTTTATTTAACCGAAGATATGGTTGGTCCGCCTTTTGATCCGGATAATGAATATGGTTGGGAAAAGTTAACCAGCGAAAGAGTGCTTCGGGCATATTGCAAAGAAAGAGGTTTGAGAGCTGCTTCCTGCAGGTATTTTACTGTTTACGGACCAAAAGGCAAAGAAGATCATGCGGTGATTGCTTTTATAGCGAGAGCTTTCATCGGTCAGGATCCGTTTGAAGTTTGGGGCAATGGTAAACAAATTAGAAACTGGACTTATGTTTCTGATATTGCCAAGGGAACAATTTTGGCGGCGGAGAAAATTGACAACGGAGCCGGCATCAATTTGGGGACAATGGAAAGAGTAACAGTATTAGAGGCGGTTGCGGAGGTTTTAAAGTACACCGGGCATAAAACTAGGATTAAACTGTTAAAAAATATGCCTACAGGTCCCATGAACAGAGTGGCAGATAATAGTTTGGCTAAAAAGCTTTTGGGTTGGGAGCCGGAAGTTAAATTTAATGAGGGACTGCATAAAACTATTGACTGGTATTTTGCCAATAAAACCAGAGAAGAAGTTAGAAACAAGTTTGCGCAGAAATTAACGGAGAGATGAGTACTTCGGCAGGTTTGAAAAATAAACTTTCCAGATAGCTTTTAAAACATTAATTCCGTCTTGCAATGCTCTAATTCCGGAGGTTCCGCCCACTCTTTTGGTATAAGTTATAGGGATTTGCACTAAATTCATGCCCATCCGGCAAGCTTTGGTGACTGTTTCCGCTTCATATTCAAAATGTCTTTCTTTTAAATCAAGTGCCAAGAAAGCATTTCTTTTAAATCCTTTGAAACCGGCCATAACATCGGTAATCCGTTTTCCGCAGCCAATGGAGGTAGCAGCAGACATTACCCAGTTGCCAAAGTAGTTTTGAAAAGTGATAGACCCCTTTTCTATTTTGCCGTTACTAAATCTGGTGCCGATAACGACATCAGCCCCTTTATCAAGCGCCTCTACAAATAAGGGAATCTCAAAGGGCTGAAATTGATGATCCGTATCGATTTGGATAATATAGTCGCCTGTAGCCAAAAGCCCTCCCGCCCAAAAATCAGCCCCCTTGCCTCTTTTAAAGGGGAAACGCAAGATTCTATCTACCCGCATTCTTTTGGCAATCTCTATAGTTTTATCTTTGGATGCGGCATCTGCCACAATAATTTCTATTGGAAAAAATTTCTTTAAGACTCGACAATCCTTAATAGTTCTTCCAATATTTTTTTCCTCATTATAGGAGGTTAAAATTATACTGACTAGTTTTGCTTTCATGGCATTTTGGTAAAGTTTAGCTTATCTTATAGCCTTGTTTCTGTCAATAATCGAAAAATCTGTGATTGACATTAAGGAAAATAATTAAGGTGGCATTGCGGATATGCACCCCGAGCATAATGATAAGCGCCATTGGTTGTAATTCTAACTTCTTCCATGCGTAGATTGATTCCTTTTATCGTAAACCATGCTCCAATAAATTCTTTGCACTCTTCTGTAATTCCAAAGGGGGGTCTTTTCTTGTCAAACCAAAATTGCATACTTGGTCCTGCTCCGGAAACAGCAAGAGCAATGCGGTATTTTTCATAAAGCTCATGCTTCAATGCGGCAAATTCACTTGCCGAAAAATTTCCATATATCCCCTCTTCTGCTCGCCGTGGTTCATGGTATTCGTCTCCTAGGACAAACTTTAGGAAATCACCTACATTGCCTCTTTCTAATGATAAAGCTCCTGCTACTGCTCGCCCAACTTGCCTGACTAAAAGTTTTCCTTCCACAGGATCTTCAAGAACTTTCCTGGTACTTTCTGTTCCTTCCGTCTTTTGATGGGAAGAAAAACCTATTGCCAAACCTAAGTCTCTTGGAGGTGGTACTTGGACAACAAACAATTCCTTGCTACTGGGCACATCAGATAAAAAGACTATTCCTCCTAATACTGATGGTGCTACATTATCTTTATGTTCTTGTGGTTCACCTTTTGCGCTGGCTATAATTATATCTCGGGTAGAAACAGATTGTCCGAATAAAACAGCCGCAGCAATAACAGCTCCTGTAGCTTCTGCTCCGGAAGAACCGGTTCCTCCACTCAAAAAACCTTCTCTGCTGATATCCTTAATGGTTAATCTACAGCCTTGTTGCCCTTTGTCTATGCTTTTAAGATATTGCTCCAATGCTCTTACTCCTGCATATCCCCGTTCCCGTCCTCTAGGAACAGGAATATCACTTATTGCTAGCAAATCAATAGCATTTCCATCAATTAGCTCAAGAGTAACTTCTAACATCCAATCTTGGATTGCTGCGCCGGCTCTATCAAAATAGGGTCCTAAATTTGCTGTTGAACCGGGAACTTGAATAGTCACCCGATCAAGGTGTTCAATTGCCATAATTACAGGACAGAAGTAAAATATAACAAAAATCACGCTAAAAGTCAAACACGAGTTTCGCACTTGTCATTCCTGCGAATGCAGGAATCTAATTAACAACTTATGCTTATTCGTAATTGGATCCCCGCCTGCGCGGGGATGACGGGAAAAACCAAAGATGAGAAATACTGCGAAACTTGTGTCAAAATGCGAAATCATATTGATTTTGGCAATGCTTTGTAGTAGGATCGTTTAGTTTATGGATGATAAAAAGATTGCTATTTTTGGGGTGGGAAGAGTAGGGCTGCCATTAGCTTTGGTTTTGGCAGAAAAAGGATTTGTTGTTACAGGTATTGATGTTGACCCTTACAGGATAAATCTTTTAAAACATAAAATTATGCCTTTTATGGAAGAAGGCGCAGCACAGCTTTTGGAAAAACACAGCGGTAAAAATTTTCAAGTTTTTTCTCAAGAACATATAGATAGGATAGTAGCCGAAAACGCAGTAATTATCTTTACTCTGGGTACACCGATAGATGACACATATAGTCCTAATTTTTCCGATATAGAAAAATTAATCAGGAGAATCTCCCCGGTTATTAAATCCGGACATACTATAATTTTACGGAGTACGGTTTCTCCCGGCGCTACCGAGCAGCTGGCAAGACAATTGGAAGAGCAAACAAAACTGATTTTGGGGAAAACCTTATTTTTAGCATATTGTCCCGAGAGAATTGCAGAAGGTAAATCTGTGGAAGAACTGGGGCAAATACCGCAAATTATTGGCAGTTTGGAAGAAAGTAGCGCCAAAAAAGCCGCAAACATTTTTGAAAAGATTGCCCCAAAGATTTTATTTACCAACACCAGATCTGCAGAACTGGCCAAGTTATTTTGCAATATGTACCGCTACATAGATTTTGCCATTGGTAATGAATTCATGATGATTGCGGAAAGTTATGGATGTGATATTTACGACGTATTAAAGCTTGTTAATAACGACTACAAAAGGGCAGGGCTAAAATCACCGGGATTAACAGCAGGGCCATGTCTTGTCAAAGATGGTTTCTTTTTGATAGACAAGAGCCCTTATATGGAACTGGTCACAGCGGCCTGGAGATTAAACGAGAATATCCCCGGGTATCTACTATCAAGAATAAAGGAACAAGTTGGGGATTTAACCAAGAAAAAAGTAGCTATTTTAGGTCTGGCTTTTAAAAAAAATATAGACGATACCCGCTATTCACTGTCTCCCAAACTAAAAAGATATTTTCTGGCAGAAGGCGCCAAGGTTTCTGTCAGTGATCCTTTTATCGATTCCCAGCCGCTTGAAGATGCCCTTTTGGGTGCGGAGATTTTAATTATCGGAGTGAATCACGATGTTTTTAAAAATATCACTTTTGAATACCTCTCAAAATTTGTCTCTTCCGATTGCATTATTGCGGATATCTGGAATATTTTCCAAACCGGTAAGATTGTTTTTTATTTTAAGGATGTTTTAAAAAAGGGTAAGACCGAAATCAAACCCAACGGAGAGATGAAAACCTATGAAAAAAATAAGCACTTGGAACGGAGAAGAGTATCGGCGTGAAAACAAAAGTGCTAGTTACAGGTGGCGCGGGGTTTATTGGTAGCGAAGTGGTTAAACAACTTCTGGAAAAAGGGTATCAAGTTCGCGTTGCTGATGATTTATCCAAAAAAGAAGCAAAAGTACCTGCGAATTGCGAATTTTTAAGAGTGGATCTGACAAATAAAGATGCGGCAGTAAGAGCTATGGATGAAGTTGATTATTGCATCCATCTGGCTGCCAAAATTGGGGGGATAGGCTATTTTCATAAATACCCTGCCACAATTTTATCCGAAAACAATAAAATGTACTCAAGCGTTTTTGAAGCGGCAGTTGCAAAAAAGATCAAGAGAATAATCTATCTTTCTTCATCAATGGTTTTTGAATCAACAGATAGTTTTCCAAGCAAAGAGAAAGATATTGGTAAGATCCCTCCGCCGGTTTCAAGTTACGGATTTTCAAAACTGGTAGGCGAGTGGTATTGCAGATCATTCTTTGATGAACATGGACTTAAATATACTATTATCAGGCCTTTTAATGCCTATGGAATTAATGAAGCGCCGGGTGAGGAAGTGGGGTATGCCCATGTTATACCGGATCTAATAAAAAAGATTTTAGCCGGCCAATATCCGCTTGCGCTTTTAGGTGACGGTAAACAAACCAGATGTTTTACTCATGTATCGGATATTGCCCAAGGGATTATTCTGGCCATGGAATCAAGCAAGGCGGAAAACGAAGATTTTAATATCGGCTCGGAGAAGGAAATGACAATGTTGCAGCTGGCAAAGTTGCTTTGGGAAAAATGCCAAATGAAAAAGGCTTTTAAGGTAAAATATGTCCCCGGCTTTAAATATGATATAAGAAAAAGAGTGCCTTCTTCAAAAAAAGCAAAAAAAGTTTTGGGGTGGATTGAGAAGAAAAAATTTGCAGAAGAGTTGCCAAAAGTGATAGAGTGGATTAAAATGCAGTAAAATGAATATGAGTAAATTAATTATTAAAATAACTTCTTTTTTAATAATCCCCTTGTTGATAACAGGGCTGGTTTTTGCAGACAATGCATCTTTAAGTTTACCAAATACCAAAATAAATCCGGGCTCTTTTTACTATCCTGTAAAAAGATTATGGGAAAAAGGGCAGGAGAAATTACAATTTAGTAAACAGGCGAAAATAAATTTCTATCAGTCCTTATTAAAAACTAAGCTATCAGAATTAAATTATGTTGTAGAAAAAAAATTTCTGTCAGAGGTACAAAGTGCCAGTGAACGGTTTGCCTACCAAGCAGGAATTTTGACAGAGGAGCTAATAAGACAAAATAAATCTGCAGATAAAGAAAATGTTATAAAAGAATTTGAGAGATTTAGTCCATTTTTAGATACCCTACGGGATAAGTATGAAGCGAATTCCAGTTATTGGATGCTGATTCAGCATGATATTAATACTCTGGGAATACTTTCAGCGCAGCTTAAATAATTTCTATCGAATAAATCTTTCTTGCCCAATTGGTCCGACAAACAACTTGCCTATATCTCTTGCTTTCAGATAAGTAAATAATTCATCAAAACTTGCTAATTCACCTGTGGCTTGATATCGAAAAACTCTTTCAAGTTCATCCCGAATATGGTCAACTCTGGGTTTTTCCTGAAAACCTTGATTGCCTCTCACTTCTGCTTGCCACGGAGTATCAGGAGGAGCAGCGGTATAAATAGCCATCATATATCCGGATTGTTCCATCGCCTGTACCATTCCTAGAGTGGCCCGCAAAAGCTGATGTGGTTGAGCCAAAATAACCCCGCTTAACCATCCTCTTTCTTCAGCCTGTTTCACGAAGGCCTCATTTTCATGTCGGGTGTGAAATGCTCTCATATCGGGATGTAGAATTTTTTCAGGTGGAACCCTATGTTTTTGAGTTAATTGATTAATACACCAGCTCATACCCGGATTTGCCTCATAAGGAGTGGTGCTGCCAACTCTTTCGCCTTCGTTATTTGTAATTGTTATGAATCCCACTTGTCTAATCATTGCCCTGGCTATTTCAAAAAGGCCGGTATAATCCCCAAAAGAACGGTTATGAAAAAAAAGCACATCAACTCCCCCTCTAGGTTGTCCACTTAAAAGCATTACAGTTGCTTGATAAAGCCTTAACTCTTCGCTAGGATTGTCTAAAAGCATAGTTACAAATTATATCACTATAGGGTCGTAGTTTCAACTATTGAAATAACTACTTTCTCAAAGTAGAATATGCCAGTGAGTAAAAAAGAAGTAGTGAAATTAGATAATTGTAGGGCTTGTGACAGTAGCGACCTATTACTTTTTCTTCAATTGGGACCGACACCCGTACCAAATGGATTTTTAAAGGCACACCACCGGCATAAGGCAGAAAAGTTTTATCCTTTGGATGTTTGTTTTTGTAAAGATTGCGGATTGGTACAATTGGCCCATGTTGTTTCCCCCAAAGTAATGTTTAAAAATTATGTATATATTCCTTCAACTTCCGAAACTATGCGTATTCATTTTACATCCCTTACAAAACAGGCAATTAAGAAAACAAATGCTAAAGAGGAAGATATGGTTTTGGATATTGGTTCAAATGACGGTACCCTTCTAAATGCATTCAAAATACAAAAAATGAAAATATTAGGTGTTGACCCGGCGGAGAATCTTGCCAAAAAAGCCAATAAAGAGGGAATTAATACTATATGCGCTTTGTTTACAAAAGAGTTGGCAAAAAAAATAAAAAAAGAATACGGCCAAGTAAAAATTATTACAGCTACCAATGTAGTGGCTCACATACACGACCTGCATGATTTTTTGGAAGGAATAAAAATTTTACTTTCCGGTAAGGGATTATTTATTGCAGAATTTCCCTATCTTTGTGATTTAATTGAGGAAGTGGAATTTGATACAATTTATCAAGAACATCTTTCATATTTTTCAATTTCGCCGTTTGATAAACTTCTAAAAAAACACGGTTTAAAGTTAATAGATGTTGAAAGACTCTCTGTACATGGGGGTTCGGTCAGAGTATTTATCAGTAATAAAGGTGTAAACAGCCTTGAGGTAAAGAAACTATTGCAACTGGAGAAAAATAAAAAACTTTTGAGTCCGGAGACATACCTGAAATTCAGAAGAAAAGTAGATAAAATTCGACATGAATTGGTTCAACAGCTTTGGAGCTTGCGCCTTAAAGGTAAAAGTATTGTCGGATATGGTGCATCGGCGAAAGGGAATGTAATGCTTAATTATTGCAGAATTGGACCTGAAACTCTTGATTATATAGTAGATTCAATTCCCTATAAGCAGGGAAAATATACCCCGGGGATGCATATTCCAATATATCCGGAGGCCAAGTTACTGGAAGATATGCCGGATTATACATTGCTTTTGGCATGGAATTTTGCAGACGAGATTATCAAGAAACAAGCAGAGTATCGCAAAAGGGGCGGAAAATTTATACTGGCTATTCCAAAACTCGCAATTGTTTAGCTAGAATTTCAATTGTTTCCTCCCATTTTAAAAATTTTAAATCAAGTATTTTTTGAGTTTTTTCCACTTTGAGTCCGCCGTATTGAGGGTATCTAATAGGACTATCTTTTAGAAAACTTTCAATACTATTTGGTTTTACAGCATTCTTAATACCTCTTGCTTTTTCTATTAGATAATTTGCTAATTTATAGGGGGTAAAAATATTAACGCTGGAAGTATGAAAAATTCCGGTTGATCTTTTTGCCAAAAGAGCTTTCAAAGTTTCCGTAACCTCATTAATATAAGTGAGCGTTAAATACTGATCATTAAACATAGGATAAAGTTTCCCCATATCATAAAGCTTAAGAATTTTGCGGACATAATCCGGTTTTGGAGCATATTTAGTTCTTGAGGGATTGGAAATCCGCAAAATCGCGGCATTTTTTAGGTTATTCATCACCAGTTTTTCCGCTTCTTTTTTAGTCCAGCCATACCATGATAGAAAATCAAGGTTTTCTTCCGGTGAATCGTCTTCTGAATATGGTCCCGGATTTTCCTTTTTTCCGGAAAAAACTACATCTGTAGAAATATAAATAAAATAAGTATCGGGATGTACTGCTCGAATCAGGTTAGCGGTTCCTTCTGCATTTACGATCCAACAGGGAGCTTTTTTGTTATTCCGTTGCTCCTCCGCCGCTGTTACATCTGTAAAAGCAGCAAAATGAATGATTATTTCCGGATCGTTCAATCTGAAAAATTTTTCCAGGGATTTTTCATCCGTAATATCTAATTCGTTTACGGGGGGGGATAAGACATCCGGGTAATTCTCAATGAAATGAGAACCAACCAAACCATTACCGCCGGTGACTAATATGTTCATATAAAAAGATTTATCTTAAATCCTAATCTGGCTAAAATAAAAAGCCCCAGTACTTTGAATGTGCCCAATGCATATTTGATACTATTTTTTAAGCTGGCTCCCCTTTTTTTACCTATATAACTCGTTTCAACAGGCACTTGAGCTATTCTGATTTTATGATAAACCGCCTGGGCAATTAGTTCAAAGCTAAATAAATAATTATTAGAATTTACCTGATAATTTATTTTTTCCAGCATTTTTGCGGTATATACCCTAAAACCCTGATGAAAGTCATCTAAATTTACTCCCAGCATAATTTTGTCTATATAATTTAATAATCTAATAGGTATCCATTTCCAATAATACATGCCGGATCTTAACGGATTGTCTAGAGTTGTGAAGCGGTTGCCTAAAATAAACTCTGTGCCGGATTTAATCTTTTTAATAGCCAATGGGATAGCAGAAGGCTTATATTCACCATCCGGATGAATATCAATGATTATATCTGCTCCAGCTTTAAGGGCCAGATTTAAAGCCTTTTTCATATTACCTCCATAACCTAAATTAAATGAATTACGGTATGAGTGAATCCCTAGTTTTTTCGCCAGCATATAGGTTTTATCTTTGGATGCATCATCAACTAAGATTATCTCATCAACTAAATTTTTAGGAAAATCATGATAAAATTTCTCCAGAGTTTGGGAAGCATTAAATGCTAAAAAAATTGTAATAATTTTTAGTCGTTTTTTCATATGATATTATTGGCAAACATTATCACCAAATCAAAAATTTGGCAAGCAAAAATATTAATAATTTTTCTCTTTCTTGTTTTTAGCAATAATTAACCCAATGGGGGACTGATTAATCAAATACAAAAAAATCTGCCAAAGAAGCACTATCATCAGTATTGGTGAGGCAATTACTAAGTAAAGCAGGGAAACATTTTTTTTAAACAAGGCTGAAGTATTAATTCTTAAAACTGCCAAAATACTGGCCACAAAACCACCTAATGAGTATTCAGGGGCTATGACACTTTGGCAAGAGAGTATCTTAAGATTATTATTTTTAAGTACTTTAATGAGTCCTTTTATCGTAAGATGAGATAAATGTCTGGGGGGGTCCAGATGAAACCAATATTTTGAAAATATTTTTGATTCTAAACTGTTATATCTGGGAAATTCAATCATAATAAGACCGTTTTTATTTAGAAGCGAGCTTGCTTTTTTAATATATTCTGCAGAATTTGAAATATGCTCCAGACTTTCCCAAAAAACCACGGCATCGAATTTTTGTTTTATTTGCCACTTAATAAAGTCTTTTTTAATGACATCTGGGTTTTTAATTTCAGCACCCGGGATGTCTAAATTAATTACCTTAAATTGATTGGATAAAGATCTACCGAATATTCCTTCGCCAGAGCCTACATCCAAAATTTTCCCTGTACTTAAGTATTTTTTTATCCATTTTTTTCTACGGGCTTGGAATAATTGATATAACATTTCTTTTAATATTCCGGTTACGCCGGGACTTTTCCAATAAATATCAGAGTAATATTTTCCAATATTTTTAGGTACAGGATAGGTAAATCCTAGAAAACAGTTGTTGCAATAAAGAATATGAAATTTTTGGTTGAGTGTAGGTAGAGTTAGGGTAGTATTTGTTTGACACTGCGGGCATCTTAGTTTATTCTTTGATTTCATCTCGTGGGATTTATTATATAATAATTTCAATGAACAAAACTATTAAATTAGTTCAAAATACGGTATTGCTTGCATTATTAATAGTTACGGTTGCTATTTCCAACTATTATCTGTTAAGTGATTCGCTGACTTTGGGTTTTAAGCCGGATGATTGGATTCTATATTTTTCCTATAAGGCTCTTGGCACGAATCCTCTTTCTCAAATTGTATCGGTTTGGGCTGAAAGGGGAATATATACCACATACCAGGTTTACTATATGGGTTTTTTGGATAGCCTTTTTGGCTTGAATTATTATTCATTTCACTTTGTTAACTTAATCTTTAAGATTGTTGCCACCATAAGTTTATACCCTTTAATTCTCGTACTGTCTAAAAACAAGTTACTGGCAGTTTTATCCGTAATTCTGTTTGCTATTAGTCATTCAACAGTAGGCCCCTTAGAGCTTGTTGTTAAGGGGAGCGATTATTTAGCCATCATTTGGATGAACCTTTTTTTGATAGTGTACTATCTGATAATTGTAGATAAGCTGGTTGGATTAAAATACCACCTTCTTTTATTTATTCTTTTTATTCTATCTTTGGCTTTTTCACCAATTAGAATTTTCCCACTTATAGTAATTCCACCTATGGTTGAAATATTTTTGATATTAAAACACTTTGATTGGACTGCAATTAAAAAGTCTTTTATCAGGCTTGTAGTTCTTTATTGGCCCTTTATTGTTTTAATTCTATATTCTCCCATTTCCGTATTAGGGAATGCCGGAGGTCCTTTTGGAGTCTTTGAACAAGTTTCAAAAGGTAATTGGTTTTATGTTTTAGCACCAATTTCAGGAATAGGTTACACTTTCATAGCCAATGATTATTGGGGTAAAATTTTCGGTTTGTTAATAACAGATAATTTTAAAAATTATCTGTATTTTTTATCAGGAGGACCCACAATTATTTGTGGAGCATTAACTGCAGCAGTAGCTTGGTCAAGAATTCCAAAACGGAAACTCCTTTTTTTTATTCTGACTACCGCATTGAATTTTATTCTGCAAATACTTTTTTTCTTTATTGCTTTTCACCACTTAGGAATTACTTCTTCAAATGTAAATTATGATCCCTCAAATCTTTATTCAGTAATTTTTGGAGGATATATAGTGGTATCCGGTTTTATGGTATTTCTAAATTGGTTAAAATGGGGGGGGAGCGATAGAGTTTTAGCTTTACTTTGGATTGGTTCAGTTTTTTTGTTTATTTTTACTTTCCTGACATGGGTTTTTGCACCCTTGGGGACAGGATTTAGCAGTACAAGCTATTATTTGGTGGTTGCCTCAATTGGATCTTCCCTTATGATTGCAACTTTTTTAGTGTCAATCTATGAAAAGATAAAGCATCGGTTAAAATTGTTAGCTTTTTTACCATTCTTGATTATTATCTTGATTTTTGGAATGAGTAGTCACGAGATCCGGCAGAGGTTTTCCAGTCTAAATAAGGATGGCCGTGGTGCGGTGGGACAGATTATAATGCAAGAGGAAGCAAGACGGGTTTTGAAAGATTACAAGGTGGGAGATTTAATCTTGGTTTATTTTGATACTTCGGATATTAGCGGTAATGGGCAGTTCTATTCAGAGGGATTTCTGACAAGCCTTCCTTTTTTTATGCATTTTCGTGATAACAAAATAGTTGACGGTTGCATTGGAGTAATCTTTGAAGATAGTAACATGGTAGAATTAAGGAAATTGGTTCAAGCTCAAAATGGAATAAAAGGATTTAATTACCCGAGTTTATGTATAACTGAAGGAAAAAGTAGCTTAAGAACCTTATTTTTTACTCAAGATCACTTTTATGCATTCAAAATTAAGGATAGAAAACTGATTGATATTAAAGAGAGTGTTTTGAATCAGTTACATGTTAAGTAAAATGATACATTATAAAAATAAAGGTTCTGAAGTTATAGTGGTAATTCCTGCATATAATTCAGAGAAAACAATTGAAAAAGTATATAAGAATATACCCACAGGATTAGTTGATGAAGTTATCATAGTTGATGACGGATCAAAGGATAATACCGTAGCAGTTATAAAAGAATTAGGTATAAAGCCGATTATTCATACAAAAAACTTGGGGTATGGAGCAAACCAAAAAACTTTATATACTAATGCAATAAATTCAGGGGCAAAATATGTAATTATGCTTCACCCTGACGGCCAGTATGATCCCCGGGACCTGCCAAAATTTATTAATGCTTTAAAAGCCGGTAAAGGAGACCTGATTTTAGGGTCGCGTTTTTTGTCAAAGGGGGTTAACGAAACTCCGGGATATAAATCAATTTCGTTAAAATTGATAGCAGTACTTTTTAATCTAGTGTTGGGTTTAAATTTATCTGAAGTTAATACAGGATACCGAGGTTATACTGCTAAATTATTAAGAGTGATTCCCTTTATGAAAAACGGCAATGGATATATTTTTGATCCCCAACTTATTATTCAAGCGGTTTATTTCGGTTTCAAAATTGCCGAAGTGCCGGTTTCCAAAAAATATAACAAAGAGGCCATCTCGCCCAATTTTTCTAAGTCTATTCAGCACGGGTTTGAGAATATGCAGCTTTTAATAGAATATATTCTGCACCGTCTGAAATTGAAACAGGCTACTTTTTTAACAGCTTAATTTAACAGGTATATGAAAATGAAATTGTGGATATTTTTGTTCTTAATCGGTTTAGTTTTTTTTATCCAATTTACCCTCTTACAACCAATCATTCAATACAGATTATTTGTAGAAGATTGGACTATGCTTACAGGTTATAAATATCTCTATCCTAACCCCTTTTTAAGATTTGTAGATGTTTGGACGGGCAGTGGTGGCCTGCACACTACTGCACAAATATATTATATAGGGATATTATCCGATTTTTTGGGCTATAATTATCGAGCTTTTCATGTTATCAATGTAATATTAAAAGGCATAGCTACTTTGACACTTTTTCCATTGGTATTGATTCTGTTTAGAAATAAACTGCTTGCTTTTTTGACTACTATTTTCTACGCAATTAGCGCCGGCTCGGCAGGACCTTTGATAATGGTAATTAAAGGCGGGGAGTATTTGGCGGTATCAGCATTAAATATATTCTTAATTGTTTATTATTATGCGATTTCTAAAAAGTCGATTTTTCTTGTTGCTCTTTCGTCTTTTTTATTTCTTCTTACTTTTCTTCTTTCCCCATCAAGGATGTTCCCAATTTTTTTTCTGGTTTTACTCGTAGAAATATTTTGGTTAGTAAAGTCTGGAAGTCTTAAGAATTTAAAGTTTTCCCTATTAAGACTTTTATGTTTTTATATTCCGGTTTTTTTGATTGCAAGATCTGCTCCTGTTTCTTCATGCTGCCCATTTGCTTCCCGCCCGCCTATTATTTTAAAAGAAATTCTTGACGGTAATTGGCATAATCTCCTTGTTCCATTCGCCGGAATCGGTTATTCGCTTTTGACTACGGATTTTTGGAAATATTTTGGTTTTATTGATATGGCAACTTTCATGGATTTTGGCAAGTATCTGTTTTTGCTTTTCAGGAGCTCTGCAATTTTCTTTTTTGTAACTATATTGATTTCAATAATAATTTCAAAAAAGCCCGGTAAATTTTTCATTTTAGTTTTTGCCACAAATTTTATTCTGGATGTTTTAATGTTTTTTGTAGCAAGTCACCATTTTTATATACCAGATAAGCTTAGATCGTTTATGGATCCTTCTTTCTATCTAATTACCAAATACCCGGCATTAGTGGCTCTTTATGTATTTACTGTATCCTTTTTTGCATTTTTAGAATGGAAAAAATCCGAAAGCAATAAACCTTTACTTATGGCTTTGTGGGTAGGCCCGGTTTTTTCGGTTGCTTTCTTGTGGCCAACTTGGTTAGTTATAGGGACATTGATAGGTTATTATACCAGTGTTAGTTGGTACTTAATTATACCCCCAATAGGCCTTTCGTTATTTATATCTGCGGTTCTAGTTTTGTTCTACGAGAAATTAAAATATACAAGTGCGTTGAGGAGTATTGCCATATTAGTTATATGTGCCATAATTTTCGTTTTATATAAAACAAGCGGGATGGAAATTACCAGAGCTTTTATGGGTATAAATCCGCAAAGAGTCAAGATTACCGATCAAGGATTACTGCAGGATAAATTACTGGCAAAAATCGGCGGCCGCTATAAAAGCGGAAACCTTTTTGTCTATTTTGATATAGAAAATGATGTTAAATATTCTAAACAGTATTACCAGGACGCACTGTCTTTAGATCATTTTGAATATTGGATGCATATTAGAAGATCAGATGGTTTGGGTGGTTGCGTTTCAGGTATAAGCAATAAGGATGTTTTAAGAAAAGCTGTTAAATCTAGTGACGCGAAAGTGGAATTTGTTTACAAAGGAATTTGTATGGAGATGGATAAGAAGGAAGTCCAAAAGTCTGACGATGCTATAGTTTACGATGTTAATGATTTCTACGCCTATAAATTAGAAAACGGAGAGTTTATAGATATTAAGGAACAGACGCTTAAGGAGATAAATCCTTAATTATCTCGTTCCGGCCCTTTGCCGGATCCTTCCAGTGTTTTCGTCATTGTCTCTTGCCATCCCTTAAGATATTGTAACGATCTTTGCAATTCTCTTTGAAAACTTTCTTCTTTTTGGAGATTAAAACCAAATATATTCAGATGATTTTGTAAAAGTTTAAGATACTGCCTTTCTGTTTCAAAGCGTAATCCCCATTCTTTAGGATTTTTGTTGCTTGCGGCTCCAAGAGTAGTCATATAAGCTTGTTGTAATAAAGAATAATCTCCTGTAATTTTAGCGTCTAACGACATAATAAATTGTAACGGTGTTTCAAATGTCAATACATTATGAGTTTCAGCAGATTTGATAGTTGCTCCTCCCTCTTTTGCAATAATAATCCATTTGGGTTGGGGGAAACTAATTGGTTCCATCTCTGGAGAGCGTCTTAGTATTTCTTCTACCACATCAGCCGACATAACATGAGCAGTACTGCCAATATCTAGCGGTATTCCAAATGCTTTACTATATAATCCTTTGAACTCCGTCTCTGTATGGACTAAAGGGGGATGATGAGCTAAAAAATCTTTTAGACTCCTGCGGAGATTTAAGTAGCTACCGGTATCGCCAATATTTGCTGCCATTTCTGCCATTTCTGACAAATCCTTTGGATAATACTTTGCGGCAACAACAATTCTGTCCCAATCAGTATATTGAATTTTACTAATTCCTAATTCCCTGGTAACAGCAAGTGCTTTGCGCAAGGCATTCAGGTGATTATTTTCAATTTCGTTGTCAACGATGGGGCTTGTTAAATCAGGCTCTGTAATATAAATTCCCCGTTCTCCTTTAGATCTAAGCAATTCTTTTACAAGAGGATCTGTTGTTGCAGTAATACTGAAAACCCACCCGCGGTAATTTGACAAAACAACATCCACTGCCTGTTGCAGAGGTTTTAATAGCGCTCCTTTTGGATCATGTAGCGTTGAGGTTAATAGGACATTTTGCATAATTTTTACCCATTGAGCATTTGATTCTTAAATCTTTTTAATGCTTCATCTATGTTAGTGATATGGAATCCAAGAGACTCTATTTTTTCTGTACTTAACCAGGTATTTTTGGGTCTTGGCGCAACCCTTTTTCTTGATAAATTTAAAAATGAAATTGGTTTTATTAAAGATGTGTCCAGATTCATTGTATTGGCAATTTTCTGGGCAAATCGCAAAGGAGTTATATGCTCATTGGGGGAATAATTACCTGCTACATGGAACTGGTTTCAAAACTATAGTT